>JAZPZJ010000066.1:0-88615 GCA_045544635.1 Oscillospiraceae bacterium
GTGTGGTATGTTCCATACCACCGTTGTACCAGTCTACGGGCATCCAGTATTCGAGTGCTTCCTTGGATGCGAGCGCATTCTCATTCTTCGGATCACAGTAACGCAGGAAGTACCAGCTGGAACCAGCCCACTGGGGCATGGTATCGGTCTCACGCTTTGCAGGACCGCCGCAGCAGGGACATGTGGTGTTGATGAAGCTCTCCAGTGTGGACAGCGGGGATTCGCCGTTATCTGTGGGCATATAGCTCTCTACGTCGGGCAGACGCAGCGGCAGCTCTTCCTCTGGGATTGCAACCCAGCCGCACTTTTCGCAGTTAACGAGCGGCATCGGTTCGCCCCAGTATCTCTGACGGCTGAACACCCAGTCACGAAGCTTGAAGTTTACCTTGCGGTGACCAACCTGGTTCTCTTCCAGCCAGTCCTTGATCTTTACCTTTGCATCCTCAACGCTCAGACCTGTGAGGAAGCCGGAGTTTACCATCACGCCTGTTGCGCAGTCGGTGAATGCAGCTTCTTCAATATTGCCGCCGGCTACAACCTCGACCATATCAATACCGAATACCTTTGCGAACTCCCAGTCACGGTCATCATGTGCCGGAACCGCCATGATTGCGCCGGTACCATAGCTCATCAGAACATAGTCGGAAATGAAGATCGGGATCTCCTTACCGTTGACAGGATTTACCGCACGAACGCCCTTGAGCTGTACGCCGGTCTTGTCCTTGTTCATTTCGGTTCTGTCGAAATCGGACTTCTTGGCAGCCTTTTCCTGATATGCTGCGATTTCGTCGTTATTCTCCAGCACGCCAGCCCACTTTTCGAGCATCGGATGCTCCGGAGCAATTACCATGTAGGTTGCGCCGAAGAGGGTATCCGGACGTGTGGTATAAACAGTCAGGGTATCGCCTGTGGTGGTCTTGAAATCCACCTCTGCGCCCTCGGAGCGACCGATCCAGTTGGTCTGGGTGGTACGGATTCTGTCGAGGTAGTTCACCTCATCCAGATCGTCGATCAGCTTCTGTGCATATTCTGTGATCTTGAGCATCCACTGGCTCTTGACCTTACGGACAACTTCGCCGTTGCATCGCTCGCAGCAGCCACCGACAACCTCTTCGTTTGCCAGAACGACCTTACAGGAAGTACACCAGTTCACAGCCATTTCCTTCTTGTAAGCAAGTCCCTGCTTGAACAGCTGGATGAAGATCCACTGTGTCCACTTAAAGTAATCGGGATCGGTAGTATTCACCTCACGCTCCCAATCGAACGACAGACCGAGGGACTTGAGCTGTTCCTTGAAACGTGCCACATTCTTTTCGGTAACGATCGCCGGATGGATCTTGTTCTTGATCGCAAAATTCTCTGTCGGCAGACCGAATGCATCCCATCCCATCGGGAAGAGTACGTTGTAGCCCTCCAGACGGCGCTTTCTGGATACAATATCCATAGCGGTGTAAGGTCTGGGATGACCGATATGCAGACCCTGACCGGACGGGTAAGGGAACTCTACCAGTGCATAGAATTTCGGCTTGGAATAGTCGTTTCCAGCACGGAAGGTATGGTGTTCATCCCAATAACCCTGCCATTTCTTTTCAATGCGTTCATAATCATACTTTGCCATACTATTTCCTTCTTTCCTATGATTTCCACTATGACTCAGCAGTGCCGCTGCGGCACCACATCAGTTACGAGAGGCAAAGAACGCCTTAACATCCTTTGCAAAAACCAAAAGCGCTGCGGCACCGATATCCAGCACGCCCTCGGTCAGATAGATCCAGTTTGCGGGAAGATTTCTGAGGTTTGCCGGCAAATGGTACAATGCGATCAGTCCGATGATGACTGCCGTCACATAATTCATATTTCGCACGCCCTTGCACAGTACCAGCGCCAGCCCGACCTGCAGGATCAGGGTCGCAAGATTTGAAAATCCAAAGCCGCCGAGCACAATGTTCAGAATGCTCTTGGCAACCAAATAGATCCCGATACCGTAAACGATTTTTCTACCCTGCTCCATTAGTCTTCCTTTACGAGGAACTGCGAAATATCAACCTCTTCTGCATCCGCCCAGAGCTGCTCAAGACGATAGAAGCTGCGCATTTCCTGATAGAACACATGCACGATCACATCGGAATAGTCAAGAATGTACCAGTTAGAACCATTCATGCCTTCCTTATGTGCAGGTTCGATGCCCTGCTGACCGAGACGGAAATCCACCTCGTCCGCAAGTGTGCGGGTATGTGTAGTACTGGTACCGTTTGCAATGACAAAATAATCACCCAGCGCAGAAAGCTCCGTGATCTTCAGTACACGGATATCCTCTGCACGCTTTGCATCAAGCGCCTGTACGATCTCTCTGATTTTTTCTTCTGCGGTCATATCATTCATCTCCTTATAAAATTACGTTTTATTCATCCTGATTATAAATATCTTCAAAGTTCTGTTCTGTATCATCATGCAGCGTACTCTGATAGCTGCCCTCGGGAACCCACTCAACGATTGCGCTTTGTTCCGGCTGCAGCGGTATCTGCTGTGTACGGAAATGCGCATTCACGATATCAAGCGCTGCACGCTTATGAATGGACCAGATGGACTGTCCATAGGACATGGAAGCTTCACCGGGCACCATATAGATGTTGACATTCTCCATGCTGATCGTGGAACCGAGATCCGCCAGCATGCTGATCTCTTCCATACTCAGATCCGTACCCAGAAGCTGCTGCTCATAGATCTCCGTCATTGCGGACATCAGCTTGAAATCGCCCATATCCAGCACCTTCTTCATTGCAGCTGCAAGGAAGATACGCTGGGACTGGATTCTGCCGATATCACTGCCGTCTCCGCCGATGCCGTATCTGCAGCGGACAAACCACTCGGACTGGGTACCATTGAGCACCTGCTCGCCCTCGTAAATGATCTTGTCGGGTTCATAAACCACAGTATAGGGCATATTGATCGGAATGCCGCCGATGATATCCACAATATCCACGATATTATCACAGGTTGTGGTCACATATGCGTCGATCGGAATGCCGAAGCTTTCCTGCACGGCATTTACCACACGCTGGATGTTGATCACAGAGGAGTCACCGTTTGCATGAATGCTGTTGAATTTCTTTGTCGGAGAACTTGTGTAGTCGGGCATATAGCTGTCACGGGGAATCTGCAGAATATTCATGCTCGCCGTCAGCAGATTGAACTGCACCACATAATTCACGTCATGCAGATCGCCGCTGCCATTGGTCACAGAATCGAAACCAAGGAAGAGCACGGTAAACTGTCCCTCAATGACCTGCGGCAGATCCAGACCGTCGTCCTTGAGTTCATGAACCTCCGCATCACTGCGCAGCTCAACTTCACTGAAATCCGTTTTGGAGATCGTACCTTCCATCTCCTCCATGGGGCGCCACATCTTGAAATAGCGAATCATGGAAACATTCTGTCTGGTAGTTACCGTTCCATCAGAATGCTGGTAAACCACAATCGGTGCGTTCAGGATCATGACTGCCATCAGAACAAGCGTCATGACAATGGAACCGATCTTGACACCGATGTTGACGGCTGCAGAGGAAGCAGCTGTTTTTTTCCTCTTGCTCATTTTCCATCTTCCTTTCTCAAAAGCAGAAGGTAATAATTGTATGCAGCGATGCTGTATTCCGGCAGCATCACACCTTTTTTCAGAACAGTAGCCGCCGAATCACGCAAAGCCTCCAGCATTGCTGCCTGCAGATCTTCCTGGGCCAGCTTGCGCATTTTATTCACGCCTTTATAATCACGCTCATCAGAGATCATATCCGCCATGTAAATGATTTCTTCCAGCAGCGACATTTCCGGTCTGCCTACAGTATGGAACCGCACAGCATTGAGAATGTCACGGTCTTTGATCCCGAATTCCTTTCGCAGAAGCTGCGCACCGGCAATGCCGTGCCAGAGCTTCTTGGAATGCAGCTCCGCAAGATCCGGTGCAAAGTCCCCTTCCTGCATCAGCCGTTCCTGATCTTCAAACAGCATTTCTTTGCAGATATCATGCATGAGGCCGGCAAAATATGCCTTTTCTACGTCTGCCCCATATCTCTGTGCAAGCTGTCTGGCTGCCCGTGCGACGTTACAGGAATGCTTGAATCGTTTCGGGGAAAGATGCTGCTCCAGATAGGCGATCTGATCCTTAATATGATACATCAGTTATCACTTCCAGCATATAAATTTCTCTCATTTATATATTGTACTATTTTTTCTGGCAAATAGCAAGAATTATTCTGTCTTTTCTGTACATTGTCCCGAATTTTTGTGGAAGATATGGTAATAGTTTCCACATTCAGAAGGTGGATTTCACCATATTGACGTAACTCCTGCGCACATTTTGCAAGCTCTGCATATTCCTGCGGCTCACGGGCTATTGCTGCGATCGCCGTATACTGCAGGATGTCCTGCCAGCGGTACCATTTTTTAAAAATACGGAGCATGTCACCGCCGATGAGGAAGAAGAATTCTGCATCGGGATAGTTCTTGGCAAAATGTGTGACCGTATAATACGAATAACTGACCCCATCCTGCCGCAGCTCATAATCCTCCGCCCGCATCCACGGATACGTCTGTGCAGCAAGGCGGCACATTTCCAGCCGATCCTCCGCCGGTGCATAAGCTGCAGCGGATTTGTGCGGCGGCTGCTTTGCCGGGACAAGCCACACCTCATCCAGCTGCAGGGCATCATGAACGCTCTTTGCAAGATGGAGGTGTCCGTTATGGGGTGGATTGAAGCTTCCGCCGAAAATACCGATGCGCATTATTTCTTAATCTTCGGCAGTTCGATCACGGGATCCTGCGGATTGCGCTTCCACAGGACAAATTTGCTGCCGATGACCTGTACGACTTCAGATTTTGTCTTTTCTGCAATCTCCTCTGCCGCTTCTCTGGCAGTCAGCATGGAATTATCGAGGACACGAAGCTTGATCAGCTCACGCTTCCGCAGTGCATCGAGTACCTGCTGAATCAGATTATCATTGATGCCGCCCTTTCCGATCTGGAAAATGGTCTCATAGGTTGCTGCGATTCCACGCAGATGTGCTCTCTGTTTACTTGTCAGCATATTATTCACCATACCTTTCTTTTAATACCGTATACAGCTTTTTCAATGCATTGGCACGATGGCTGACCGCATTCTTTTCCTCTGCGGAAAGCTCTGCAAAGGAACGGTCTCCGTACATAAATACCGGATCATACCCGAAGCCATTCGTTCCACGCTGTTCATAGCCGATCTCGCCTTTGCATTCACCCTCACAGAGCGTAAGTTCTCCCTGTTCATCCAGGAATGCAATGGCGGTTACAAATCTTGCGCTGCGCGCTTCCTGCGGAACCTCCGCCAACACGGAAAGCAGTTTTTCGCACAGCTCACCCTCCGGTGCAAATCTTGCAGAATACACACCCGGTGCACCGTCAAGTGCATCCACGCACAAACCGCTGTCATCTGCGATCACAGGAAGCCGTACTTCCGCATAGACTGCCCGTGCTTTGATTTCGGCATTTTCTGCAAATGTTGTGCCGTTTTCCTCGGGATTCACCTGAGTTCCGGCTTCCTGCTGGGAGAGAACTTCAATTCCGAGCGGTGTCAGGATCTCACGCACCTCACGCAGCTTATTCTGATTATTCGTCGCCAGTACGATCTTACGCATCTGTTCCGTCCTCCTCCGATTCCTCACCCGGCTGTTCGAGCTTCACATCCTTGGAATGATCGAAAAGTGCCTTGACAAAGCTGGTATTATCAAAGGTCTGCAGGTCGTCGATCTTTTCACCGACACCCACAAGCTTGACCGGAATGCCCAGCTCATTTTTGATGGAAACCACGATGCCGCCCTTTGCAGTACCGTCAAGCTTTGTCAGCACGATACCGGTAATATTGGCAACCTCGCTGAAAAGCTTTGCCTGATTGACCGCATTCTGTCCGGTGGTGGCATCAAGCACGAGAAGGATCTCCTTTGCACAGCCCTCAGCACGGGATTCGAGAATACGATTGATCTTCGCAAGCTCATCCATCAGATTTTTCTTGTTATGGAGTCTGCCGGCAGTGTCCACGATCACCACGTCACAGCCCCTTGCCTTTGCGGCAGTAATGGCATCGAATACAACGGATGCCGGATCGGAGCCTTCAGCATGCTTGACGATCTCCACGCCTGCACGCTGCGTCCAGACCTCGAGCTGGTCAATGGCTGCCGCACGGAAGGTATCCGCAGCTGCAACGATCACACGCTTGCCGTCCTGCTTGAACTGGTGACAGAGCTTGCCGATGGTGGTGGTCTTGCCTGCGCCGTTGACGCCGATGACCATGATCACGGACGGTGTGGTGGAAAGATCCAGCTGTACATCGTCCCCCATCATATCACCGATGATCTCCTCGATCAGCTCCATGATCATTGCAGGATCGGTCACGCCACGTTCCTTGACGAGCTTACGCAGTCTTGCACAGATCTCCACAGAAGTTTCCACGCCCATATCACTCATGATCATGGTTTCTTCGAGCTGTTCAAATAAGTCCTCATCGATCTTGGTAAAGGAATTGACCACACGCTGCATTTTCTGCACCATGGCATCCCTTGTTTTTTGCAGACCGGCTTTAATTTTTGAAAAAAGTCCCATAAAAAGCCTCCTTCTATCAAAAGCGAAATATATAATTCGGATCAGTTTTCCTCAAGCGGAATATCCTCGGGCTGCTCCAGCTTGAGCAGACGGGAGATGCCGTCCTCCTGCATCGTCACACCATAGAGGACATTCGCCTCCTCCATCGCACTGCGGCGGTGGGTAACCAGCACAAATTGGGTATGATCCGTAAACTGTTTGAGATAACGTGCATATTTGCGGACATTTGCCTCATCAAGTGCGGCGTCGATCTCGTCAAGGATACAGAACGGCGCCGGACGCAGCCGCAGAATGGCAAAATAAATTGCGATCGCCACAAAGGACTGCTCACCGCCGGAGAGGGAAATCAGATTCTTGATGACCTTTCCGGGCGGTGCGACATTGATCTCGATGCCCGATGTCAGAACATGCTCGGGGTCAGTGAGCGTCAGATCTGCTTTACCACCGCCGAAGAGATCACGGAAAATCTCCTTGAAATTCTGGTTGATGACCGCAAAGCTTTCGGAAAAGATGCGGCACATTTCTTCGGTCAGTTCAGCAATGAGTTTTTCCAGCTCATTCTTGGAGCTTCGCACATCTGCCATCTGGGCGGAGAGGAATTGATATCGCTCGGATACCTCACGGTACTCCTCGATCGCATCAACATTGACACTGCCAAGCGCACGGATCTTCTGTTTCAGCTCGGAAAGGCGTTTCTTCGCCGCAACTGCATCCTCGATCGGGTGCGCAATCTGCTGTGCCTCCGAACGGGTCAACTCATAGATCTCCAGCAGCTTTCCGATGATACTGTCACTTTCCGCATTCAGATTATTTTCCCGCTCAGAAAGACGTGTCACCTCAGCGGAAAGCTTTTCCTTTGCTGCATGGAATTCGTTCAGACCCTTCTGCATCTGCCGGATGCGCATATTCTGTTCATCATGCGCCTGCGAAGCCTGCTTGGCTTTTTGCTCCGTTGCCGAGATCTCCGTCTCTGTTTTGGCAAGTTCCTGCGCCTTTTCCTCAGCCTGCTGTGTTTTTTCGACTGCAGTACTGCGGTAGCCCTCGATCTCCGCATGGAATGCAGCTTCACGTGCGTCCGCACTTTCCACTGCTTCCTGCGCAAGTGCAAGTGCATGTTCCGCTGCTTCCTGATCCTTCTCCACCTGCGCCAGACGGATCTTCAGATCACCATACTGTCCCGACAGGCGTTCGCGCTCGGACTGCAGTGCCGTGCGGCGATCCTTCGCACCGGACACACCGCTTTCCGCAGCAGCAATCTCACACAGAAGTGTTTCGTATGCTTGCTTTGCATCTGCAACTGCCTGCTTTGCGGAATCGGCATTCTTCTGCAGTGCCGTCATACGGCTCTCCTGCTCCTGTGCCTGACGGCGGTACTGCGCCACGGGGAATGCATGGCGCTCCGCTTCGCTCTGCGTTTGCAGGAATTCCTGCTGCAGTGCAGTAAATTTGTCGGTCTCCTGCTGCAGCATCTGTTCTGCTGCATTTGCCTGTTCTGCGCAGCGGCGAGCGCTCTCTTCCGCCTGTGCACACTGCTTGGCAAGTGCTTCGATCGCACGCTGCAGTTCATTCAGCTCAGTTTTTCTGGTCAGCATACCGCCCGTTTTCTGGACAGAACCACCGGTGAACGAACCACCGGCATTAATGACCTGACCATCCATGGTCACAATACGGAAACGGTATCCATAACGCTTGGCAATGTCCGTTCCGCAGTCAATATCCTCTGTAATGACAATTCTGCCGAGGAGGGATTCTGCGATATTTCGGTAGGCAGCATCGCATTCCACAAGATCACTTGCAATTGCAACAAAGCCCTTCTGATTCTGCAAGCCCTGCTCTGTGAGCTTCTTGCCGCGGATCGAAGTCAGCGGCAGAAAGGTTGCACGTCCTGCACGGTTGTCCCGGAGGTAGCGGATACCTGCCTTTGCAGCTTCTTCGTTCTCAACGATCAGATGCTGCACGGATGCGCCCAATGCAGTTTCAATGGCAATTCCATACCGGCTGTCCACTTGAATGAGCTGTGCCACAGTTCCGAGCACACCTCGCAGCGTTCCTTGTCTCACGCTGCGCATGATGCTCTTGACGCTGCCGGAGAAGCCCTCCATATTATTTTCCAAATCGGTCAGGAACCGATGTCTTTGTTTCTTATCACGAAGCTGGAAGCCGTACTGCCGGAACTGCTCCTCCGCTTCTTTTTTCTGCTGCTGCAGATTCTGGTAAGCCTGACGGCTGTCAGAGATTGCAGTTTCCTGCTGCGTGACATTCCGCTGCATCTCCTGCATGGCACGCAGTGCCTCGGCATAAGCTGCCTCCGCTTCCGAGAGCTTTTGGGCGTCTGCAGCGGCATGTACCTTCAGATCGGAAATATCCGCTGTGATCTGGGATTCCTTTTCCTCTGCGGTACGGATCTCGAACTGCAGTTCACTGCGGCGCAGATAGAGCTTATGCAGCTGCTCATCCGCAAGACGGGACTTCTCGTCTTCCTCACGGTAGGCATCTTCCATCCGTTCAAATTCTGCTTTCGCCTGCTCGAGCGCCCGTTCTGTTTCCAGACAAAGCTGCTGCATTTTTTGTGCGGTTTTCTCCGCTTCCGCAAGCTGTGCAATACGCTGCTGCTGGTCAAGCTGCTCCTGTGCATGGCGCTCCTGTGCAATACGCTGCGCCTCCTCATGGTGCACGACATCATTTTTCAACACGGCGATCTCCGCCTTTGTGCGTGCCGCAAAATCCCGGAGCTCTGCGACCTTGACACGGGCTTCTTCTGCTTCCACGGAGCATTGCTGCATCATACGGTAACAGTTCTGGATCTTTTCTTCTTCATCAGCAATATCACGCTCGGCATTTTCATATTCCGTTCTGCTGACAAGCAGTTTTTCGCTCAATCCCTTAATTTTCTCCTGCAGAACAGATAACTGGTCTACCCAGACGGAAATCTCCAGTGATTTCTCCTCCTGCGCCAGTACAAGGAATTTTTCGGCTTTCGCAGCCTGCAGACGAAGCGGCTCAACACGGCTCTCCAGCTCGGAAACGATATCCTTCAGCCGGAGCATATTTTCTTCCGCTGCATCCAGCTTTCGTTCGGCTTCCAGCTTACGGTAACGGAATTTGGAGATACCTGCCGCTTCTTCAAAGATCTCACGGCGGTCATTGCTCTTAGCGCCGACGATCTCGGCAATTCTTCCCTGTCCGATGATGGAATAACCGTCCCGTCCGAGACCCGTATCCATGAACAGCTCATTGATGTCCTTGAGTCTGACGGATTTGCCGTTGATGCGGTATTCACTGTCACCGCTGCGGTAAAGCTTTCGGGTGACGCTTACTTCATCGCCGTAGCCCTCGAGCCTGCCTTCACTGTTGTCAATGACCAGTGTGACCGCCGCAAAGCCCATGGGTCTTTTTGCAACAGTACCGGAAAAAATAACGTCCTCCATCTTATTTCCACGCAGAGTCTTGGTAGATTGCTCACCCAGCACCCAGCGCACGGAGTCACCGATATTACTTTTTCCGCTGCCGTTCGGTCCGACCACGGCAGTCAGACCTTTATCAAAATTGAGTTTGATCTTATCCGGAAAGGATTTGAAGCCTTGCAATTCCAAGGATTTTAAGTACATTTGTTACTCCCTTAATTCAATCTCATATTCTTTCAGACGTTCATCGCCGATGATTTTCACCGCTGTGCCCATTTTCTGAAAATACAGAATATTCGCTCTTTTCTGTCCTACAGCCTTGCTGATACAGGATGGATTGACGGCAAAGGTACAGGGCATTTTCAGCTTTTCGCTGATCTGCCTGCAACTTTCTTCGGAATATGCCACCCGTGCTGTGATCCCGGCACGTTTGCTGCGAAGATGCTCCATCCTGCTACGGTAGATCCTGCTTTCGCAGAGTTCCCGAAATGCCGGATGATAGTAGCCTCCCACCATATCCTGCTCCACAAATTCACTGGCATGGAGTCCGACCTTGATGATGCGGATGCCTGCATTCAGATATTCTTCCATCATCGCAGCGGTACAGTCGATCATGTCCTCGAGTTCTGTTGGATAGTCCTCCACGTTATCCGATGTCGGAATTGGATAGTCCTCCACGTTTTCCGATGTCGGAAAGGGTTCATAGATACCGGCTTCATACAGTTCTGCAAGTCTTGTTCCCTTGAGAATGACAACGGGATAGATGCGGACGGTATCGGGATGCAGGGAAATGACCTGCTCCATTGTGTTCCATTCATCCTCCCAGCTGCTTTTGTACAGCCCGAGCATCACCTGCAATCCCAATTCAAAGCCATATTCCCGAATCAGTCCGCAGGCATTCACAACATCTTGTGCGGTATGTCCACGGTCATTCGCCGCAAGGACATGGTCGCACATGGACTGTGCACCGAGTTCGATCGCCGTTACACCGTAGTCTTTCAGAAGCGTGAGCACTTCTCTGCTGATGCAGTCGGGGCGTGTGGAAATGCGGATACCGGAGAAGCCATCTTCCCCTAAAAAGGGCTGTACCGCTTCGAGCAGCTCCTGCATATAGTCCCGTGGGATCGCTGTAAAGCTGCCGCCGAAGAATGCAGCTTCCGTATTACGGCGGTCAGAGATCTCCGCATACGCCTGCGCACAGATGCGATGTACATCCGCCGCACGGGGGATTTCCTCCTGCGCAGTGATCGTTTTCTGGTTACAGAAAGCACAGGCATGGGGGCAGCCTGCATGCGGCACAAAAATGGCGATATTCTTATGTTTCATAGCCCATCAGTTCCAGTGCTTCCTTTGCTGCCATCTGTTCGGCTTCCTTTTTGCTCTTGCCCGTTCCCCTGCCGATGACATTGGAATTGAGGCAAACCTCCACAGAGAACGTCTTGCTGTGGTCGGGGCCGGATTCGTGAATGAGCATGTATTCCACCTTTTCCTCGGGATTCTTCTGGATCACTTCCTGCAGTGCGGTTTTATAATCGCCGTAGAGCATCGAACGGTTCGCAGGCAGATTCTTCGGAATGAATCGCAGGATATGATTTCTTGCCGCTTCTATGCCGGCATCGAGATAGATCGCCGCAATGACTGCTTCAAATGCATCCGCCAGAATTGAGGGACGCTGTCTGCCGCCGGTGTGGGCTTCGCCTTTGCCAAGCAGAAGGTAGTCACCCAGTGAGATCTGCAGCGCAAAGCGATGCAGCGACTTCTCACAGACGAGTGCTGCACGGATCTTGGTCAGCTCCCCCTCCGGCAGATCCGGATAATTTTCAAACAGGAACTGGGAGACCACGATGGACAGCACACTGTCGCCAAGGAACTCCAGCCGTTCATTGCTGCGGCGCTGCTTCTTCTTCTCGTTTGCATAGGAAGAATGGGAAAGCGCCTCATAAATCAGGTCTTTATTCTGAAAGGTAATTCCGATGATTTTCTCAAACTGGGAAAAATCAGGTTCCATTATTCTTCTCCCTTCATCTCTGCAACCGTCTGCGCAATGGTCGCAGTAATATTGCCTTCAACGCATTTTTTTGCCTGACGAACAGCATTGAAAAATGCTCTGGCATCGGAGCTGCCATGTGCTTTGATCACAGGACTGGAAATGCCCATCAGCACAGCACCGCCCTCTTCTTTATAGTCCATGCTTTTCTGGAAAGCCTTGATCTTGTCGAGGATCATCACAGCCGCAAGCTTTCCGCCGATCCCGCTGAACCAGCTTTTGAGCTTGCCCTTGAAAAAGCTGCCCATACCTTCGTAAAGCTTGAGTGCGATATTTCCGGAAAAGCCATCACTTACCACAACGTCAAAATCACCGGATGGCAGTTCTCTTGCTTCCGCATTGCCCACAAAATTGACCGGTGCAGTTTGCAGAAGCTTGTATGCCTGCTGCTCAAGTTCCCTGCCCTTGGTATCCTCCGCACCAACATTCAAAAGTCCGACACGAGGGTTTTTCACGCCCTTGACACGTTCCATATAGGCGCTGCCCATAATAGCGAACTGCACGAGCATTTCGGGGCGGCAGTCCACGTTCGCACCTGCGTCCATGAGCATCATGTGACCCTTGGCGGTCGGGAGAATGGGGGCAAGCGCAGGACGCTTGACACCCTTGATGCGCTTGGTAATAAAGGTCGCACCTGCGACAAGACCGCCGGTGCTTCCTGCGCTGACAAAGGCATCGCCCTTGCCGTCACGCAATGCCTGCAGACCAACCGCAAGCGATGTATTCTTTCCTTCTTTCAGAATGGTGGTCGGCTGCGCATGAATATCAAACACGTCAGGGGCATGCAGGAGCTCGAAACCGGAAATGTCAATCTGCATCTCTTTTGCAGCCTTGCGCAGCTGCTCGGTATCACCGCTCAGTACAATCTGAACACCCAGTTCGTCCTGTGCCTGCTTACAGCCCTTGATGACCTCCTGCGGTGCATGATCGCCGCCGAATCCATCCACGATAATTTTCATACTATCACTCCGTTTCCAGTACCTGCAGCGCTTCTTCCAGCACTGCAACCGCCTGTTCGGCTACTTTCAGATATCTTGCCTGCTTGTCACGGATCCGCTCCGTCAGGGGCGGCAGCAGACCCATATTCGCACCCATCGGCTGGAAATCTGCGGCACAGTCGCCGCTGATATAAGCAGCCAGTGCCCCCATCATGGTTCCTCTCGGAAGAACATAGGCAGGCTTTCCCATCAGCTTTCTGGCGAGGCTCTTGCCTGCAATGATACCGCTTGCGGCGGATTCCATATAGCCTTCCACGCCCGTCATCTGTCCTGCAAAAAACAGATTTTCCGCCCCTCTCAGGGAATAATCCGCATCAAGAAGCTTCGGGCTGTCGAGGAAGAAATTGCGGTGCATTACACCATAGCGCAGAAATTCTGCGTTTTCCAGTCCGGGAATCATGCCGAATACCCGTTTCTGCTCGCCGAATTTCAGATTTGTCTGGAAACCGACCAGATTGAACATTGTGCCATCCTTATTTTCACGCCGCAGCTGAACAGCGGCATAGGGACGTCTGCCCGTTCTCGGATCCTGCAGGCCTACGGGCTTGAGCGGTCCATAGCGCAGCGTATCAATTCCACGGGAAGCAAGCACTTCGACCGGCATGCATCCTTCGTACACACGGAATGCCGCCTTGTCATGCTCATGGAGCGGCGCTTTTTCTGCATGGACAAGCGCTTCCCAGAATGCTTCATATTCTTCTTTATTCATGGGACAGTTGAGATAATCTGCATCGCCACGGTCATATCTTGACTGTGCAAATACCAGATCCATATTCAGACTGTCCGCTGCAACAACAGGTGCAGCAGCATCAAAAAAACTGAGTCTGCTGCCGCAGAGCTGTTCGATCTTCTCAGAGAGCGCATCCGATGTCAGAGGACCCGTAGCAATGACCGCATTTTTCTGCGGCAGTTCCGTCAGCTCCTCACGGATAACGGTAATCAAGGGATGTTCCTCGATCTCCTTTGTAACCATTGCAGAGAATTGTTCTCTGTCCACTGCCAGTGCACCGCCTGCAGCAACGGCACATGCCTTTGCGCAGCGTACAAGGAGCGAGCCCTGCATTTCCATTTCGGTCTTGAGCAGACCGCCGGCAGATCCCAGACGGGATGCCTTGAGGGAATTCGAGCATACAAGCTCTGCCAGCCCCTCATGGTGATGTGCCGGGCTGTAACGATGGGGCTTCATTTCATACAATCGGACAGCGATTCCTGCATTTGCAAGCTGCCATGCAGCTTCACAGCCGGCAAGACCGCCGCCGACAACAATTGCTTCATTTGTCATTACTTGAGACTCCGTTCATAACCGCATTCCGGTTTTTCACAAACAAGCTTACCGGACTTTCCGCCCTTCTGGAAGAGGGTGGACTGGCACTGCGGACAGGTTTCCTCAGTCGGGACATTCCATGTCATAAAGTTGCAGTCCGGGTAGCCATTGCAGCCATAGAAGCTGCGGCCACGCTTGGATTTTTTCAGAATGACCTTCTGACCGCAAAGCGGGCAGCTGCCGCCGGTTTCCTGTACGATCTTCTTGGTATTCTTACATTCGGGGAAGCCGGGGCAGGCAAGGAATTTGCCGAATCTGCCGATCTTGATGACCATATTCTTGCCGCATTGTTCGCAGACAACATCAGTCTCCTCATCCGGGATCTTGACGTGCTTGCCGTCCATGGCATCCTCTGCCTCTGCAAGTGTTTTGGAAAAATCCTGATAGAACGTATCGAGCGTTTCCACCCAATCCGCTGTTCCCTGCTCGACATTATCAAGATTGGTTTCCATCTTTGCTGTGAAAGCTGTATCGACAATGTGCTCAAAATGCTCCTTCATCAACTGGGTGATGACCTCGCCAAGTGCTGTAGGCTTGAGCTGCTTTCCCTCACGCTCCACATACATTCTTGCTAAGATGGTCGTAATTGTCGGAGCATAGGTACTCGGTCTGCCGATTCCGTTTTCTTCGAGTGCTTTGATCAGGGTCGCTTCCGAATATCTTGCAGGCGGCTGGGTAAAGTGCTGGTTGCCGTCAAGTCCGAGTACCTTGAGTACGTCGTTGATTGCAAGCAGGGGAAGCATTTTCTGGTTTTCTTCCTCGTTCTCGTTCTTCTCCTCGTACAGCACGGTAAAGCCGTCGAACTGCACGGAATAGCCCGATGCCTTGAAGAGGCATCCCTCTGCGTCGATGTCAACGGAAACAGTATCGAGGAGCGCATTTGCCATCTGGCTCGCAATGAAACGCTCCCAGATCAGCTTGTACAGCTTATATTGGTCGGTGGTCAGATTGTTCTTGACACGCTCGGGGGTCAGCTCGGGCATCGTCGGACGGATCGCTTCGTGCGCATCCTGTGCATTCTTCTTGGTTTTGAATACACGGGGCTTGGAGGGAAGATAATTCTCACCATACGTTGCCTTGATATAATCCGCTGCCGCTGCCTGTGCATCGGCAGAAATACGAAGGCTGTCCGTTCTCATATAGGTGATCAGACCGACTGCGCCCATTCCGTCCACATCAATACCTTCGTAAAGCTCCTGCGCCGCTTTCATGGTGCGCTTGGACTGGAAGCCCAGTCGCTTGGAAGCTTCCTGCTGAAGGGTGGACGTAATAAACGGCGGTGCGGGCTGTTTCTTTGTGACACGCTTCTTGATGCCAGTCACGATGAAGGGCGCATTTTCCAGACGCTGCAGGAGCATCTGCGCCTGCGCTTCGTTTGCGATCTCGATCTTTTTGCCATCCACTGCAGCAAGTTTCGCAGTAAACTGCTTTGCGCTGTGCGGTGAGCGGAGCTTTGCGTCAATGCTCCAGTACTCCTTCGGAACAAATGCTCTGATCTCTTCCTCACGGTCAACGATCAGACGCACGGCAACAGACTGCACTCGACCTGCGGAGAGTCCACGCTTGACCTTCTTCCAGAGGAAAGGACTGAGCTTGTAGCCCACAAGTCTGTCCAGAATACGGCGTGCCTGCTGTGCATTGACCAGATCCAGATCAATTTTATGAGGATTCGCCATACCGCTCTGTACGCCGGTTTTTGTGATTTCATTGAATGCAACACGGTTGTTGGCATTCATATCCAGACCAAGCATCTGCGCCAGATGCCAGGAGATCGCTTCGCCCTCACGGTCCGGGTCAGTTGCGAGGTAGACACAATCGCTCTTTTTCGCACGTTTTTTCAGATCCTTAATGACCTCTTCCTTCCCCTTCATATCCAGGTACTGCGGTGTGAAGCCATTTTCCACATCCACGCCCAGCTTGGACTTCGGGAGGTCACGGACATGCCCCATCGAAGCGATAACAACAAAATCCTTTCCAAGGTATTTCTGAATGGTCTTGGCTTTCGCCGGAGACTCTACAATTACTAAATTTGCCATAAATCCGTTGTCCGCGCGGACAACGCACACTCCTTTCTACCGCAAAATGCCATAGGATTATGCATCCGGCAGCTCAAATAAATCTCTTTCTGTATTAATAACATAGCCTGCAATTTCAAGCTCCATCATTACCATGGTGACGTCCTGAAAATCAAGTTCCAGATGACAGCAGATCGCATTCATACTCTGACCGCCGCCCTGCAAAAATGTGAGGATCCTGCGATGGGTCTCCGGAAGATCATCCGGTACCGCAGCAGGTTTTTTCTCAGCAGGTGCACTGGCTTTTGCCTGCGTCCGCACCTGTGCAGGGGCACTGCGAACCGCTTTTTTCGGTGCAGGTTCTTCATCGAAAATCAGGGAATCCTGCGTTCTGGAAGCCTTTTCTTCGTCGAACAGCGCTAGTTTATGCGGATAGCTCAGATAATATGTGTACAGGATATCCAGATAATTAAAAACAGGGTAAGCGCCGTCCCGCAGGAAATTCACAACACCGCTGTATCTTGCATCAAACAAATCCGCCGGCGGTACACAGAAGACCTGCTTTCCCTGTTCACATGCAAGGTTTGCTGTAATCAGAGCGCCGCTTCTGGCACCTGCTTCAATCACAAGCACCGCTTCGCTGATACCTGCAAGAATACGGTTTCTGATCGGAAAATGATAGCCATTCGGCGGCGTTCCCGGAAAGTACTCGGAGAGAAGCAATCCGTTTTCCACGATCTTCTGCTTGAGCGCACGGTTTTCCTTTGGATAATCGTAATCCACACCGCAGCCCAGCACAGCAATGGTGGGCTTTCCTTCATCAAGCGATGCTTTATGCGCCGAGGTATCCAGTCCCACGGCACATCCGCTGGCAAGCACGATACCGCATTTTGCCAGATCATGGCAGAGCCAGTCGGAGACACGCAGACTGTACTGGGAAGGTCTTCTCGTTCCGACAACCGTCAGGAGCATGGATTGATGCAGCAGTGTCGGTTCACCTTTATAAAACAAGAGAACAGGTGGATTGTAGATATGCCGCAGTGATTCGGGGTACAGTTCGCTGTCCCATGTCATGATTCCGATTCCATTTTTCTCGCAGTAAGCCATCACGCTCTCACTCTGACTGAGTGAAATTTTGCGGACGTTCAGGCGTTCTTTTTCATTGAGCAAACTGCAATCCGGATCATGCAGAACATAATACAGCTCTTTGAGTGAGGCATGCATCTGTACAAGTTCCAGTGTTTTGACATTTGCAACACCGAATACCATCACAAGCCAAAGCCAGTATTTTGTTTTCTCATCCTGTGTCATATAATCACCCCTTGTTTTTCATCATTTCCCACATCAGAATTCCTGCTGCCATTGCGGCATTGAGTGATTCAGGTCCCCCCTGCATCGGGATTGTTACTGCAGTATCGCAGCCGTCGATCACATCCGCAGGCAATCCGTTCCCCTCATTGCCGATCCAGACCGCACTGCCGTCAGCAAATGCACATTCCGGCAGAGGCACCGCATGCTTTGCCGGAACAGCCGCATAGGTGGAGATTCCGGAATGATGCAGTTTTTCAAGCAAAACGAAAGCATCGGATTCCTCATAAACGGGAACGCGAAATACCGAACCCATCGTCGCACGAACGACTTTCGGGCTGTAAAGCTCACAGCTTCCGCAGGAAAGTACCGCATCAACACCGAGCGCATCCGCTGTCCGCAGCACCATTCCCATATTGCCGGGATCCTGCAGATTGCACAGAACAAGATAACGCCCGTCAGATTTAAGTGCATTTTCGATCGGTTTCCGTTCCGGAATCCGGCAGATGGCAAAAATCCCCTGCGTATGCTCCGTATCCGACAGCTGTGTGCCGAGCGCATCGGGAATCTGCAATAATTTGCCAGTTTCCTGAATTTGCCCCATGAGGAGGGTACCATGCTTTTCGAAGGCACTGTCCGTGACAAGCAGCTGCTGTACGCAGCCTGTTTTCTGCAGTGCATCACATACAATGCGAAGCCCCTCAATCACAAACAAGCCCTCCGCTTTGCGTGCCTTTTTCTGATCACGCAGACGGCGGTAATGTTTGATGGAAGGGTTATCCTTTGCTGTAATTCTGATCGGTTCGTGCACGGTAGATCACCTCGTCGAAAAATTTCTGGTGGTACAACAAAACACGCTCTTGATCAAAAAAGAGCGTGTTTTGGCGAAAATCAAAGTGCTGCCTTTGCCTTCTCAGCGATTGCTGCAAAGCCTGCTGCATCGTTGATTGCGATCTCAGAGAGCATCTTTCTGTTCAGAGTAATGCCTGCCTTCTTGCAGCCGTTCATGAATGTGGAGTAATTCATGCCGTTCATCTTAGCTGCTGCAGAGATTCTGGTGATCCAGAGCTGTCTGAAGTTTCTCTTCTTCTGCTTTCTGCCGATGTATGCGTACTGGCCGGACTTCATTACGGCCTGCTTCGCCATCTTGAAATGCTTGCTCTTAGCGCCAAAGTAGCCCTTAGCCAGCTTCAGAGTTTTATTTCTTCTCTTACGAGTCATCATTGCACCCTTAATACGTGCCATTGTCATCTACCTCCGTGTATTTCAAATTTTACGCTTCGTTTTGATCCGTTGGCTTTTCGCTTACAGATAAGGAACGAGCTTCTTGATTGTCGGTGCGTTAGTTACGTCTGCAACGCCTGCGCCTCTAGCGATTCTCTTACGCTTTGTGTCCTTCTGGGTCAGTCTGTGACGCTTGTTTGTGTGCTGATACTTTACCTTGCCGTTTGCTGTGAGCTTGAAACGCTTCTTAGCACCGGAATGTGTTTTTACTTTCACCTTTGCCATGAGTAGTTCCTCCTTTTTACTTGGATGCCTTCGGGGATATGAACATTACAATGCTGCGCCCTTCCATCTTCGCAGGTTTTTCAACCGTTCCGACTTCAGCACATGCTTCCTTGAAGCGATTCAGCAGTTCTTCACCGATCTGCGGATGAGCGATCGCACGCTTACGGAATCTGACAGAAACCTTCAGCTTATCGCCCGAACTCAGGAATTTGATCGCCTGATTCACCTTGGTCTCAAAGTCGTGTGTGTCAATTGCGGAAAACATTCTGATTTCCTTGATGGACATCACTTTCTGATTCTTCCTTGCTTCCTTCTCACGCTTCTGCTGTTCAAAACAGTATTTACCGTAATCCATGATTCGGCATACAGGCGGCTTTGCCTGCGACGCCATTTTTACAAGGTCGAGATTCTTGTCATAAGCAATCTTCTGTGCGTCCTTCGCTGACATCACGCCCAGCTTTGTACCGTCGGTGTCGATGACCAAAACTTCCTTGTCCCTGATCATTTCATTGATCTGCATGTCCTGCTTACTTATTGCGGGCACCCCCAAGCATAAAAATTTAAAACAAAAATGAGTGCGGACACAGGTCTGCACTCACCACTACATCATTCCATCCCTTACGCAGACGCTGTGCATCTGTATGGGCTGAATAACATATTGACCGTTTCGGCAAACGACTTTGTCGGGTCAAACGGTGAGTCACAAAATGTGCCTGCTTTGTTTTCGTATATTATTATACCCTGTAATCACTGATTTGTCAAGTGTTTTTTCAAATTTTCTCAAAAATATTTTTGAAGGCAGCACGATCCTCCTGTTTCATTTTAAATTTATGGATGAACAATATGAAATTTCTGAAAAAACTCTGTTTTTTATTGTTAAAAATTCGTTTTCCTATTGCAATGATCAGGGAAAATGTGGTATAATAATTAATGTAAAACGCAGACTCCGTTCAGGGGCTGCTGAGTCAGAAAGTGAGCCAGATAAATTCATGTCCGAAAAAATAGTAAATCTTCAGAATCCGGCAAAAATTCCGGAGCTGCTGGGCAGCTGCGATGAAAATCTCAATGCGATCCAGCGTGAATATAACGTTGTCCTCTTCTGCCGTGGTGCCGATGTACACATCAGCGGTGAGCCGGAGCAGGTAGAACAAGCTGCAAGTGCGATCCGCCTGCTGATGGATCTTGCAGAAAAGGGACAGCATCTGACAGAGCAGACTGTCCGCTATGTGACTTCCATGGTCTCCGACGGGCAGGCTGCAGCGCTGCAGGATTTCAAGGGTGACGGCATCTGCATTACAACGAGTGGAAAGGTCGTACGGCCTAAAACCGTGGGGCAGAAAAAATACGTGGACGCCATTGCGAAAAATACAATCGTTCTGGGCGTCGGTCCTGCCGGCACGGGCAAAACCTATCTGGCGGTTGCACTGGCTGTGCGTGCATTCCGTGCGCATGAGGTGCAGAAGATCATCCTCACACGTCCCGCAGTGGAAGCAGGCGAAAAACTCGGTTTTCTGCCGGGCGATCTGCAGGAAAAGGTCGATCCGTACCTGCGTCCGCTCTATGACGCATTGTTTGACATGTTCGGTGCCGAGACCTTTGCAAGGCATATGGAAAAGAACATCATCGAGGTTGCACCGCTCGCCTACATGAGAGGGCGCACACTCGATAATGCGTTCATCATTCTTGATGAAGCACAGAACACAACTTCCGAACAGATCAAAATGTGTCTCACACGACTCGGCGAGGGCAGCAAGATGGTCATTACGGGTGATATTACCCAGATCGACCTGCCGGAAAAACGCAAATCCGGTCTGATCGAAGCCATGAAAGTTCTGCGCCATGTGGATGACATTGCCACCATCCGTTTTTCGGATAAGGATGTTGTCCGTCACAAAATTGTACAGGATATTATTAAGGCTTATGAAGCCTACCATAAGGAAGGGAGAAAATTCTAATGCAGCAAACAGGTAAATTAAAAGTCTACGTCAAAAACAATCAGGTCAATATTAAAATTCCTTCCGGCATCCGCCTTCTGATCCGCCGCTGCTGTCATGCAGTACTCGTTTCCGAGGGCTTTACGAAGAATGCCGAAGTCAGTGTTTCTTTCGTTTCCAACAATGAGATCCGCAGCCTGAACAAGGTATACCGTAACAAGGATAGCGTTACCGACGTTCTCTCCTTCCCGCTGACGGATTCCGACGGTACGATGGAAACCAATTCCGAAACCGGATTTGTGCTGCTGGGTGATATCGTCATTTCCATTGAAACTGCAGTCAAGCAGGCAAATATCTACGGCCATTCCCTCGATCGTGAGATCGGATTCCTGACTGTGCACTCGATGCTGCATCTGCTCGGCTACGACCATGAGACCAGCAAGCTTGACGAGCGGATCATGCGTGAAAAGGAAGAGGCAGTCCTTGAAAAGCTTGGAATTTCCAGAGACATGACGTTTGTCACTGAATAACGGAAAGGAATACGAATGACAAAAACAATATTTCTGACACTCTCCGGCAGAACCAACGCCGGTAAATCCACATTGCTCAATGCACTCATCGGTGAAAAGATCGCTGCTGTCAGCAGCAAGTCCCAGACTACCCGCACACGCATCACCGGTATTCTCACCAAAAACGAGACCCAGTATGTGTTCATTGATACCCCGGGACTTCATAAGCCGAAGAATAAGCTCAGTACACATATGCTGAAAACAGCGGAAAGCTCCGCTGCGGATGCGGACGCTGTGCTCTATGTGATCGACTGCACCAAAAAGCTGCACGAACAGGATGAAGCCATGCTCAAATCCATCCGTGACAAAAAGATCGCCTGCATCATTGTGGTGAACAAGGTCGATCTCCTGCAGGACAAATCTGCCATGATGCCGCTGCTGCTGCGTCTGAACAATGAATACCAGCCCCACGCCATCATTCCGGTCAGCGCATCGGAACACGATGGCATCGAGGAGATCATGACAGCGGCAGAAGAGCTGGCAAAACCCTCCGTACATTTCTTCCCGGACGATTCCTTCACCGACCAGCCTGAACGTGTGCTCGCAGCGGAGATGGTGCGTGAAAAGCTGCTGCGCCTGCTCAATGACGAAGTGCCGCATGGTATCGCTGTTACTGTTGAATCCATGACGGAACGTGATGACAAGGATCTGCTGGATATCTCTGCTGTGATCTACTGCGAGCGTGATTCCCATAAGGGCATCATTATCGGCAAGCACGGCAGCATGCTCAAAAAAATCGCAAGCTCCGCAAGACGTGATCTGGAACGTTTCTTTGAGATCCAGGTCAATCTGCAGTGTTTTGTGAAAGTCAAGGAAGGCTGGCGCAATAAGGAAGGTCTGATCCGCAGCTTCGGGCTGTCGGAAGAATAATCTCCCAGTTATATTTTCCACCCCTGTGCAGATACTAGCACCGGAGGGATGCCACATGCAGGAAGAGCTGCTCTGGGAACAATTTCAGGCAAGCGGTTCTGTCGCAGACTATCTGCAGTACGCCGCTCAGAAAGGGTGCAAGGAATTTGCTGACAGTCAAGGGCGTTGTACTGACCCAGAAGCCGGTCGGTGAACAGGATAAATTCATTGATATTCTAACGGATGATCTCGGCGTTCTTGAGGTACTGGTCAAGGGTGCCGGGAAAATCAACAGCAAAAGCGGATGTGCAACACAGTTGTTTGCATATTCCGCCTTTTGTCTTAACCGGACGAAACGGGGATACATACTCAACAGCGTCTCCCCCATCCGGATTTTTTACGACCTGCGCAATTCGGTCACAGCAGTAGCGCTTGCATCGTACTTTTCGCAGATCATCCAGTTCTCCGTTCTGCCGCAGGCAAGCAATGGGGAGATCCAGCGCCTTCTGCTCAACTGCCTGCACTTTCTCGAACAAAAAAAACACACCGAGGCGCTTCTAAAAAGCATTTTTGAGCTGCGCATGGCGGCACTCCTCGGGTTCATGCCCGATGTGATTATGTGCCGGACATGCGGTGAATATCTGCCGCAGCAGCTTTCCTTTTCCGTTGAACAGGGCAGCTTCTGCTGCATGGAATGCCGCAGTCCGCAGGAAGAATACACGCAGACTGTTACCATGACAGCTGCCACTTTGCAGGCGATCCGCCATATCGTCCTGCAGGATCCGGAACGCATCTTCTCATTCCGTCTCAGCGAAAGCTGTCAGGATGCACTGTTCCGTTTTTCCGAACAATTTTTGCAATATCATATTGACCATACATGCTCCGCACTGCAATACTACAAAGCAATTCATGCATCCCTGCATCCCGGCATGCAGAGCGGAGATACAACCGAAACATAAAGGAGGCTATTATGCAGTCTTTTGAACAGGTTCTGGAGCTTGACAAGGTTCTGGCACAGGCAGCGGCATACACGTCCAATGAGACAAGCAGTGCCATGATGCTTGCCTGCAAGCCCAGCAGCGACCTTGCAGAGATCCGTGCCGAAGTTCAGAAAACGGATGATGCCCTGCGGCTTGCACTGCAGTTCGGCACACCGCCGTTTTCCGGTTTTAAAAATATCTGTAATTCCGTGACCCGTGCTGCATCCGGAGCACGGCTCTCCCTCAGAGATCTGCTGGATGTTGCAGATCTTTTGCGGCAGGGGCAGTCCCTGCACAACTGGTATGGGCACTGCAGCGAGGTGGCAACATCGCTGGACTACTTATTCTCACAGATCGTTCCCGATGATGATCTGCTGACAACACTGGAACGCTCCATCGTTTCTGAGGATGAGCTTGCGGATGCCGCAAGCCCGACGCTTTCCGAGATCCGCCGGAAGCTGCAGCGCTCCCGTGCACATCTGCGTGAAACGCTCGATCAGATGATACGTTCCAAATCCATGCAGAAATATCTGCAGGAAACAACAGTCACCATCCGTGACGGACGCTTTGTACTGCCCGTCAAAAATGAATACCGCACACAGGTGGCAGGTCTCATTCACGATACCTCCTCCAGCGGTCAGACAATTTTCATCGAACCGATGCAGATCGTTGAAGCAAACAATGATATCCGCCTGCTCGAAAGCAGGGAAATCGAAGAGATCGACCGCATCATGCAGAAACTCTGTGCTGCTGTCGGCGCACAGGCTCCGATGCTCCGCCGCCTCCATGATACCTGCGCAGAGCTAAATCTCTACTTTGCAAAGGCAAATTATGCTGCGGCACTGCGTGCAACTAAACCCGAAATCAGTGACGATGGCGTTCTTGAGCTGAAAAAAGCACGTCATCCTCTGCTCGATCAGAAAAAAGCAGTGCCGATCGACCTTGCACTTGGTGAGGAACACAATGCCCTCATCGTTACAGGTCCCAATACGGGCGGTAAGACCGTTGCACTGAAAACTGCAGGACTGCTGACGGCAATGACCATGTGCGGTTTTCTGATTCCCGTAACAGACGGCAGCCGCATCTCGATCTTCCGTCACATTCTGGCAGATATCGGTGACAGCCAGAGCATTGAACAGAGTCTTTCCACCTTC
This sequence comes from Oscillospiraceae bacterium, assembly GCA_045544635.1. Taxonomy (GTDB): domain Bacteria; phylum Bacillota; class Clostridia; order Oscillospirales; family Ruminococcaceae; genus UBA3855. The sequence goes on from JAZPZJ010000066.1 coordinate 24,716, forward strand.
TCTTCCCATACGTTGAATGTAGTTGAGATTCTTGAAACAGCGGATGACAGCACCCTTGTGCTGCTTGATGAGCTTGGCTCCGGCACCGACCCTGTGGAGGGTGCGGCACTGGCAATTTCCGTGATCGATTACCTCAAGCAGCTTGGTGCAAAGCTCATGGTAACCACGCATTATCAGGAGCTGAAGCTCTATGCAGCGGACACGCCAGATGTGATCAATGCATCCTGTGAATTTGACACGGCGACGCTGCGCCCGACCTATCGCCTGATCATTGGTTCCCCGGGTAAATCCAATGCATTTGCGATTTCCGGTCAGCTTGGCATTCCGGCTTCTATCTTGAAGCACGCAGAATCCCTCATCAGTGAGGAAAACCGTCATTTCGAAAATGTCATTGCTCGATTTGAAGAGGAACGCAAGGCACTCGAACGGGAGCGTGCAGAAGTCCAGCGTCTCCGGGAGGAGGCTGCCCAGCTCAAAGCCGAATGGCAGCAAAAGCGAGAAGAAATGGCTTCTGCTGAAAAGGAAACGCTCGAACGTGCCGCTGCACAAGCAAATCGGATCGTTGAATCCACCAAAGCACAGAGCAATGCCCTGCTTGATGAACTTGAACAGCTGCGCAAGGAAAAGAAAAAAGCTGATTTTGCCAGCCGGGTTTCCTCCATCAAAGGCGAAAGCACACAAAAACTGCGCTCCATGTATAAGGATGCCAATCCCGTCCTTGGCAGCACGGACGAGAACGGAGACTATGTGCTCCCCCGTCCGCTTAAAAAGGGTGACAGAATCCTCATTGCCGACCTCAATCAGGAGGGGACAATTGTCGAAGATCCGGGACAATCGGACTTTGCATTCGTCCAGATGGGCATTATGAAAATGAAGATCCAGATCTTCCGTCTGCGACTGCTTGATCCCAAGGCTGCTGCCAAAAAGCAGGAACAGAAAAAGCAGCGTAAGAAAGGCGCCGTTTCCGCAAAGGTCGAGCGCCGTGGTTCCATGGAACTGGATATCCGTGGACACGCCTGCGATGAGGGCGTATACGAAATGGAACGCTTCATCGACGGTGCCGTGCTCTCCGGTATCGGGACGGTAACCATCATTCATGGTAAAGGTACGGGGCTGCTCCGCAAGGCTGTACAGCAGCGGCTCAAGACTATGAAATGCGTCAAGGAATTCCGCAATGGCCTCTACGGCGAGGGCGAGGATGGCGTTACGGTCGTAACACTTCGGTAATTTTCACAGACTTCATGTGCTAAAATTGGCAGCCGATACAAAATGTTCAGAAAATATCTCTTGATGATTTCATGTTTCTTTGCTAAAATAAAATCAGAATCACTTTATCCAAATAAAGTCTTTTGTGGGAAGGGGTTGTCCGGCATTATTTTGCCGGCATTACACTATGAAAATTCGTAAACGCATCGCTGTCATCATGGGAGATATTGATCATCCGTGTCAGCAGCGTATTCTGAACGGTTTAATTAAACAGGCACATGCTCTGGATTACGATGTTTTCGTTTTCTCCATGTTTATGAATATTGACGAAGAAACGGATTATCAGTATGGCGAAAAGCAGATCTTCAATCTGATCCGTTATGATCTGTTTGATGCTGTGATCTACGCACCATGCTCCATTGGAAAACGTGCGATCCGTGAGCATTTTACCAAGGATTTTGCTGAAAACTGTCCCCTTCCGATCATTGCACTGGAATTCGAGCATCCGGACTATCGGACTGTCATCGTGGATGACACGGCAGCATATGAACGTGTGGTCGATCATCTGATCGAATGCCATCATGCAGCCGACATTCTTTGTCTGACGGGCTACAAAGACAATCTCCAGGCGGAAGCAAGACTTCAGGGATACCGCAATTCCATGCAGAACCACGGTCTTGCTGTCCGGGAGGACAGAGTGATCTATGGTGATTTCTGGATTCAGGCAGCAACCGAACTTGCACAGAAGCTTGCAGACGGCGACGTAGAAATGCCGGATGCAATTGCTTGTGTCAGCGATTTTGTCGCACTCACCCTTTGTAACCGACTCATTGAGCTTGGCGTTCGTGTACCCGAGGATGTCATTGTTGTCGGGTTTGACGCTTCTAAGGAAGCGGAAGAAAATGTGCCTTCCCTGACAAGCTATGCAAGGCCGCTTGCCGGTCTTGGTATAGAAGCAGTGCGGCAGGTACATCAGCAGCTGACCGGAACCGAGTGTGATCCGATCGAAGTGGATCATGGATATATTGTCACTGCGGACAGCTGCGGCTGCGGCGAAGATTTTGCGAAAAAGTTCGAAAAACGGCAGAAAGAAATCAACAGTATCCAGAATTATCATACCATGTTCAATTCTAGCCATATGGCGGAATCGCTCAACTCCGCTGATACGCTCAACCGTTGTCTGGAAAAGCTGATCAATTATCTTTACCTGATTCACGATCTGAAGGATTTCCACCTCTGTCTCTGCGATCAGTGGGATGATTTTGAACGCAACAACACCAATGGTGATGATTATAAGCATTATACCGATACCATGCGCCTGCGGATCCGCTGTATGGATGGCGACGCACGCATTGTAGATGAACCATATCCGATCACACAGCTGCTTCCCTCGATCCATGAGCCGTCTGCGATCCCCCGTGTGCTCTACTTTACGCCGCTGCACTTCAATGAACGCTGCTTCGGCTATTGTGCAATGGGGTATGCAAATCAACCGCTGGCATTTGATTCGCTCTATCACGCATGGACGCGCAACCTCAATAATGCGCTGGAATTTGTGCGTGTGCGCAATATCTTCAACAGCATGAACCAGAGACTCTATATGGCTTCGATCCGTGACACGCTGACCGGTATTTTCAACCGCAAAGGATTCCGCCGTTATTCTGCGGAGTTTTTCACCAGGGCTGTCAGCAGCGGAAAGAAACTTCTGATCGTTGCGGCAGATCTTGACTGCCTGAAGATCATCAACGATGCCCACGGACATCTGGAGGGGGACAATGCAATTACAGTTGTCGCCAATGCACTCAACACATGTTTCTGCAATGATGAGATCTGCGCAAGAACGGGTGGTGATGAATTCCTGGCGATCGGCTGTTCTAATTATACGGATGACATCATCGAAGGCTATCTCGACTATGTTCAGCAGTATCTTGCACGTTATAATGCACAATCCGAAAAGCCCTACACGGTCGGCGTCAGTCTTGGCTATGTCTGCCGTCAGGTAACGGAGGAGGATCAGCTGCAGGAATTGATCGACGAAGCAGATTCGAAAATGTATCAGAATAAAATTGAACGCAAAAAACAGAGACAATGATACTTCCCCGTGCAAATGTGCGGGTTTGTATAGAACCGCAACCGAACGTTTTCCGCCAAGGGAAACGTTCCTTTGTGTCAACAGGATGGAGGATATTTATGAAAAAACAAACAAGAAAGGCATGCATTGCCGCAGCGGCTGCTGCAATGCTTGTGCAGTCGCTTCCGCTCACGGCTTTTGCCGGCGAGCTGCTCGGTCAGTCGGATTTTAGCGAAGGTGCAGGTCTTCCCTGGCACATCTGCGAATCCATGACCGGAAAGATGGAATTCAATATTGACGACGGGACTTATAACATTACCGTTGTCAATCCGGGCGGTGTTTCCAACGGCGGTGAAGATCGCTGGGACTGCCAGTTCCGCCACAGAAACCTGACGCTGGTTTCCGGTCACACCTATCGCCTGACCTACAGCGTATGGGCAAGCAATTCCGGTTGGATGTATTCCAAGATCGGTGACATGACCAATGACAACGCCGAGCTCTGGCACAGCAACGGCAATATGCTCAACCTCAGCTATGATGCAGCATGGACACAGGCAGATATCGAAAACGCACTGAAAGCGGCACAGCCGAACGGTCAGTGGGGTGATTACAACTCCTGGCAGGGCGTTAACATCAACGGTAATCAGTGGAATACATTTGCTTATGAATTCACACTGGGTTCCTCCGGTGAGAATGCAACTTCTGTCAATGGTACCGGCGAGTGGACATTCCATTTCGGCGGAAACGGTCAGTACACCCCTTCTGTCTGCTTCCCGGCAGGTACAGAACTGAAATTTGACAATCTCTGCCTCATTGATATGACGGACAACAGCAATGACTTCGTTCACGAAGAAGAATGGCAGAGAGCGGATATTCTGACAAATCAGGTTGGCTACTTCCCTGCACTTTCCAAAAAAGCAACGTTCCTTTGTACCGAAAAGGACGGCATGGAATTCTATGTCAAAGACGAAAGCGGCAACACTGTTTACACCGGAGAATCAACATATTTCGGCGGTGATTCCGATTCCGGCGACACTGTACATATCCTTGATTTCTCCGATTTTACGGACGAGGGCACCTATTATCTGGAAGCAGAAAACGGTGCAGTCAGCCGCAGCTTTACCATCGGCATCACGGAGACCTACTCCAATCTGATGTACGATGCACTCAACTACTTCTATCAGAACCGCAGCGGTATTGAGATTGAGGCAGAGTTCATCTCCTCCGGTGACGCTGCAAGCCTTGCACGTCCGGCAGGTCATACCACCGATATGGCAACGGTCGAACAGACATGGGGCTACAGCGGTTCAAGCGGTACACAGGATGTATCCGGCGGCTGGTACGATGCCGGCGACCATGGTAAATATACCGTAAACGGCGGCATTTCACTCTGGATGATGCAGAACATCTATGAACGTGCAGCAATGAAGGATGCGTCCGCTGCCTATGAAGACGGCACCATGCTCCTGCCCGAAAACAGCAACGGTTATCCCGATCTGCTCGATGAAGCACGCTATGAGATGGAATGGATGTTGAAAATGATCGTTCCGAACGGCGATTACGCAGGTATGGCATACCACAAGGCGCATGATATCAAGTGGACCGGTCTTGCGGTTGCACCTGTGGATGATACCGAGGAACGTATTCTCAAGCCCCCGACAACAGCAGCAACGCTGAACCTTGCAGCATGCGCAGCGCAGGCAGCAAGACTCTGGGAAGCATACGATTCCGCATTTGCCGGACAGTGCCTGGATGCAGCAAAGGCAGCGTATGAAGCTGCAAAGAAGCACCCGGCAATGTACGCACCGCTCGATGAATCCGTCGGCGGCGGCGCTTATGGTGACGATGATGCGACAGATGAATTCTACTGGGCAGCCTGTGAGCTGTATGCAACAACCGGTGATGACAGTTATCTGAGCGATATGAAGGCTTCCGATCACTATCTGGCTGTTTACACGGAACTCAATGGCGGCGAATCCGTCGGTACAGTTGGTTCCTTTGACTGGGGTCACACCGCAACACTCGGCTCTCTGACCATGCAGCTGCACAGCGACGCACTCTCCGGTGATGCGGATCAGCTTGCCGACAATCTCTCCAAGGCTGCAGATTATTTTGTAGAGCTTGAGAACAACCAGGGCTATGGTCTCCCCTACGGTCAGAGCACACTGAGCTACAACGACAGCGATACCGGCTACATCTGGGGTTCGAATTCCTTTGTTGCCGACAATGCCATCGTCATGGCGTATGCATACGATGCAACGGAGGATGCGGATTATCTCAACGGCGTTGTGGGCGCAATGGACTATCTGCTCGGACGCAATGCAATGGACTATTCCTATGTTACAGGATACGGTACACATACCGCTGAATACCCCCACCACAGATGGTGGTCCAACCAGATCTCCGAGACCTTCCCGAAGGCACCCTGCGGCGTTCTTGTGGGCGGTCCAAACTCCGGTATGCAGGATCCTTGGGTACAGGGCTCCGGCTGGAAGAAGGGAGAAATTTCTCCGCAGAAGTGCTATCTTGACCACATCGAAGCATGGTCCGTGAACGAGTGCACCATCAACTGGAATGCCCCGCTTGCATGGCTGTCCGGTTATCTTGCGGAACAGAACGGCGGTATCGTTGCCGGAAGTACGGGCAGCGGTATGGTCAATGACGGCGGTGATGGCGTCTCTAATGACAACCAGACTTACGATTCTGAAAAGGCAGAGGATGTTCCGAAGAACAACAACACCAATCATGAGAAGGACGAAGAGAAGGACTCGAAGAAGGATTCTGATTCTGCATCCGCTTCTGACGAAAAGTCCGGTCTTTCCCTCCCCTGGATCCTGGGCATTGGTCTGGCTGCGCTGATCTCCATCGAAATTTTTGCTTATCAGATCATCAAGATGCTGCGCAGTGACAAAAATACTGCACCGAAGCAGGAACAGAACAATCCCTCTGACAAACAATAAGGAAGTGCTGCTATGAAACAGTTGCCGGATGAAAAATTTCTGCTTTGTGCTGTATTACCGCTTGCGATCTATCTCGTTGCCGGTATCTGCTTTGGAATCGATGCGCTGGTTCCAGTGCATCTGTTCGCAGATCTTGCATTTTTCGCAACCTTCATCACCCCGTTTTACAGTATCATTGCAGGAATTTCCGGTATTACACATGCGTATGATAAAGCGGATACAGAGCCGCACACGAAGATCCATGATCTTTCGATCGTTCTCTGCATCCTCCATATGCTGATCTCAGCAGGAATTGTATATTTCATCATTCACATGCTGTTTCATCCGCCAACATAAACGAAAGAAGCTCCCGACATAGGTCGGGAGCTTCCGTTTTTTAGAGCTTATTCATAATCCACAACGTCAACCCAGCTCAGCAGCAGCTCACGCTCTTCTTCCTTACCCTTAACGGACTGGGAAGCTGCTACGATGGGCATCCACTTCTGTACATACTGCTTTGCAGTATCGCTCTTCTTGCAGAAAATATTGAGGTACTTCTTGCCACGCTTTGCCTGACCTGCCAGACAGAACTTCAGATAGGAACGTGCCGCATCTGCAGAGGCATTACCCTGTGTCGCATGTGCCCAGTCAATGATGTAAGCATCACCGCTCTCTGTGATGATCACATCGGACAGACCCAGATCACCGTGACATACCTTGTTGTGCTTGGGCATACCCTCCAGACGGGTGTGCAGCTCATAGCGTGTGGTTGCATCCAGATCGGTTTCCGAGATCTTACGGTTCATCTTGTCCTTGAGCTTGTTCAGCAGGGGCGCACGCTTTTCATGAATGGAAAGCTGCACATCCACAAACAGTTCAAGATACTCATCTTCCTTTTCAGGGTGCTCCTCAATGAGCTGTGCAAGTGTCTTGCCTTCAACGTATTCGAGCACGATTGCCCATTTGTTGTCGATCTTCTTGACTTCCACAAGCTTCGGAATCGGCAGACCGGTTTCCTCCACTCTTGCCTGGTTCAGCGCTTCGTTCAGGACATCCGCCTTGGAATAATCCTCATTGAACTCCTTGATCGCATAGTCGCCTTCACGATAAACGACCTTTGTTGCACGTTTTGCAAGTACTTCCATGATGCATTGCTCCTTTCGCATATCATTCAAAAAATTTCACCGCTTCCCTGCCGGAATCCACCGGCAGGGATTCGTCATATTACCTGATTGCTGTGCGGCTTACTTGCCGTAGTATGCCTTGAGATACATTTCCTTGATTTCCTTCATTAGCGGATATCTCGGATTTGCACCGGTGCACTGGTCATCGAATGCCTGCTCAGTCATCTCATCAAGCGTCTCGAGGAAGACAGACTCTTCAATGCCATAATCCTTGATGGTTTTCTTGATGCCGACTGCAGCCTTCAGCTCGTCGATCTTGACAAGGAACTTCTCGAATACATCCATATCATTCTTGCCGGAAACGCCCACAAATCTAGCACATTCAGCATAACGCTCAAGTGCCTGCGGATACTGATACTGGGAGAAGGTACCCATTTTTCTGGGAGCTTCGGAGATATTGAAACGCATTACCTCAGTGATCAGCAGCGCATTTGCGACACCATGCGGCAGGTGATGGTATGCACCCAGCTTATGCGCCATGGAGTGGCATACGCCGAGGAAAGCATTTGCAAAAGCCATACCAGCCATTGTGGAAGCGTTTGCCATCTTCTCTCTTGCGATCACATCATTGCCGTCATTGTATGCAGCCGGCAGATACTGGAAGATGTTTTTCATTGCCTTGAGTGCCAGACCATCAGTGTAATCCGTTGCCATGACGGAAGCGTAAGCCTCCAGCGCATGGGTCAGAGCATCAATACCGGATGCGGAGGTCAGCCCCTTCGGTGCGCTCATCATCAGATCAGTGTCGATGATAGCCATATTCGGCAGCAGCTCATAGTCCGCCAGCGGATACTTGATGCCGGTTTCCTGATCGGTGATTACTGCAAAGGGCGTTACCTCGGAACCGGTACCGGAAGATGTGGGAACAGCAATGAAATATGCCTTTTCGCCCATTTTCGGGAAGGTGTAAACTCTCTTACGGATGTCGATAAAGCGCATTGCCATATCGAGGAAGTCTGCATCCGGATGCTCATAGAGTACCCACATGATCTTCGCAGCGTCCATAGCAGAACCGCCGCCCAGTGCGATGATACAGTCCGGCTCAAACTTTGCCATAGCCTCAGCACCCTTCTGTGCGGAGAGCAGCGTCGGATCGGGTTCTACATCAGCAAATGTGGTGTGTGCAATGCCCATCTGATCGAGCTTGTCGGTAATGCACTTTGTATAGCCATTTTTATACAGGAAGCTGTCGGTTACGAGGAACACACGCTTCTTGCCAAGTTCATTCTTCAGTTCATCGAGTGCGATCGGCAGGCATCCCTTCTTGAAGTATACCTTCTGGGGTGTTCTGAACCACAGCATATTCTCTCTCCTCTCAGCAACAGTCTTGATATTGATCAGGTGCTTTACGCCAACGTTCTCGGATACGGAGTTTCCGCCCCAGGAACCGCAGCCCAGTGTCAGAGATGGAGCGAGGTTGAAGTTGTACAGGTCACCGATACCACCGTGGGAAGAAGGTGTATTCACCAGAATACGGCAGGTCTTCATCTTTTCGCCGAATGCATGGATCTTATCTCTGCCATTGACAGCATCCACATACAGAGAAGAAGTATGACCAAAGCCGCCGTCCTGAACGAGTCGGTCTGCCATTTCCATTGCCTCTTCGAAGCTCTCGGACTTGTACATTGCAAGTACGGGGGAAAGCTTCTCATGTGCAAATTCTTCATCAATAGAAGCATCGGTCACTTCACCGATGATGATCTTTGTATCGGGATCAACGTTCACGCCTGCCAGCTCTGCGATCTTTGCAGCGGGCTGACCAACGATCTTTGCATTGAGTGCGCCGTTGATGATGATGGTCTTGCGAACCTTATCGGTTTCGTCAGCTGTCAGGAAATAACAGCCACGCTTTTCGAATTCCTTCTTGACATCCTTATAGATGCTCTTGTCAACGATCACGGACTGCTCGGATGCGCAGATCATACCGTTGTCAAATGTCTTGGAATGGATGATGGAATTGACAGCAAGCTGGATATCCGCAGACTTGTCAATGATCGCAGGTGTATTGCCGGCGCCTACGCCCAGTGCAGGCTTACCGCTGGAATAAGCAGCCTTTACCATGCCGGGACCACCGGTCGCCAGAATGATGTCGGATTCCTTCATTACAGTATTGGTCATTTCCAGAGACGGAACATCGATCCAGCCGATAATGCCCTCGGGCGCACCAGCCTTCACAGCAGCTTCCAGCACGAGCTTTGCCGCAGCAATGGTGGATTTCTTTGCTCTCGGATGGGGGCTGATAATGATACCATTTCTGGTCTTGAGGGAAATCAGGCACTTGAAGATTGCAGTAGAGGTCGGGTTTGTGGTCGGGATAACCGCCGCAACCACGCCGATCGGTTCTGCGATCTTGATTGTACCGAAAACTTTATCTTCTTCGATGACACCGCATGTCTTGGTGTTCTTGAATGCATTATAGATGTGTTCTGCTGCATAGTTGTTCTTGATCACTTTATCTTCGACAACGCCCATGCCGGTCTCTTCTACCGCCATTTTTGCCAGCGGGATTCTTGCATGGTTTGCAGCAATCGCAGCAGCCTTGAAAATCTTGTCTACCTGTTCCTGTGTATAGGTCGCAAACTTTGCCTGTGCAGCACGAATTTCCTGGATCTTCGCCATCAGCGCATCCACATTGTCTACCAGAATTTCTGTCTTGGCAGTTGCTTTCGCATCACTCATAATTTTTCCTCTCCATTCTAAAGGTTGAGAACTGACTTTGTTTCTGTCGGGATATAGACTATCCCTTACCCTAATTGTATCACATTGTTATATTTTTGTCAATGCTTTTTCCTAGAAACCTCAAGCTATTTTTCATTAAATTTAATGCCGGATTTTATGCAATTTCAACAAGTCCCCGATACATTACTATTTACAGAAGAACATTGATTTATGCATCTATTGAAAGCAAAAGCGCACCGCAGTTTCAGGCAGTGCGCTTTTTTGAAGAATCAATGAAAATTATGCAACAGGCAGTGTATCGATCAGCTTCACGATATATTTCATAATGGCAAGTGAGTCATTGGCTGTCGATGCACCGTCGCCATCAACATCCGCATTGAAACTGCCCTGTTCTGTCAGCTGTCCACCGCCAAGCAGGTACTTGTTGAGTGTGATGATATCCAGCACGTCCACTTCTCCGTCACAGTTGCCGTCACCGTAAATCGGTACTGTCTCGGGCTCAGTGGTAGGCTCGGGTGTCGGTTCGGGTGTCGGTTCGGGAGTCGGCTCGGGTGTCGGCTCGGGTGTGGGTTCTACATATACTTCTTTCGCAAATACAGTATAGCCTACGCAGGATGCGCTCTGATTATTCTGACCAAGCGTCACAGTATCCCCTGCAGCGAATTCTTTTTCATAGATGACAAAATTGAAATCGGTATTATAGCAGGTTGTCATATCGGTCAGTGTCCAATCCTCAAGCCATGCACCGGGAGTTGTTACACGACTGTCGAGCGCAACATAAACGACAACATCTGCACATGCCTTGAAGGTCGCAAGATCAGCCGTCAGATACTTCGCATCGCAGGAGGTCATAATTGCTTCAGCACCGATGAGCGCATCGGGAAGCTCCAGATATGTAGCAGTACGATCACCATAAAGCAGATCGCCCACTGCAACGGAATCATTGATCGTCCAGAACTGTGTGGTTGCAGCGTCCATCACACGAAGGCTCTGGATCAGAGTACCATTTGCCTCCACAATCCATTTCTGATTTGCGCTGCCGTCATATGCCCACTGTACTGCGCTTGCGCCTGCTTCAGTAGAGCCTGCCACAATGCCGATGCCGCTTTTATCTCTGGTTGCCTTGGTTGCGATCTGGTAGGTACCGTCGCCATTATCGACAAACTTGAAAAGCTGTGCATCGCTGGAAGTATCCGTCCAGATACCGATGTTGGTACCGTTGTCCGCCTTGCCGTAATCGAGATCGAGCAGATAGGTCTTTCCATCTCCGAGTGCGGAGTAAATACGATAATATCCATCGCCTGCATCTTCCACTGTCCATGCATTTGCCGCAGTGATAGAGGTACCATTCTGGATGACATCTGTGCCTGCAGCAGCAGTACCGTCAGCAACTTCGAGATACAGACCGCTGCCAGCGTTTTTGAATGTGTAGGTATTCGCAGTATTCAGAAGTGTCGCTTCCTTACCAGTCGAAAGTTCACCGCATTCGATATCCTTGAGGAAGTGTGTCAGATAGGTTTTCATGATCCAACCGGATAAGTCACTGTCGGTGATATACTTCATATCGGAAAGCTTTGTCACACTGCCGGAATAGCTGTTGCAGAATGCCTTGGTATCATTTGCGGAGATCAGGGAATAACCGTAATTTTCAGTTCCCGGATTCCAGCTGTGAGAATAGCTGAAGCTCTGGTTCATTGCAGATGCAGAGCCGCCAACGCTTGCAGCTGTTACAGAACCGGTATCACGGAACGGAGAGCTGCTGGAGCCGCCGCCTGCGAATTCCAGACCCTTAAGACCTTCGAAATAGCAGTATTCGGTGAGCATCTTACACCCGTCGCCTGCGATGATCTGCTGGGAGGGATCGGAGATGGAATAGGTGTGGTAGCTGTTGAAAATATGACCGGTACCGTTTCCGATCTGGGGGGTACGTCTTGCGCAGTTCTCCCACTTGTTGAACATCAGGGTCGTGCGGTCACGGGTGGTTTCGGTGTTCTGTGTACCATAGGCAACTGTCCAGTAGCGGTTGTTGAAATGGTTGTAGGAGATGGTAACGTAGTCGGGGCTGATGCCATTGTAGCAGTCATCCGCCCACCCCATGGAGGGGGTATTGATCCAGATGAATTTACCGACCTCATTATCACGGTCGTGTCCGAATGTTGCACTGAAATCATTATGGTCAAACCAGACATTTCTGCCGCAATAAATATAAACCAGAATCACGCCGCAGCCGTTGCTGTTCAGCTCTGTTGCACGGAAATGCAGATTCTGAAAAATGATATTGTTGCTTGGCGGAATATTGGCATCGCCATAGAATTCATCATTTCTCCACTGGCTGTTGTAAATGATGTTATTAGCATAGGAACCAAGAATCGTCTTATTGCTTTCAATTTTCTGATCGGTTTTATTCCAGTCGTTGAATTCCAGATTACCCGTTACAACGATGGTCAGGGGTTCTGTGCGCTTCATCGCAGCGACGCATTCCTCTGTAGTATCTACAAATACCGTCTCACCAAGCAGACCACCGATCGTGCCCGCCTTTTCGCCTTTTTCGGTCATGGCATTTGCCGCAAAACCCTCAAGACCCTTGAGGTTAAGCTTGTACTTCTGGTAGGTGGCGCCGCTGTAACTTTCGAGAGAGAAAGAATTGGTATCCGGTGTAAAGGTCAGTGCCTTGCTTGCATCCGCATTGCTGGTGATCTTGTAGTAAAGATCAAATCCCTCAAAATCCTGCTGCACTGCGGTAATATTCCAGCGCTGGTTTGCAGCATCCGTGTCAGGCGCAATCGTGCAGTAACCGCTGTCCGCTGTCAGAACATAATCCGTAGCAGCATTGACGATCTCATACACACCGGCACTGATGTAATTCAGATACCAGTTTTCATTGTCCGTGCCGTTGATTTTCGCAGAGGTAACGGGGCTTCCGGATTCGGTCTCGCTGATGTTGATATTGCGGTTCGTATCCGCAATTCCCATACGGAACTGCTGCACCGAATAGCTGAAGGATGCCGCCTTGACATGCTCCATCTCCAATGCACCAAACGGCATAAATCCAACAGCAAGTGCCGCCGCCGTAAGAAAACTGAGCAGTTTATTTTTGTTTTTCATAATCTAACTCCTATCCCATATTTTCGTTCCCCCAATTTTGAGGGAACGAATAATCTGAATGTCTTACTGAATCGGAAGTTCAGAAACGATCTTCACAATATATTTCATAATAGCAAGAGAATCGTTTGCATTGGTATCACCATTAAGATCAACGTCAGCATTGATATCTCCCTGCGGAGTCAAGGCACCGGAACCAAGCAGGAACTGGTTGAGTGTGATAATATCCAGTACATCCACTTCGTTATCACAGTTTGCATCGCCATAGACAACGCCCTCAATATCTGTGGTGGGCTCGGGAGTGGGTTCCGGAGTCGGCTCAGGTGTCGGTTCCGGAGTGGGCTCGGGAGTCGGCTCAGGTGTCGGTTCAGGTGTCGGTTCCGGGGTAGGCTCGACAGTTGCATTTGCTACTGCAAATGCAGTATAATTGACACAACCCGAAGACTGACCATTGGTGCCAAGGGTAATTGTCTCGCCAGCCTTTGCTTCATAGCTGTAGAACACATAGGTTACGTCATTGCTGGAAACCGCAGTCAGATCGGTCTTTGTCCAGCCATCGATCCATGCGCCGGGAGTTGTCACTCTCTGATCGAATGCTGCGTAGATCGTTGCATCCGTACTCATTGTCATTACCGCAAGATCGCCGGTCGGGAACTTGTGATCGCATGCAGTCAGGACGGCTTCTCCACCAATCACTTCGTCAGGAAGTGTCACCCATGTAAAGGTTCTGTCACCGTAGATCAGATCGCCCACTGCTACCTCGGTATCCAGTGCCCAATACTGATAGTTCCATGCGTCCTTATTGTAAGAGGTATCCGTTACGAGAAGGTTATCAATCAGTACGCCTGCGAGAGGCTTTACAACAATTTCCAGGATCCAGTTCTGGTTGGAAGTTCCATCGCATACCCACTGGATGACATTTGCGCCCTCCTCCTTGGAGGCTGCGGTAACACCGAGTGCACTATTATCGCCGGTCGCCTTGGTGCAGATGGTGTAGGATCCATCGCCATTCTGTACAAACTTGAACAGCTGTGCATCACTTGCGGTATCGCCCCAAACGCCGATATTGGTGCCGTTATCAGGGTTGCCATAATCGAGGTCGAGCAGATAGGTCTTGCCGTCACCCATTTCGGAATATACACGGTAGTAGCCTTCGCCGGCATCCTCGAGTGTCCAGTTCATCGCACCGGTTGTACCCTGCTGTACATTTGTGCCGTTTGCAGCAACTGCATCAGCCGCTTCGAGGTACAGTCCGCTGTTCTGATTCTTGATCTTGTAAGTATGTGTGGTATCGATCACTGCGCCAACCTTGCCGCCAATGCAGATATTGACATTCGGACGAGCCGGAAGTGCCTTTTCCGAACCGAGGTAGAAGCTTGCATGGGGCGGCTGGTTGTATGCCACCTGCTGGCATGCGACCTGATTTCGATACTGTGCGTCATGCATCAGGGTTGTGATACGATAGTCTGTATTATAGGTAGTCGTATAGATTCTGACAGAATTGCCATCCGCTGCTCTGACGATCAGCTCTTCACGCCAGTCACCGAACAGATCGGCAGAAAGGCAGGGTGTGCCCTTTGTGGTGTTGCAGGTATAGTAGCCATCGGTGGAAAGCAGTGTGGTCAGTGTGCCATCCGCTTTCATATCGGAGATGGTTGCCGGAGAATCGGTATAGCCATCGAGGATTTCTCTTTCAAGGTCGCCATCCCAGTAGGACAGGAAGTTGATTGCCGGTCTGCGGCAGGAAAGTGTAGAGCCGCTGCCATTATAGACATCATTGCCATTGCCCCAGAACTCTGCGCCGTCGTTTCCGGTCCAGACATTATCCGCACAGCATCTGCCGGTATCGCCGGAACCATCCTTATGGAAAATCTTCTGTCCGGTATCACCATCAATCAGCGTCACGCCGTAGGGACTGTCCTCGTGGCAGATGTACACTTCAATGCCGTTGTTATCCGGAAGCAGATCACCCACATGCATGGCATCGCCATGTCCCTGATTGGTACACCATTTCAGTGTGCCGTCATCATCAATACAGGTAGAACCGGTGATGATCTCCTGCTTGCCGTCGCCGTCCACGTCCGCCGGCATACTGTTGTGGTTGCCGTCGCCGTAGCCCAGTGTGCTGGAGCTTGTGCCGGTATCAAACGCCCAGAGCTTAACAAGCTTGTCATTTTCTACCTTATATGCAGTGGCAGTCATTCTGCCGTAATAACCACGGCCCGTCACAACGGAGGGTGTCACGCCATCGAGATACGCAACAACGCCCCAGTAGCGTTCCACTCGGTTGTACTTATCACTGGTCTTACCCCACTTGGTGGGATCACCTCTGCCCGGCTCATAATCGATAGTGTGGAGTGCCTTACCGGTCTCACCATCGAAAAGGGTGTAGTACTCAGGACCGGAATAGATCAGACCATTGCCGTCATAATACACGGCACTGGCATCACCAATTACATTACCCTGACCGTCCACAGTACCATCGGCTGTCTTGCAGGTCATTTCTGCCTTGCCGTCAAGGTCAAAGTCCGCAACGAAGAACTGGGTATAATGGGCACCGGAACGAATATTGTGACCGATATTGATCTGCCAGAGTCTTGTGCCGTCAAGCTTATAGCATTCAATGATACAGGGGTCGGTCTTACCCTTCTGGGAGTTATCCTTGGATGTGGAGGGATCCCATTTCACGAACAGCTCATATTCGCCGTCGCCGTCCACATCGCCCACGGAGCAGTCATTCGGGGTATAGACACTGCCGGGCTTCTTCAGCGGTACATCGAAATAACCGCCGTTCGAATTCATGCTGCAGGTATCATTGCTGATACGGGATTCGCCGTTGTAAGTTTCTACACGATAGGTGCTGGAAACGCTGCCGTCTGCATCGAGATAGCAGGTCGCATTGCCGGCGTTACTGGTGTAGATCAGCACATCGTCACGATAGAGCTTGAAAACTGCGTTATCAGGATCATTTGCCAGAAAACGCCAGCTGACCAGCATGCCGGAGCCGGTGTTGACAGCAGTGATACCTCTGTCGAGATATTCCATTGTATAGCCGGACGCCGCCGAAACTGTTGCTGTTTCTGTCATCGGGAGTGCTGCACTTAATGACAAGCTCATTGCCAGAGCTGTCAGCGCAGCGCCAAATCTTTTTTTCATAACAATTCCACCTCATTATTCTTTCTTCGTTTGTTAACGGAATTTCTTTACAGTTTCTATTATAAATGATAAACTGCGCTATGTCAATTTGCATCTTCTATCATGTTTATTGCAGATTTTGCTATTTGGTTTGAAAGCACCTTGCGTTAACACATTATTCACACATAAAGAAAAGAAAAACTCCTCCGTTTGAACGGAGGAGTCATTTTCTGTTACGCTTCTGTATCCTCGGATGCTTCCATACCGGAATTTGCTTCCTCTGCGGGCTGATACTTCTGCTTTTCCTGCAAACGATTAAATACAATGTCATAGCCATTTTTGCTTTGGTAATTCAGAGAACGATTCACACGGCTGATGGTTGCAGTGCTTGCACCGGTCGCATTTACAATATCGCTGTAAACGTGGTGATCACGCAGCATTTTTGCAACCTGCAATCTCTGAGAAATCGTCTGAAGCTCCAGAACGGTACAAAGATCATCAAAGAAGGCGCTGCATTCTTCTTTCGTTTCCAGACACAGGATCGCTTCATATAATTCATCCAAAGCGGACGGTTTGAATTTTCCTCGTTTCATTGCATTCCATTCCTTTCCTGCATATTGTTACTACTATTTTAACACATCGTCGTGCAAAAGTAAAGTCTTTTTTTTAAATTTCAAAAAAATTTTTGATTTATAGAAAAGCCTGCTGCAAATGGGAATACTTTCCGGTTGACTTCCGGGGACAAATCCGCTATAATAAATTTGTCCGAATAAGCAATGTACATTGCAGGAAAGGAGCGTTTCATGAAAAAGCACACGGAACGTTTGCAGGAAAACGAAGGTGCCGATCTGCTCAAAGCAACCGGTTCACGCATTAACCTGCGGCACCACCGATATTACCAATATATAGAGGATCTGCTCTCACTGGACGAGGTACAGGAATTGAAGAAATTCCGTCATCATATTCTGACAAACCGATTTCAGCACAGTCTGAATGTCTCCTATTATCATTATCAGCTCTGTCGTCTTCTGCATCTGGATGCAAAATCCGCTGCAAGAGCCGGGCTGCTGCACGATTTGTATTTTTACGATACCAAACAGTTCAACAGAGTGGAGTCCGATCTGCGCCATGCACACTACCATCCGCAAGCAGCGCTGCACAACGCCAGCCGTCTGTTGTCCATCAATCCACGGGAACAGGATATGATCGTCAAGCACATGTGGCCGGTGACACCGCAGCGTCCGGCATTTGCAGAAACGTATCTTCTGACGTTTGTGGACAAGTACTGTGCGGTGATCGAAGTACTTCTCCTGATCCCTCGTAGATTCCGATGGTGGCTGAGGAAGATTTTCTTTTCAAAATCCACTGTAACATGAGAAAAACCGCCTTGCTATCCAAGGCGGTTTCTATTATACGATCAGGGCATACAGCACCATCAGGGCAATCAGGAATGCGATATTTACCACTGTGAAATGCAACAGATAGCGACCTCTTGCACTGCCATCCTCTTTTACGATGTATTTGAACGAAATCAAGCTCGCCATGGAAGCGATCAGCGTTCCGAGGCCACCCAGATTTGTGCCGACGACCAGTGCGCTATAATTCTCCGTAAATCCAGAAAGCAGCAGCGCAGCCGGAACATTGCTGATGATCTGGCTTGCAGCGATCGCAGTCAGGGTCTCATGTCCGGCGATCATCTGCTCAAGGAACGAACGGAATGCAGGAATCCGTCCCATGTTACCGATAAACACAAAAAAACCCACAAACGTAAGCAAAAGAGAATAATCTACCTGGCGCAATACCCGTCTGTCGATGATCAGAACGGCGGCAAGCAAAATCACAAGTGTTGCAAGATAATGCACCACCCTTGCGACAGTAAGCAATGACAATGCAAACAGGAGCAGGTAAACGATCAGACTGCGACGATTTGTGATCTGTGATTTTTCCGTGAATCGTACAGTCAATGAAGCGGTTTCCCTGCGGGTATACCACAAACTCCAGAGAAGCAGCAGCACACCGGAAAGGAGTGTATACGGAAGCATCAGCAGCAGAAAATCCGCCAGCGGCATTGCTGATTTTCCATAGAGGTAAAGGTTCTGCGGATTTCCGATGGGTGTCAGCATGCTTCCAAGATTAGCAGCAACTGTCTGCATCACGACCACCGGGATCATGTGACGGCGTTTTGCGCCCTCCCCCGTCAGATCAAGTACGATAAAGGTAAACGGAACGAAGGTAATGAGTGCCACATCGTTCGTCATGAGCATACTGCTGAAAAAACAGAGCAGAATGAGGATGGGAACAAGCTGGCGCATACTGTGCACCTTCGAAAGCATGCCCTGTGCAAGCTTCTGAAACACCCCGATCCCCTGCAGACCTGCCATAACGGTCATCAGGCAGAACAGCAGTCCGAGCGTCCGGAAATCGACATAGTCCACATAACCGGAATCCGGCGGCACGAAAAATACGGATATCAGCGCCAGCATACAGGCAATGCTGAGGACGGTTTCTTTTTTGACAAACGCAATGATTCGTTTCATATCTATACTTCCTTACAATAAAATTCCTGTTCTATTATACTGCATTTTCAAATGTTTTGCAAGTACCTGCAGCAAAAAACGGCGGATCGAACCCGCCGTTTTGTTTAGTCCTTATCGGGAAAGCGGATATCGACATCGCCAACACCGCATTCTACAGTAATTTCATATTTCGCATCATCATTGCGCAGTTCACCGATTTTGTCGCCGTCAATCGTCACATCGCCCATACCGGATTCTGTGCGGATCGAGTACAGATCGGGATCCCCCATCAGTTCCAATTCGAAATCACCGGTGCCCTGCATGAACTTTGCATCGCCATTCAGCGTTGTCGAAAGAATCATTACATCACCGACACCGCCGTCCAGATCCATTTCGTCAAACTGGCATTCACGGAATTCGCAATCACCCGTGCCCAGATCTATCTCAAAAGTTTTCTTTGCATTTACATGCTCTGCAACCAGTTCACCGACGCCAAGATCAATGTCAGATTTTCCTTCCAAAGTGACATCCTGCAGCAGGAGATCACCCGTACCGCCGTCCATATTGAATTCTTTTTCAATCGTCATATCACGCAGTGTTAAAGTACCGACACCCGCATCGATCTCCACGGTTTTGCAGGTAACGCCTGCGATCTCGCTGTCTTTTGCCAAACCAATGGAAATGGCAAACTTCTCGTAATCCTCCTCAGGAAGCGTAATGATCACTTCACCCAATGTAAGATCCCATCCGAAGCTGATAAGCTGAAATTTTTGCTTTTCCTCCTGTTTGATCTTCAGCGTATCTCCGTCAAGAAATAATTCTGTATCGGAAGGAACATCAATACATTCTACCATGCATTCCGCTGCTGCGGGATCGGATTCGATGCGCAGGGAACTGGTCGACAGTTCAACATCGAGGTTGTCAAACGATGTAAAAGTATCCGTCCAGCTTTTGGTCTGGGGATGGGAGAAGCAATAGGCTGCGCCAACCGCCATAATTCCAATACCAACCAATGTAATCAGCACGGCAATCACCCAATAAACAGCTTTCAACTTCATACACGTCTCTCCTTTCCAGACAAAGCGCAGAACACAGCAGCGCACAGCTTTCCGAACAATTTCAGCATCAGTCCCGCAAGACGATAGCAAGGCAGCCATGTCAGCATGGCAAGACCAATGCACAGCACACCGCCGCCAATATCATACAGACCGCTTCCGATATTTCCTGTAATAATTCCCAGAATTCCTTGAATCGGTGCGATCACACCGGCAACAGCAAATGTCACTGGAATCACCGCCAGCACAAAAACCAGCGCAAACCAGACGATCGGAATAGCGATCCAAAAGGGACTTGTCACAATAATCACAAGAATTGCAAGGAGCACTCTGCCAACATTGGATGAGGATGCGGGCTGCTGTGCCATGGGCGGTACAGTATACTGTGCCGCATTCGCATTGGGCTGCGGTTCACTTGTTCGGTTTTCGCCAACTTCCTTGATAATACGTTCTGCAACCGACTGGGGCGATCCAAGGTGTTCAATGGCTTCTGCCTCGTGTTCCTCCCCTGCCTCTGCAAAATATTCATTGTAATATGCCATGGCATTTGCACGTTCTTCATCCTGCAGACATTGCAGATGCTGTGCCAGCTGCTGTAAGAATTCAGCCGATGTCATTGTGTTTCCTCCTTCACCTGTGTTTCTAAAATCCCATCAACCTGCAGCTTATGCTGCGACCAGTCGATCCGGTACTGTGACAGCATTGCCTGTCCCAACGCTGTGATACGATAGTATCTCCGGTTTCTTCCCATATACGCCCTGTCAAATGTTTCCAGGGCACCTGTTTTTTGCAGCCGCCGCAGTACGGGGTAGAGCGTGGATTCTGAAACCTTTGCGGCTGTCTGCATATCCTGCGTGATCTTGTAACCATAGGTCTCCTCACGATCAACAAGCGAGAGCACCATGGCGTCCAGAAGCGCAGCACTAATTGGAAACATATCATCCCTCCTTGTGGATTTTACAATATTATACGTTGTATAATATATCTGACAATTACATTATAGCACCGCTTACAGTATTTGTCAATAGGAAATCAAAAATTTTCCAAAAAATTTCCCACGTCAATTCCTTGACATGGGAAATTTAGCGTATTTCACGTATGGAACTTTTGGAAAATTCCGGTTACAAGTCCGTATCCTTCACTGTCACAGGGAGGACCTGATCGAACACAGCAAAGAATTTCATCGGAATATAGCGATCAATATGGCATTTGCCGAAGAACCACTTGCGGTAGCGGCAGACACGGATGATATCTTCAAAAAAAGTATGGATCTCCAGTCGCTGGAATACATCGACCCCGAGGCAATCCTTGAGCGATGCCGGCGGTTCATGCGTAATAATATAGTCCACCTGATTTCCATATTCTGCAAGCGCATGAATGGCATGTTTGATCTCTGCGTGGGTGGGCTGCTCCTGCTCCCACCAGTGGGGTGTTCCGGAGCGGAACTCATAATCCTGACTATGGCCGCCGCCAAAGACAAAGAAAGTACGCTTCTGGATCGTATAGACATGTCCACGCATGAGGTGCACGACATTCGGCATGATCCGATGCACCGGACCGTTATTCCATTCCGTGAGGGGATAACGCTCGAGCAGATCAAAATTTTCATGACAGCCGTCGAGAAATGCAATCGTAAACGGAAGCATGGACATCTTGCGCAGGATGGCACGCTCACGCTGGGAACCATCCCAGATAAAACCAAAATCGCCGCAGACAATGAGTACATCGCCCTGTTTCAAACGGCGCATCTGTTTATCCCGGAAGCGATCCCACTCCCCGTGCATATCCCCTGTAATATAAACCATTTGCCATTGCCTCCGATCGAATGCCGCTGTCCGGAACAAAAAGCGGCAGAGTTGCTCTTATATTACTTTATTATACCATGTTTCCGCAAAGAGTGTCAAGCAGATTTCTCAACTTAGTACAAAGCAGACGAGAAAATCAGCTTTTTTTTATCAATTTTCATGATTTTTTGAAAAAAGTATTTGCATATTCGCTTTTTTTTGTTATAATATATAATGTATCACTTTGGAATGTTCCGGCATTCGTTCCGGTCAGGAATTCCATTGTATCATGACAGGAGGTCAGATCCATGAAGAAACTACTTTCACTGTGCATGTCATTTTTGATCCTGTGCTGTTTCTGCACGAGTCTGCGTGGACATGCTTTGAATTTTACGCCAAACTTTACGATCCGCAGTCAGGCTGCACTGCTGATGAATCTTGATACGGATACGGTGCTGTACCAGAAAAATGCAGATACACAGTACATGCCCGGCTCCCTTGTTCAGATCATGACAGCGATCATTGTACTGGAAAACTGTTCGGACCTGAGCACCAATATTACGGCGGATTCCGCACTCTATTCCCAGTTCACAAACACAGAATATCCGGATGATATCCGTTATGCGGAAATCAAGAACGGTGATGTCCTGAGTGTTGAGGAACTGCTTTACGCTATGCTGCTGACATCCTCGAGCGAAGCATCCGTGATTCTTGCTAACCATTTCGGCAACGGCAGTATTCCAACCTTCGTTTCCATGATGAATGAGAAGGCAAAGGCGCTGGGATGTACACAGACTAATTTCGTAAATCCTACAGGCATGCATAATGCCGCACAGAAAACTACTGCCAATGATCTTGCGATCATCACAAAGTACGCACTTTCTCTGGGCAGATTTGAAAGCATTGCAACTGCAGAAAGCTTCACTCCCTACACCCCCAATCTTGACCGTCACAATCCTGACTGGACATGGACGCATTCGAACACGATGATCCAGGCATCCAGCCCCTATTATGTCAACGGTGTCAAGGGTCTGAAAACTGCCAACATGTCGGTGCAGGGACGCAGCATTATCTGCGAAGCTTCCCGTGACGGCAATACGTTCCTGGTAGTCCTGCTTGCAGCCCCGTTTGAGGACAGCGACGGTGATCTGCAGTATTATCACCAGGCAGATGCATGCAATCTGCTGGAATGGGTATTCGAGCATTTCTCCTACCAGACCATTCTCAGCGGCAGCACAGAGCTTCGGCAGATCAAGGTACAGAACGGCGATGGTTCCGACTATGTTCTGGTCAAACCTAGTGAGACATTCATGACGCTCTGGTACGATTCTGCGGATACTGCCTCCATCATCCAGGAATTTTCGATTCCCGACAGCGTTACCGCACCCGTGAATGAGGGTGATAAGCTTGGCGAAGTAACACTGAAATTCTCCGGTGAGGAGATCGCCACGATCGATCTGGTGGCAACTTCCACCATCAAGCTCTCCCCCTTCAAGTATTACATGGCACTGATCCAGCATTTCCCGAAGACGGACTGGCTGATGAAGGCAGTGCTGATCAGTCTTTTGCTCTGTGCAATCTATATTGCGCTTTGTCTCTATTCCCATATCTGCTACAAGCAGCGGCTCAAGCCCGTACAGCCCGTACATCTGAAACCCAGAACTTCCGGTGTGAAACGGGAAGCTGCACGCAGTGCGGACAAGGAACGCAGAAAGCAGAAACCAAAATCGGATCATCCCCAGCAGTAACAACGAAAAGCGGCTCACGATATGTGAGCCGCTTTTATAGTTTTTTCCGCATCAGATAATAACATAGCCAGTCCCCGCCTTCACACGCTATTTTCTCAAAACGATCAAGCGAATAGCCCATCCGCAAATACATTTGTTGTGCAGAAAAGGAAGAGGACAACAACACTTCTTCATATTGTTCCGAGATTATTTGTTCCGCAAATTCCATAAGCTGACCACCATAACCAGATCCTTGGTATTTCGGCAGAACAAAGAGACGATTGATCTCATTCCCATTGATTGTAACAGTTGCAACCGGAGCACAATTCTGATACAAAAGATAGACATTACCTTCGAGAATATCTTGCGCAATCCGTTCTTGACTATGATGATTCTGAAAAAAATGTACAGCTCCTAATGGATAATAATGTGGATAGATCCCTGCAATCGTATTCTGTACAATATCATAGACCACTTGTTGATCCGTTGACAAAGCTTGAATGATCATGAAACGCCTCCTACTCCAACAGCATTGAGATCACCGCATTTGATACAGCAAAGCCCTGCGGTGTAAGGGAAAGATTGCCGTTTGCGAGCTGTTTCACAAAGCCCCCCTTCGTCAGCAGGGAGATTCTTTTCTGTGCGCTACTGCTCAAATCCGCCGCAGGGATTCCCTCCGTGGTACGAAGGGCAAGCATGCGCCGCTCCTCTGCGCCGCATGGATGCGCATCCAGCAATTCCGTCGGCTGGACGGGCGCAGTGCAAAATGCAGTAATATCCTTCGGTACCTGAAAGCGCTTGCCGCCATAGCAGGAATGCGCTCCTGCCCCAATACCTAGATATGGCTCGCAGCGCCAGTATTTCAGATTATGCCGGCTTTCAAACCCGTGTTTTGCAAAACTTGATACCTCATACTGCGAAAATCCATATTCTGCAAGCGTCTGTACTGCCTGCAGATAGCGATCCGTGGAAGCATCATCATCGGGAAGATGCGCAAGCAGCTGTCCGTTCTTCGCAAGCGGCGTTCCCTCCTCCACCTGTAACAGATATGCCGACACATGGGTAATCGGAAGTGTTCCGAGCGTTTCCAGCGTTTTGGCAAGAACATCGGCGCTCTGTTTCGGGCAGGCAAGCATCAGGTCACAGGAAATATTCTCAAACCCCTGCTCTTTTGCCGCCAGAACGGTACGGATGCCGTCTGCGGCGGTATGGGTTCTGCCAAGCAATCTGAGTTGTTCATCGGAAAAGCTCTGGGTGCCGACCGAAAGCCGGTTGACACCGGCGCTGCGCAGTGCCCGAAGGTATTCAGTCCGCTCTCCGGTCGGATTAAATTCCAGCGTAATTTCGGGGTCCTTGCACAGATGCGCATATTGTGCACACGCATTCAGGATCTCATCGATCTGCGCTGCGGATAAGAGAGACGGCGTACCGCCGCCAAAGTAGATGGTGTCCACCATCTCTTCGGGCGCATACGCCGACAGATTCCGGATGATCGCCGCCAAATACTGCTGCACCGTTTCCTTATGATAGGAAGCAGAAAAGAAGTCGCAGTAGGGGCATTTTTTTGCGCAGAACGGGATGTGGAAATACAGCCCCGTCATATCATTCCATCATACGAATGGGCGTCGTCAGCTTGCCAAAGAACATATCGAACAGGAAATTCAGCAGCAGGCTGACAGCAATCGCTGCCACAATAACAAGGGTACTGATCGTCTTATCCTTAAAAATGAGGTACGCAGCAATAATTACAACCAATGCGATCAGACTTGTCACAGTGGAAAAATAAATCGATGCCATGCCGTTGCAGCACTTTCTGCCGCAGTTCGGGCAGGGCTTGCCCATCGTGCGCAGAGAACCTGCGAGTGCTTTCTGGATGGGGGTGAAAGCCGCCTCCCCGCAGTGGGGGCAAACATGTTTTTTCATGGAAATCCTCCTTGTTCGTCCATCAATTATCCATCATTCATCCAGCTTCAGGACGCTCATAAATGCTTCCTGCGGCACTTCTACTGTACCAAGCTGGCGCATACGCTTCTTGCCTTCCTTCTGCTTTTCAAGCAGCTTCTTCTTTCGGGTGATGTCACCGCCGTAGCACTTGGCAAGAACGTCCTTGCGCATTGCCTTGACCGTTTCACGGGCAATGATCTTGCCGCCAACAGCCGCCTGAATCGGAACTTCGAACAGCTGACGAGGAATATTGTCCTTCAGCTTTTCAGCGATCTTTCTGGCTCTGCCGTATGCCTTGTCCGTGTGGACGATGAACGAAAGCGCATCGACGATATCGCCGTTGAGCAGAATATCGAGCTTCACGAGCTTCGACGGTGCATAGCCCATCAGCTCATAATCAAAGGACGCATAGCCCCTGGTTCTGGATTTGAGCGCATCGAAGAAGTCATAGACAATTTCGTTCAGCGGCAGCTCATATTTCAGCGTCACTCTGGTATCATCGAGATACTGCATATCCTTGAATGTACCACGTCTGTCCTGACACAGATCCATGATATTGCCGACAAATTCGGACGGAACGAGAATATCCGCCTTGACCATCGGCTCTTCCGCACTGGCAAGCACGGACGGATCGGGATAGTTGGTCGGGTTGTCGATATACTGCACCGTGCCATCTGTAAGTGTTACCTTATAGATAACGGAAGGGGCAGTTGTGATCAGATCGAGATTATATTCACGCTCCAGACGCTCCTGGATGATCTCCATATGCAGAAGCCCCAAGAATCCGCAGCGGAAACCGAAACCAAGCGCAATGGAGGTTTCCGGTTCAAATGTCAGTGCAGCATCATTGAGCTGGAGCTTTTCGAGCGCCTCACGCAGATCGCCGTATTTTGCACCGTCTGCCGGATAAATACCGGAGAACACCATGGGGTTGACCTTGCGGTAGCCGGGGAGCGCCTCTGTACAGGGATTGGAAGCGAGGGTAACGGTATCGCCCACCTGCGTATCGCCGATGCTCTTGATGGAAGCGGCAATATAACCAACCTCACCGGCAGCCAGCGTGCCGGTATTGATCAGTGCAGAGGGAGACATATAGCCGGTTTCAGTAACTACGAACTGCGCACCGGTGGACATCAGCTGAATGGTATCGCCGACCTTCACGCAGCCGTCCTTGACACGGACATAGATGATAACGCCCTTGTAGGGATCGTAATAGCTGTCAAAGATCAGGGCTTTCAGCGGTGCATCCGGATCACCCTGCGGTGCAGGCATATCGGTGACGATCTTTTCAAGAACAGCTTCGATATTCGTACCCATCTTTGCAGAAATACGGGGTGCATCCATCGCCGGAATGCCGATGACATTCTCGACTTCATCGCAGACACGCTCCGGATCTGCGGAGGGAAGGTCAATTTTATTCACGACAGGAACGACTTCGAGATCATGCTCGATGGCAAGATAGGTATTGGCAAGGGTCTGCGCTTCAATGCCCTGTGAAGCATCCACGACCAGAATGGCACCCTCACAAGCTGCAAGAGAACGGGAAACTTCGTAGTTGAAGTCGACATGTCCGGGGGTGTCAATGAGGTTGAACGTGTATATTTCCCCATCCTGCGCACGATAATTCAGGCGTACTGCACGGGCTTTGATCGTGATGCCACGCTCACGTTCCAAATCCATATTATCCAGAATCTGCTGCTCCATATCACGCTGTGCCACCGTTTCGGTTTTTTCCAGAATACGGTCGGCAAGGGTGGATTTACCATGGTCGATATGGGCAATAATGCAGAAATTACGAATTTTACTAGAATCCAAATGTCATTCCTCCGTTTTTTGATACTTACCATTATTATAGCATATTTCTGCGAAATTGTAAAGTAGTCAGTAGGAAAGTTTTTGATTTCTGTTTATGGCAGCACAAAATTGCAGCGATAGCACAATATTGCTCTCATTGTTTTCGCAGTTTTGCCGAATTTTTGCCGTTTCAAAAGAAAATGCGCATAACATCTTGCATTCTGGCGGAATATCTGTTATAATGAAGATAAGATTGTCCTGCCGCACCGAATGCACTGCGGAGGCGGTATGAATCCGTAAAACGTACACATCATGGGAGGAAAATGTACATGAACATTGCAATTGCTCAATCCGGCGGTCCCACCGCTGCCATTAACGCAAGCCTTGTCGGCGTCTTCAAGCAGGGACTTCTGACGGAGAAAATTGATGCGATTTTCGGTTCCATCAATGGTATTGAAGGAATCATCAACGATGATCTTGTGAATCTGAAATCCATCATCCGTACCACGGAGGACATGGAACTTCTGCGCCAGACCCCGTCCACAATGCTCGGCTCCTGCCGTTATAAGCTGCCGCCTGTAGAGGAAGACGAAGCGGTTTATGACAAGATCCTCGCATGCTTTGAAAAGCACAGAATCGAAATTTTCGTTTATATCGGCGGAAACGACTCCATGGATACGGTTGTCAAGCTCTCCGATTATCTCAGACAGATGAGCTCCCCCATCCGTGTGATCGGTGTGCCGAAGACCATCGACAACGACCTGCCTGTCACTGACCACACACCCGGCTTTGGCTCTGCGGCAAAATATGTCGCTGCCACTGTACAGGAAATCATCCGTGACAGCTCCGTATACAGCATCCAGTCTGTTACGATCGTAGAGATCATGGGACGTCACAGCGGCTGGCTGGCTGCTTCCTCCTGCATGCTCCGTGCGAACGGCGAGGACGCACCGCACCTGATCTATCTGCCGGAATCCGATTTCTCTGCAGCGCAGTTCATTGAGGATGTCCGCAAAGAAATGGCCAAGCACAAGGCTGTCATCGTTGCTGTTTCCGAAGGCGTTACAGTGTCGGATGAAGCAGAGGGGCTGGAGGATTTCCAGTCCGGTGCAACCGATGTATTTGGTCACAAGTATCTCTCCGGCATCGGCAAGTTCCTGGAACGTCTCGTTGCAAAGGAGATCGGCTGCAAGGTTCGCTCGGTGGAACTGAATGTTATGCAGCGCTGCTCTTCCCACATCTGCTCCAAGACCGACATTGATGAAGCGGAACGCATCGGCAGACATGCACTCCGTGCAGCACTTGATGGCGAAACCGGCAAGATGATGTACTTCCGCAGAGTCAGCCAGATGCCCTATGCGGTGACCATCGAAATGACGGATGCAAAGAATGTTGCAAATCTTGAGAAAATGTTCCCGCAGAAATGGATCAATGCCGAGCAGAATCAGGTGACTGACGCCGCTATCGCTTACTTCCTGCCGCTTGTACAGGGTGAAGTCGATATCTGCATGCGCAACGGCATGCCCGTTCATTTCCAGAGACCGCTGCAGATGAGGTGATTTTCTTGGGATTAAAAAAATTCTTTCAGCGATTCCGCAAACGTTATGACGCAACTGAGGATGGATTCTTTTATGAAGAAGCAGAAGGCGGAATCCATATCGTCGGTTTCCAGCGCAATGCGCCTTACGCAGAACTCCCCTCCTATGTTGCAGATCAACCGGTGACGGTCCTCAGCGGTCTGTCCCACTATCCGGCAGAGATACCGCTGATCCCTGATACGGTACAGGTAATCGAAAGCGACACCTTCAGCTCCAATTTACATATTGTCAGAGTCGTGATTCCGGATACCATCCGGAAGATCGGTGACAGTGTATTTGAATTTTCTTCCGTGGAAGAGGTTCTCTTCCCGCCTCATCTGGATCTTTCCGGCTGCATAATGATGTTCTCCAACGCAAATCAGCTCCGGACAGTACTACTGCCCGACTGTATGCAGCAAGTGGCGGATCACATGTTTGCACATGCGGGAATTGAAACGCTCCGACTACCCGATGCAGTTACTAAGATCGGGAAATATGCATTCTGGCAGTGTGCTTCGCTGCGTGAGATCCAGCTTTCGGAGCAGCTGACCAATATCGGAGAGGCTGCATTCTTCGAATGCCACAGTCTCGAGCAGATCATTCTGCCATCCCATGTGCAAAAAATTGAATCCGGCGCTTTTTCAGATTGCGAAAATCTCCGTGAGGTGGTTATCATGGGCGATATGCCCGATATCGCAGCAGATGCTTTTCAGGGCAGTCCCCTCGTACAAATCATAGAATCCCGATAAGCTGATCTTTCAGCAACGCCGTCCTGCTTCCAGCGGACGGCTTGCTTTTTTCAAATTCAAAGAAATTTTTTAAAAAAATTTCCAATCTTTTTCTGATTCGGTTGTTATATAAGTAGAATCCCGTTACAAGGAGGATACAATGGAGAGAGGAATTGAAAACTATCTCCGTTATCTCGAAGGTGATCGTGATGGATTACGTGCCATTGTTGAACAATACTGGAACAGCATGCTCCTGTTCACAAATGGTTATGTCCATAATCTGTCCGACGCCGAGGACATTGCACAAGAAGCGCTGATCAAGCTTTCTATCAAACGTCCGAAATTTGAACATGAAAACCAGCTCAAGGCATACTTGTTCAAGATTTGCCGCAACCGTGCGCTCAACCTTCTCAAAAAAGAAGGACGGTTTCAGCATCTGACACAAGAAATAACGGAGAATCTCAAGGATGAAATGCAGGAGGTGGAGGAACGAATGGAACTGGAAGAATCCAGACAGACGCTCCACCATGCAATGCTGCAATTAAAGCAGGAATACCGGGAAGTCCTGCATCTGCGGTATTTCGAAAATCTGTCCGCAAAGGAAGCTGCCCGTATTATGCGATGCAGCGAAAAAAAGCTGACTGCACTTGCCTATCAGGCACGGCAGCAGCTGAAGAAAATTCTGGAAAAGGAGGGGTATGGCTATGAAAACCTATGATGAAATCGTTGATCAGGTCGTTGAAGCTACAGTGCAGCACCGCAGACGTGTCAGACGGATCCAGCAGATCACATCTGCTTCGGTGATGTGCGCTGCATGTGTACTGGGGCTATCCGTATATCTGAATCTGGAGCCGCAGCAGACGCTCCCGACACCGTCCGAGACACAGGTGCAGACCACTTCATCCGTCCAGGTAAGCACTCCCACTGAAGAAACAATACTCACAACTCCCCCCGATGAAACCAAGGTACCTGTGACTGCGCTTCCGCAGATTCCCACATCTGCCCACGCACAGAGCGAACAGAGCGGCAGCGAAACACGACGTCCCATCGAAAGTGCACCTATCACAGCACCTTCATCTGCAGAAACTGTCGCCACGCCGGCACAGACGGATCCGCCGGAGATCGTAACAGATCCGCCGGAAATTATTACAGTACCACCGGAAACCTCCGTTATCGTGCCGCCCACCGATCCCCCCGAAAGCCATAACACAACGCCGCCCATTCCTGATTTCAATCAAACCTTTCCGCCCGATCCGTCTACAATACCGCCGGATGCTGTCGACACCGAACCGGAGCCACCTGCGATGGATACGCCGCCTGAATTCACAGACGAGCCGACAACACAGGAACCGACCGGCGAACCCGCCCCCTTTACCACGACGACCACCACAACCACAACAACGACCTCTACTGTCACCACCACAACAACCCTGACACAGGTACTGGTGATCGAACCCTCCGTAACAGCAAACAGTAAATGGCTGTACTGGACGTATGCGAAGACTTTGCAGTGACGCAAACGATCACAAACCGCCGTACCGGCAGCAGTGGTACGGCGGTTTTGTATGCCATGCAGGAGAAATTCTGTAAAAGGCTTGACATTCTCCTCCCTGTATGATATAATGAGATAAATTCGATCAGGAGGAACTTATGACTCACAGTAGTTCGGATGATACGGGCGTCCCGTGTCACAGTATCCAGTTGAATAAAGTTCGATCAGGGTATCATACGCCGTTACGGGTGTATTATACCCTTTTGCTGTTTCCCTTCTTTGCTGCGAAACGGAGGATGATTATGTAGTGCGCATACACACATACGAATTCTGAATTTTTACATTTATATTGAAAGGATAATAAACATGGACAATACTGTCTCGATTATTATTATTGTATTCTGCATCATCATGTCGATGTATTTTTCATCCACTGAAACGGCATTCTCCTGCCTCAACCGCATCCGTGTCAAAAACCAGGCGGAAAACGGAAATAAAAAAGCAGCTCTGGTGCTCAAACTCACAGATAAATATGACGAAATGCTTTCCACTATTCTGATTGGCAACAACATCGTCAATATTCTCTGTTCTTCCATTGCAACATTGCTGTTTGTCGATCTTTTGAAGGATCCCGATCTTGGTGCAACTGTCTCCACTGTTGTAATTACTGTTGTGCTCTTGATTTTCGGTGAGATCTCTCCCAAGAGCATTGCAAAGGAACGCCCAGAATCGCTCGCAATGTTTGCAGCGCCGTTTCTCCAGATGCTGATGATTATTCTGACCCCCTTAAATTTCCTCTTCAAGCTGTGGAAAAAACTGCTGTCGCTTATCATCAAATCTCCGGACGATCAAGGCATCACCGAAGAAGAACTGCTGACGATCGTTGACGAAGCGGAACAGGATGGCAATCTGGATAAGGATGAAAGCGAACTGATCCGCAGTGCCATTGAATTCAATGAACTGGAAGTTCGAGACATTTTCACCCCCCGCATTGACATCTCCGCTATCCCTGCAGGGATCTCGAAGGAAGAAGCTGCTGCTGTATTCTCCGAAACAGGCTATTCCAGACTTCCCGTCTATGAGGATACACTGGACAACATCACCGGTATTCTTTATCTGAAGGATTTCTACAACTCCGCATACAACCGCAAGACAAATATTCAGGACATCATCAAGCCTGTGATCTATGTTCCCAGAAGCAAGAAAATCAGCGACCTGCGCAAGGAGCTGCAGGAGCAGCAGCTGCATATTGCGGTGGTTACCGATGAATTCGGCGGCACCGTTGGTATTGTAACGCTGGAAGACATTCTGGAAGAGCTGGTCGGTGAAATCTGGGATGAACACGACGAGATCATCCGTGAGATCAGTGAGGTGGACGAAAACAAGTACATCGTGTCCGGCAAGGCAAATATCGAAAAGGTTTTTGAGATGCTGGATATGGACAGCGATTTTGAAGCGATCACAGTCGGCGGCTGGGTCATGGAAACGCTGGAGCGCATTCCGAGTGTGGGTGACAGCTTCGAATATCAGAATCTGCAGGTGCAGGTACTGAAAATGACCGGCAGACGCATTGAACAGATCGAAATCGTGCGTGTACCCGAATCAAATGAAAAAGACAAACACGAGGATTAATATAAAATGCCCCTGCTTTTTAAAGCAGGGGCGTTTTTCATTTGTTTCAGAACAGCGTATCACCAGAACAGCCAGTGCAAAATCATTTCCGGAACCGTTTCCTCCGGCAGCAAACCGCCGAACATCACTCGCTCAAAAATCATAATTCCAATGATCGAAAGAATCCCCAGAATCAGAAGTATCGTAATCACTATGCCAATCTTGATCCGGTGCGTTTCCCGTTTGCGGAGATTCAGAATCAACGATACCGCTGCAATAACAAGATCGATCGCAGCTGCGCCGACAAACGCATGCAGCAGAAGACCCACGACGGGCAGAATGATTCCCGGCATATAAAATTTCTTTTCCGTCATGTTATTCACCCCTTCTCCACAGCAGATACTCTGTATCGGTCACATCGTCATAGTAATATACTTCATCGATCTTGTCGTGGTTGATGTTCTCAACATCGACGATCTTGGAACGTTCTTTCCAAAGCTCCGTATCGCCGCCTACCATGAGATCAAAAAAGTCACTGATTCTGCGCTCCTTGAGCGTTATTGTATAGGCATTTGCCAGTTCCTTATCAAATTCCTCGTCCTGCAGGTAATTGCCGTTGGTGTCACGGACATTGAGTGCAATGAACCATGCATGCACTGCCACATCCTTCTTGACAATCCATACATTGCCCTCAGCATCCTCCTCTGCATAGACATTCTCAGCCAGGTTGTACTTTTCATAATCCATGGTTTTTTCTGTCTGCAGGAAAATGTAGAGGAATGACATCACAAACATTGCTATGACTGCTACAACTGCACCAATGACAATCCGTTCAATACGGATGCGCTGTTTGATGCGCTTGATCGTTTTGATGTCGTGATCCATGTTCACCACAAGCTGCTTGTTCATTTTTTCCAGTGTACTGCGGCATGCTCCGCACTCCGTCAGATGCTCCGCAACCGCTTTTCTGCTTTCCTCGCTGCAGACCTCATCCGCATAGAGCGGCAGCAGGTCTTTGATCATATCACATTGATGTTTCATGACTGCTTCTCCTCCAATGCATCAATAATTTTCAGTTTCGCCCGATGATAGGTAACTCTCGCCCAGCTCTCCGTCTTTCCGAACACTTCGCTGATCTGACGGAATGACAATTCTCCGAACACACGCAGCGTAAAGACCTCCTTATATGGATCCTCCATCGTATGCAAAATATGATGAATCTGCATTGTCTGCTGCGCATCTTCGAGCGTTTCCTCGATCGTTACGCCCGGATCTTCCGTTGTTTCCCCGATGGTATCTGAAGCTGCATGGTGTCTGCGGGTACAATGATTGTAATATGTATTCTTTGCAATCTGACACAGCCAGACACGGACATCGCAGTCCCCTTTGAATTTTTCGATCGACTTCATCGCCTTAA
Source organism: Oscillospiraceae bacterium (assembly GCA_045544635.1). GTDB lineage: Bacteria > Bacillota > Clostridia > Oscillospirales > Ruminococcaceae > UBA3855. The sequence goes on from JAZPZJ010000066.1 coordinate 58,677, forward strand.
AGAACGTTTCCTGTGTGATCTCTTCTGCGATCTCATCGTTCTTCGACAATGACTTCACAAACAGATACACATCGTGAAAATAGGTATGATAGAGTGCCTCGATTTGTTTCACGGACTTCCCTCCCTTCATCGGATTCAGCATGCTGCGTAACGGACGGATTCACCTTTCTGCCCCTTACGCCTATATGACACACTGGATTGCATTTCGTTACAACATTTTAAAAAAAAATTTTTTCATCCAGCAAAGCGAAGAACAGACACGGAATCCGTGTCTGTTCTTTCTTTTATCTGATGATCAATTCATCCATTCCTGTTCCTCTGCAGGTGCAACGGGAAGTTCAAATATATCGCCGCCCGCTCCGCTTGTTGTGATGATATCCTCATGATCGAACCAAACAAGCTCCATTTCCGGTGTTGTGTATGTTTCTTTCATCTGTAATCCCCCATCCGCTTACGCATTTTCGCCGAAATAGCTGTGAGCTGCCTCATAATACCAATAAAGCGCCTTCAGGACATTGTTCAGATCCTCATCATCGCCGCCGAGCATGATTTTCGCATAGCTCAGGGCACTATAGGAAATGGACCAGTCACCGATGTTCAGCAGCTGCTTTTCGCCCAGCTCCGCAGCGGCAATATCCGTCATTTCTGTGTAATAATAACTGCCGCTCTTAGTGATCTCGCTCCAGCCATCGCTGACTGCAGGAATCTCATCGCCTTCGATCACAAAATAGTGACGGATCACTGTATTGGAAAGAAGCTGCAGGCTGGAACCATAGTAGCGCACGCCCTCCGGAAGTCCTGCAGGAGTATACTCTGCCGCATCCGCATCCGGAATGGTTACATCAGCAAGTGCCCGATCCGCAGCATCAAGATCTGCGTTGGCAAGTGTATCCGTATTATGCGTAAAGTAGGTCTGCGAATAAGCACCATAGTTCAGCATCGCCTTGACAAGCGCCTCAACTTCAGCATATTCTGGATTGGTTTCCGTATTAGCAAGCAGATAATCCGCATACTGTTTTACAGAGTAGGTATACACCGTACCGCCCTGTTCATCCTCGGGGCTCAGGAAAACCTGTGCCTTGATCTGATCCGCCATCTGAGCAGCCGGCATTTCACAGGGGAAGGTATAGTAGATCACACCATCCATCTCCGTAAGGGTGGTATCCTTGATGGAGACACTGGTGGTTTCACCATCCGGGAAGGTAAACTGCATGTAAGCGGTTTCGCTTTCTGCAACACTTTCATCAAGCTGCATGAAGAAATTCAACCCGATCGTTCCGTTAAGTGTAATCGTTGCGCCGGAAAGTGTACCGATATTGTCCACAAATTCATCGCAGCTGTCGCAGATTCCATCTGCATCCTCATCGGTATGTGAAACTGTGAGCGTTGCCGTTTTCACAAGCTCGGGGTTGTACTTGGGGTAAACCCTGATCTCCGTTGTACCTTCACGCAGGCAGGTAAAGTGCCCCATTGTATCATTAGTGCTGTTGTAGTAGCGATCAAAGGTATATTCAGCTACACTCGGATCGGAAAGCTCAACTACCATTTCGTAATTGTCAACGTCCAGCGTTACGTCATTCACCCACATTTTCAGCGTACTGCCTACGCAGAGATTTTCGCTCAAAATGGAACTGTAGCTTGTACCGCCGTCCGTATTCCAGTACAATTTGAAATTCGTCGGAACAGTAATCTGATCGGTTTCGCCGCAGATCGTACAGGTTCTTGTCGATACGCCATCCGAAACGCTGCATTCATACGAATGCTCTGTGCAGGCAAAGTCGATCTTTGCAACATAAACCTTATTGCCATTTGCACCCTCAGGAATCTTTGTTACGCTCGTTGTGGTGTCACCGTAAGCATACCAACCGGTGAGCACATAACCGGGTTCAAGTGCGATATCATCCCCAGTCGGAAGATCCGCACCCTGCGCTGTAGCATAGCTCTGTACAGGGTTGAAGCCTTCTGCCCAATCAGTAAACACGCTTCCATTAGAATTCAGATAAGTAATTGTTCCGCCATATACGGGATATCCATTGTTTACATCAGCCAGACGTCCCCAATAGAACGCCTTGTACTCCGGAGAAGCCTCATTATAAGTTCCTGCACCGGTATTCAGGGCATCGATCAGCGAATCGGAAGTACCGGCATCTGCCGTCATCTGTGCAGCGCTCATCGCTGTTCCCAGTGCAGAATTATAAGAATCATCTGCGAGGTAATAGGAATTGGTAACGGTGTTGCGATTCGCTTCACCGCAGATACCGCCGACCGAACCATTCACGGAGGAAAGCATTCCGTTATTGAAGCAATTGTCAACACTGCCATTGGATATTTCACCAACAATACCGCCAACACCGTAATTGGAAGCATTGGCTGTTCCGGTATGATAGCAGTTTATGACCGCACCGCTGGTAAGATAACCAACAATTCCGCCTACCTCCCGGCTGCCGTTCACTATGCCTTCACTCGAAGAATTGAGGATCGTTCCGGCGTTGTTGCCGCATATACCACCAACATTACTGTATCCGGTCACGGCTGCATCCGCATGACAGTTGATGATATCGCCATCATTGTCACCGCATACAGCACCGGCATAACCATCATTGAGGAAATAGGAATCGGCAATAGTCAGATTCTGCACAATGGCATTTGTATCCGTCATACTTACAAAACCAGCCCAGTTGAGCGCTGTATCATTAACATATAAACCACTGATGGTATAGCCGTTGCCATCAAAAATGCCTTGATATTTCGCACTGGAGCTTGCACCGATCGGAGCCCATTCTGTAAATGCGCTGCCATCGCCATTAAGCGCCCCCTGCTTCGTCAGGACATCCTGATTCACGACGATATCATTCGTCAGGATCGCATCTGCATCCGTGTCCTGCTTGACGCCGTTGAGGGTACCATTGACAAGCGCTGCAAACCAGTAAAGCTGACTTGCGTTGCTGATTTCATAGACATTCTCGTCATTGAGTACAGCAGGCTGATAGCTGAAGGTATAATCCTCCGCAGAAATATTCAGGATGCTGTCGGCATCCGTTCCCCAGATCGCTTTTGTCTCTGTATCGTAAACGAATGTAATATTTGTCTCATCAATCGTCGCAATATAACCCTCTGCAACGGATCCCGAAAGTCCGCTCAGGAACAAACCGCCGTCCTGACCAATGGTGCCCTCGTCGCTGTTTGTGACATCGACGATATAATTGAAGCCATCCTCCATGGTGACAACATTCCACATATGACCGCCTGCACCCGTACCGCCATCCATGGTGCCGGTTACGGAATAGCAGGAAATGTCACTGCCGAATACAGTCTGGTCGCAAAGATATTGAAATGCCTTCGCATAGCCTTCGCAGACAATATTGGTGTCCGGGTCGCCGTCAAAGGCATAAATCATCTGCCACGGGTCACCATAGGGTGTCTCTTTCTCTTCGTCCACTGCATCATGATTATAGGAAACCGCTGCACAGATCGCATCCCGGTATGCGAGCAGCTTCTGATAATCGTTTTTATTGACATTCGCTGCCACAATCGCATTAGCGTTGGCAACTGCCTGTGTAGTGGCGCCTGTCTTTGCGGTATTGGTGGTGTAATCAGCTGTACCTGCGTAGGCTTCTACAACAGGAAGCTGCACCCGGACTTCTGCCAATACATTGGTATTTTCATAATAAGAGCGTCCATAGGAAGCAGCCGTTGTCTTATCCTGCCAATACATTTCATAGGGAAGATCAACCAATAGTGCAAGATATACTTCTGTCAGATCAAAATCCAGATAGTTTTCTGTAAAATCCGCTTCGATCGTGATATCTGTCGAAGCCCTCTCACCTGCTGCAATCTGTCGGATGATCGGCACCAGTGCATCGTACGCAACCTTTTCATCCCCTGTGAGCTGTGAGCCAGCGGTGCGGTTACCGACGCTGAATGTCGAAATCCCGCCGCTGCCATAGAACATCTGCTCCACATAGCCGGCAAAGAGTTCCTCACTGTCCGGCAGATCATCTGTTCCGCTCACCAGCAGCATCTCTGTCTCGGCTTCTACCGCAGAAGCCTTTATAACATCAAATCCATCCGACGGAAAGCTTGCAAGCGCAGACATGGAGAGCGCTGAAGCAGAAAGCACCGCCAATGTTTTTCTGAATTGAAATCCCATAGCCATCCTCCTTTGGCGAAATATACTATAATCATATTATACCACAAAAGAAAACTGTTGTAAATACCTAATTTTCATTTTTAATACAATTTTTTAGATAAAATATACCGCCCCTGCATCACAGGGGCGGTCATTATCATGCATTTGGTTATTTGCAGCGCATTCCCTTTCTGCCGCAATTCTTATCAAAAGAGGGATTGCAGGCATAGAAATTCTTGGAATTGAGCTGATCCTGCGTCAGGCGCATCGCTTCACCGAAGCGGTGGGATGGAAGCGTGGCGGGGGGCATCTCCCTGTTAACGCAATGCATCCATATATTTGCCGTCAAGCACATCCTTGAGATACTGTCCATACTGGTTTTTCTTCAGAACTTCATAGACTTCCAGCACATCCTCACGGGAGATCCAGCCGTTGAGATAGGCAATTTCTTCAAGGCAGGCGATCTTCCGGTGCTGGTGCTGCTCGACAGTTTTGACAAAATTGGTCGCATCCACGAGGCTCTCATGCGTTCCGGTATCCAGCCACGTAAAGCCCTGTCCCAGAAGCTCTACATGCAGGGCATTGCGTTCCAGGTAAATACGATTGAGATCGGTGATTTCCAATTCCCCACGGGCAGAGGGCGTGAGGTGCTTTGCAAATTCCACCACACGGTTGTCATAGAAATACAAGCCTGTCACGCAATAATTGCTCTTCGGCTTTTCGGGCTTTTCCTCGATGGAGACAGCCCTCCCCTCCTGATCAAACTCCACAATACCGAAGCGCTCAGGATCGTCTACATAATAGCCGAAAATAGTCGCACCCTTGCCATTTTCTGCATTATCTACTGCAGCTGTCAGCCGTTTTTTCAAACCATGCCCGGAGAAGATATTATCACCGAGTACCATCGCTACGGAATCATTGCCGATAAAATCCGCACCAATGATGAACGCCTGGGCAAGTCCATCAGGAGACGGCTGTACTGCATAGCGCAAACGCACGCCGAACTGGTGTCCATCTCCGAGCAGATCCTCAAACCGAGGCGTATCCTGGGGCGTCGAAATGATGAGAATATCCTGAATTCCGGCATTCATCAGCACGGACATCGGGTAATAGATCATGGGCTTGTCATAAACCGGCAGCAACTGCTTTGATGTCACTTTGGTCAACGGATATAATCTGGTGCCGGAACCGCCGGCAAGGATAATTCCTTTCATTCGGGTCACTCCTTTAGTTCTATCACAGTCATTTTTTACAAATGATCCTATTTTTCCATCTTCTGCCCATCCGTCCATTCCGGTCGGATGCACTTTCTCTCTCTAGTATAGCATGTTTTGGAGCGAAATGCAAGGAAAAATGTCAGATCTTCTTTCCATTGCGGTACTATCTTTCGTATCGACACACATACATTATGATAAGCAGCATTATGGATACGCTGCATAGCCGTTATTTTTATCCGATCGGAGGTCATCCATGCCTATCACATCTGCACAGCCTTCCCTGACAGAAGAAGAGAAAAATGCCATCGAAGCACAATTATATGAAATCTTTATCAAGTATTTCGATGCCGCTCCCCTCACAAACAAGGATGAAACATGAAACAGGTAATCGCCATTTATGCCAGAAAATCTGTGGAACGGGTTGATTCGATCTCGATCGAAAGTCAGATCGAATTCTGCCGGTTCGAAGCACGGGGCGAAACATACAGGATCTATGCGGACAATGGTTACAGCGGAAAAAACACGCAGCGTCCGGCTTTTCATGAGATGATCTCTGACATCCGCAGCGGAAGGATCCGTGCAGTGATCGTCTACAAGCTCGACAGAATCAGCAGATCAATCCTCGATTTTGCCGAAATGATGGATCTGTTTCAGACACATGGTGTACAGTTTATTTCCGCTACCGAAAAATTCGATACTTCCTCTCCGATGGGGAGGGCGATGCTCAATATCTGCATCGTCTTTGCACAGCTGGAACGTGAGACCATCCAGCAGCGTGTCACGGACGCTTACTATTCCCGATGCAAGAAGGGGCTGTACATGGGCGGAAAGGTTCCCTATGGATTCAAGCTCCGGTCAACCGTGATTGACGGCATCCACACCTCGATGTATGTACCGATCCCCGAAGAGGCTGCAGATATCCGGATGATGTACAAAATCTATGCCAAACCCCACACAACGCTCGGTGACGTGCTTCTGGCACTGCAAAATCAGCCAGTGTACGATCAGCGTACCAGACATTGGAATACAAAGCGGATCAGCGAGTTGCTGCAAAATCCGATCTACTGCCGTGCGGACAGAAATGTCTACCAGTTTTTCTGCTCCCAGCACGCCAATCTCTGCAGTCCGCCGGAAGCATTCAATGGGGTGAACGGATTATATTTATTTAAGGGTACATCGAACCCGGAGCCAAACCGGAATGATCTGCGTGGTCGGGATGTCGTTGTCGCACCGCATGAGGGAATTGTGGATGCGGCAGTGTGGCTTGCCTGCCGCAGAAAGCTGCAGCAGAATCTTCGTGTGCATACGGGCAAGGCACGAAGCAGCTGGCTGGTCGGACTTGTCAGATGCGGAAACTGCGGACATACGATGAGCGTGAAGAAATCCCGCCGCAAGAACGGGAGCGTTTTCTATTTTTGCTGTTCCTTGAGAATAGCTTCCAAAGCCTGCACCGGAGCCGGCAGAACAGTACATACGGAGGAACTTGAAGCGACGATACGATCCGAACTTACCGATAAAATATTGTCGCTTTCGCTTGCTGCACCGGTGCAGAGTTCCCAGCAAAACCAAGAGATTACCGCACACCGGACCGAAATGGAGAATGCTGACGCAATGATCGAAGCGCTTGTTGCCCAGATACCGCACGCCAATGCAGCCGTGATGCAGCACATTAATGAAAGGATTGCTGCACTCGATGCCAAAAAGGTTGAATTAAAGCGAGAAATCGCCAAGCTGCAGGCAGAATCGAAACCAAGTCCGCAGCATCAAATTGAAAATTGCATGACAGTCTGGGAACAGCTTGACTTTGATGACAAGGTTGGTGTTGCAAGACTGCTGATCGAGCGGATCCTGATTTTCCCCGATCATACACATATTGAATGGAAGGTCTGATGCAGTTGCTGCATCGGATCTCTCTTTTCAGAAAAATCCGTTTCTGTTCCGGCGCTTTGCTTCACCGAATCTCTGGAAGTGGACGATCTCACGCTCTCTGAGGTAACGAATGGGATCGATCACGTCGGGATCATCGGCAAGACGGAGGATGTTGTCGTAGGTTGCTCTGGCTTTTTGCTCTGCTGCCATATCCTCTGCAAGGTCTGCAAAAACATCTGCCTTAGACTGGAAATAAGCAGCGGTGAACGGCACGCCGGAAGCAGATGCCGGGTACAGTGCCGTGCTGTGATCGACAAAATACTTGTCGAAGCCGCTCTTCTTGATCTCCTCGATAGAAAGATTCTTTGTAAGCTGGTATACGATCGCTGAGATCATCTCCATGTGGGCAAGTTCTTCCGTGCCGATATCCGTCAACAGGCCCCGTGCTTCTTCATTAGGCATGGTATATCTCTGATTGAGATACCGCATTGCCGCAGCAAGTTCGCCGTCCGGACCGCCAAGTTGGCTTAAGATCACCTGTGCCATCTTCGGGTTGGGGTTCTTGATGTTCACAGGATACTGCAGTTTCCGCTCATATGACCACATAAATCAGTTCGCCTCCCTTTCCCAGGGGCTGGGACCTTTTACCCAATCCCACTGTGTTTCATTCTCATTCTGGAGATGTGTGACAGGTCCGAACCGCTGGACATATTCATCCACTGCCGCCTGACGAAGTGCACGGTACTTCCGGTAAAGCTTCAGTGCTTCTCTGCACTGGGTGTGCGTATCAAGGTAGAGTGCAAGGTCGTAGAGCGCAAAATCATATTTACGGATCACCTGCATGAGCTGATTGCGGTTTTTCATTCGCAGCAACCCCCTTCCGCAGCAAGGAACGGCTTGTCAAGTGCCGGAAACATCGTTCCTCTTGCAATGCCTTCCTCCGCTTCGTAGACATCGCCCCAAAGCTGGAAGGGCACATATGCCATCCCGACCGGTGTATCCGCAGGGAATGGCGTTTTCGGCTGCGGCAGCAGACCGCAGTCCTCCTGTTCTGCATGTGCATGCATCAGCGTCGTATCGATGCTCTGTGCCATGCGTTCAAATGCGTGAAGCTCCATATCATCATCGCCTTTCTCTCGAAAAAACGCTTTATTTCTGCTAACGCATGAAAATCCATGCGTATTACACTTTATGCTGTTTTCCGAAAAAGGTGAAACAGGCGTTTTTCACAGGATGCATTGACCTTTTTGAGCTGACATGCTATAATAGGAAAGAAGTCAAACAAAGGAGGAAAGGCAGATGCACACCATACTTGTTGTGGAAGATGACGCAGTTCTGAGCCGTAATATTGCGCTGACACTGGAAACTGAAGGATATCATCCCCTGACTGCCCGGACACTGCAGGATGCACGTTCGCAGTTTCCGCAGGCAGATCTCATCCTGCTGGATGTCATGCTTCCTGACGGCAGCGGTATCGCTCTGTGCCGTGAATTCCGTACAACATCCGATAAACCGATTATTTTTCTGACCTCCTGCAGTGAGGAAACCGATATTGTACGGGGGCTTGATAACGGTGGAGATGATTATATCACAAAGCCCTTCCGTCTGCGGGAGCTTCTGTCGAGGATCAAGGCAAATCTGCGCCGCTGCAGCGAACTGCCGCCCCTTCCGGAGCTGACCGCCGTGGAACAGAAGCTCCTCGAATATCTCATGCACAACCGGGAACAGTATCTGACACGAGAGCAGATTCTGGCGCATCTCTGGGATTCCAAGGGCTGCTTTGTCAGCGACAACACGCTCTCTGTCAATATCAGTCGTCTCCGGGAAAAACTGCGGGAGGCAGGCTGCGGACAAATCGTAACCAAGAGAGGAATGGGCTATAAATGGACAGAACGGACAGATTCATAAACAACCGCTCCCCCAAGATCCTCGTACTAAGCTTTTTCGTGTTCCTGCTGCTCTCGGCTTTTGGCAGCTGGTGGTTCTCCGGTCTCCTTGCGGACCGTCTGATCCATGAACAGATCGCATCCATGCTCGCTGTAAGCGGTGGGGGTAGTTTTCTTGAAGCGCCCGATCCGCAGGCGATTGCAGAGGGCGAAGCGATTTTCCATGAATTTGGTGTACGCACGGATATGGAACCCTCGCTCATGCCCGGATATGAGCAGGTGCGGCTGCAGCTCTTTGCGGTGATGCTCGGCGGCGCTTCTTTGCTCTGTGTTGTCTGGCTCATCATTTCTCTGCTGCAGGTGGACAGGATCTATTGCCAGCTCGAAGCTCTGCGCCGTGAATGCATGACGATTGCGGAAGCGCTCGGAGGACAGGCTTCATACAGGGGTGAGGACTTCGGATGCGTACGGCGTATCTGCGATAGCGTCAATCTTCTTGCCAAGCGCATGTCGTACCTGTCGGTCAGCCTGCGCAATGAACAGACATTTTTGCGGGACTTCCTGACGGATTTTTCCCACCAGATGAAAACCTCCCTCGCTGTAGTACGGCTCAACAGCGACATGCTCTCGGAGCTGGAGCACCTGCCGCCGGAACGCAGACAGCTCCTCACCGAAGAGATCATGCTGCATCTGGATGGCATGGAAACGCTCGTAATTTCGGCGCTTCGGCTTGGTAAGCTTGAAGCAGGCGGCGTTGTCTATGAACGAACGGAAACAGATCTTGCCCTGACCTGCCGCATGGCGGCACAGCGGCTCCAGCCATTGCTGCGCAAACAGCAAATCCGGTTGGAGCTGGACGATATCCGTCCTGTTGCTTTCCCCCATGATCCCGTCTGGCTCTGTGAGGCGATCAGCAATCTTCTCAAAAATGCACTGGATCATGGTACATGCAGCACCATCACGATGGAACTATCGGAGATTCCCGGTGCGGTTAAGCTATGCATCACGGATAACGGCAAGGGCATTCCGCAGGCGGAGATCCCCCATTTATTCGACCGTTTCAGAAAGAAGAGCAATCATGCCTCCATGCAGAATGCAGGCGTCGGGCTTTCGATTGCAAAGCAGATCATTGCCGCACATCGGGGTGAGATCTGCGTTTTCTCCGATTCCGGTCAGGGTACATGCTTTGAGATCCTCTTCCTGCGATAAGGTAATCATTTGGAAAGTTTCAGAAAATATTTATAAAACTTGCGATTTTGTCACCTTGGTGTAAGATTCACATGTTATCATAGAAGCAGCAACAGAGAAAAGGATCCGTTCTGCTCCGCAGAACCGGAGCGGGCGGTTCCTTTTATTATGCAGTTATATTAATCAATGGAGGGATTTTTATGGAAAAAACGATCATGATACAGGTGGAAAACCTCACCAAGCACTACGGCAAGGGCGAAATCTCGGTCAAAGCGCTGCAGGACGTCAATCTGACCATTCACACAGGCGAATTTGCTGCGGTAACGGGAGAAAGCGGCAGCGGTAAGACGACACTGCTCAACATTCTCGGTTCTCTCGACCGTCCGACAAGCGGCAGCGTTCGCATTGCAGGGCAGGAACTGACAAAGATGAATGACAATCAGCTTGCTGCCTACCGCCGCAAGTACATCGGCATTATTTTCCAGAACTACAACCTTATCCCCGTACTGAATGTGGAAGAAAACATTGTTCTGCCGCTGAATCTGGACAACACAGAACCGGATCTTGCCTTTCTTGAGGAGCTTCTGGAAGTGACCGGACTCAAGGAAAAGCGCCGCAGTTTTCCGCATGAACTGTCCGGCGGTCAGCAGCAGCGTGTTGCATTTGCCCGTGCGCTCATCCACAAGCCCGACATCATTCTGGCAGACGAACCAACGGGAAATCTCGACAGCCGCAACAGCCGCGAGATCATCTCGATTCTCAAAAACTCGATCAAAAAATACAACCAGACACTGATCCTGATTACGCACGATCCAAGCATCGCCGCACAGGCGGACAGAATCTTCCGTATGACGGACGGCTGCCTCACGGAGGAGGGGATCTCAAAATGAAACATCTCATTTCCCTTTCCTTGAAATATCTGCGCCGGCAAAAGCTGCGTTCCGTGCTGACATTTCTCTGCATTATGCTGGCGATTTTCATTCTCAACACGTTCAGTGCCTATTGCAGCAGCACTCTGGCAACACTCGTGAACTTCGAACAGGAACAGTACGGTTCATGGCATGTGAATTTTGATCATGTTTTAAAACACAGTGAGAAACAGGATGAGATCATACAGATTCTCGATCACCATGCTGTGGTGGAGGATTATTATTACTCTGAAGTGGATGGTCTCTGGTCGCTTGGAGATCGCATGGCAGACGGATATATCCGCTATGTGGACATCACCTTTGATAACGGTACCAGACAGATCGTACATAATATCGAGAATCGTCAGCAGCGAGGAAATCCTGCAGTTCTCTATGACAAGGAACAAGCAGGCTACATGGAGGATTACAGCAGTCTGACGGAAAACAGTGCCATATTTCCGGCTTGGGTGGAGGAGCTTGGATACGAGGTCGGCGATACCATCACCATGACCATGACCCCCGTCAAGGCATCCGTCCCGGCAGATTCCGAGTACATGCAGGGAACACTTGACTGGATCAAGGATAATTGTCCCTCCGGCACCAATTATTATATCACGGATGGTGAGGAAATTTCTCCCCAGGAGGAGGGGTGGAATGAGGGACATGCGCTTATCCATTACCTTCTGAAAGCATATACGCCCGAAGAGCTGCAGCTTCCTGACCGGACAGCCGGCACACCACTTTCTGTCACAATGACAATCGCAGGTTTTAAGGAAGAAACTTGGAACGGATCGGACTTTACGCTGTATCTGAATTCTCATCCTGCAAATGATCTTGACCTGAATGCGCTCTTTTCCGGAGAAAATGAAGCTCTGATCCTCGGCAGCATCATCCATCCCTATCACGAACGTTCCTGCTCCGTGCGTATTGCAGAAAACATCGAGTTTGATGACGGCGTGGAAATGCTCTTTACCGATCTCGGGATCGATAAAACGCATTTCTTCGATCTCTCCTATCATGATGCCCTGCTTGCTTTTGAAATCCGCAGTGCCAATGCCATTACGGCGATCATGCCCTATCTTGTTGCGATGCTTCTGATGGCGCTGATTGCATGGGCGATCTGCCGCTTTGTGATTGACAATGCGTTCGAGATCTCCGTACAGGAACGCAGCGCACAGTTTGCCGTGCTGCGCATCATGGGTGCCTCCCGTGCACAGGTGCTGGCGCTCATTTTCACTGAAGCGATCTTCTACTGCCTGACGGCAGTGCCGCTCGGTATCTTCCTCGCATTTTATTCCTGCAAGACCGTCATGGATCTGCTTGGCGGCAGCGTATTCCCGTTGTTCACCTTTGCCGTGAACCCCTACATTACCGCAGTCGGCATTCTGCTTGGTGTTGCCGGGATCCTGATCTCGGCATACACCTCTGCGATGTGGGCAGCACGCAAACTCTCCCCGCTTGAGGCGCTGCAGTATGGAAAGCCAAAGAAGAAAGCTGCCAAGCAAAAGCAGCGCAAATCCAAGCTGCGCCGGAAATCACGGAGTTTTGTGCTGGATTACACCATGAAAAACATTTCCCGCACCAAGAATCGTTATCTGATTTCCACAGTTGCAATGCTGCTGGGTATTACCATGTTCCTGTTCTCCACGCTCGGAATCAACTTTATTAAAAATACGATCCAGACACAGAACGAGAAAAGCTTCACCTACGATTACGCAATCGACCTTCCCTCCTGCAAGGAGAAATTCCTGAATCGTGCCAATGAACTCTTTGCGGACAGCGAATATTTCTCGTCATATGAGCTTTACATCACCGGTGCGTTCGAATCTGGGCGCTACGATGAAGAAATGGAAGCGCTGCAGGCATTGATGCCAAACGATCAGAAGGCACATGGCTGGGGCATGCACATGATCCGTCTGATCACCCGCTCACAGTATGACAAATACATCGCTCCTTCCACGGATATGACCTATGATGAATTCAAGGAAAGTGGCGGGGCAATCATCTATGCATCCTCCGGCGGTTCACCCGATGAATACGAATGGGACGAAACCGGACATCTCATCCGCAAACAGGAGGACGGATACTGGAGCTATCAGGAGCAGGGACTCACTGAACCGCCCACAATCAGCTTCCGGAACGCACCGGAAACAATCCCTGTGATCGGATCTGTATGCTTTGACCACAATTTGATGATTATTGGAGAATCAGAGATAATGATTGCGGATTTCAGTGCAATTCCGGAAGGATTGGCTGGCTCCATGAACGGTCGATTCAATCTGACCGTCAATGGACATGAGAACTATGAACAAGCAAAAGAAGCGATTGAGACGTTCCAGGCGGAAGTCAAAGGAACTTCCATTGAAGAAAACTACATGGCAAATACGGGATTGGTTTCCTTCTGTACGGCGATTTTCCGCACCCTTGTCATTTTCCTTGTTTCCGTATGGCTTGTCGGTGTGCTCACCATGGTCAACGCCATCAATACAAGCGTTCTCAATCGCCAGAATGAACTGATCATGCTGCGTTCGGTCGGTATGACCAAGCGGCAGCTGCAAGGCACCATTGTACTGGAAGGCATTCTCTATTCTGCACTCTCCACGATCCTTGGCATCGTGTTCGGTGTGTCCGGTTTTCTGACCTTTATCTATTATCTCGGCATTGAAAATAGCAGCGGCGATATGTTCAATGATCTGGTACTCCCCATTCTTTTGACAACCATCGGTACGCTCCTGCTTAATCTCATCATAGCGGCACTCGCCGCAATTCCCGGACTTGATAGTCTGAGCAAACGCCTGAAAATCTAGCAAAAAGGCTCGTCCTTCACAGGACGAGCCTTCTTTTTTTACTTATGCTTCTGTCTTCTGCTCCTTGCTGCTTTTCTGCATACCCAACAGCTGAATGCCAATGATAATGACACCGCCAATCAGGAAGAACAGCCAATTGAACGTACCAAAGGTCATCGGATCCTTCGGTGTATCCAATGTGGCAGGACCCATCACGACAGAATACAGAGAACCCAGCATCATACCAATGATGAGATAAACCATCACACTGCGGTGCTTTGCCAGTGCGCTGCGGATAAGCTTGACTGTAGAAGCAAGACCGGTAATGACACCAAGACCAAATACGAGAATAATCGGAAGGTACTGGAAGTTCAGGTGCATCAGTTCTTTGATTGCGCCGATGATCGAAATATAAAGTCCGAAAATCAGAAGCAGTGTTGAACCGGAAATGCCCGGCATAACCATTGCACAGATGGCAATCGCACCAGCAAAAAATACATAGACATAGGTGCCGATATTCGGGTTATCAATGCTGACTGTGTTACCCTCTCCGCCAACCGTGAAGAATGTCAGCACAACAACCAATGCCGCACCGATCAGAAGAGCGATTGCAGCAAGCGGTTTCTCTTTCAGACATTTCTTTTCTTCCATGATCACGACCGGTATCGCAAACAGGATGAATCCGATAAACAGCGACGAAATCGCATAGATATGGGATTCAAAAACGGCAGACAGCACCAGCACCGATGCACCGAAGCCGATCACCCAACCTGCACCAATCTTGATCAGATAGTTCAGTGCTTTCTTCTTCTTCTCCATTTTGCCCAACAGCAGATCTTCCGTCGATCCGATGAAATCATCGAAAAATCCCATCAGAAAGGCAATCGTTCCGCCCGAAACGCCCGGCACACTGTCCGCAAGCGCCATGCAGAAGCCATGGAACATGGTCATGAGTAGTTTTTTCACAAATCATACACTCCTTATTCGTTTCACGCATGCTGCGTTTTTTTCAGTATATCATAAATCACCATAAAAATCCAGCGAATCACGAAGTTTTCACAAAGGTTTTTCCCAGATTTAACACGATTACAACCATAATAAAAATGAACCAAGCAGAACTGCGCCGACAGCGGACAACGGCAGACCAAGTGCGACGATGATAACGCTGTACCAATCAAACAAAAAGCTGATCCCGCCTCGCCGCCACAGTCTTGCAGTGGTCATGCGCTTTCGATAGATCCATTTTTGAAGCAGAAGCTCTGCAGGATAGGCATTCTTATATTCCGCACCATCAATGCGGTAAACTGCATTGCCCCATTTCCCCTGCATGTCAATGCGGAGAAACTCCGCCTGACAGCGTTTTCCGAGCAGCAGAAACACAACACTTGCCGCAAATAACAGCGTCATCATCAGCAGCAGTATCGCAAGGATCCACAGGATACCCTGAATGATCATCTCCACGCTGACGCCGAGAATCACAAGCAGCAGCAGGATCACAAGTGCACCGATGAGAATTTCCATATTACAGCTCCGCCCTATCTCTGAGATACACATTCGCCAGATACAGCGAACCGCAGATCACAACTGCACCATGGGAACCTTTTGCCCATTTGATCGCATAGGGCAGTGCCTGTGCCAGATCCATCGTACTTGCCATGGCATGCTGGCGGATGAAAGCTGCCTGCAGCTCTTCCTTCGGAAGCGCTCCCTGTGTGAAACCATCCACGCAGAGTACTTTCCGCAGCACCAGAGATAACTGGAATGCGGCAGCATCCTTGTCCTTGGTATCGGTCATACCACAAATGCCGATCCAGTTTTCAATGCCGCTTTCATCGAGCACACGGACGAGCGCACCCACACCGTCCGCATTATGTCCGCCGTCGAGGATAACGAGCGGATCCGTCTGAAGCACCTGCACTCTTGCAGGCACCAGCGTTTCTGCAAGTCCCTGCTGTACGGCATCTGCTGTAATCGCATAGCCTTTTTTCCGCAGCACTTCCACTGCTTCAAGCACGGTCACGGCATTGCGGATCTGGTGCTTTCCTCCCATATTGAGAGAATATTCCATTCCGTGATAGCAGAAACGGTTTCCGGCAATGGTAGTTTCCAGAATCTCGCATTCAGCCATATCGGGAATATGGTACGGACAATTCTTTTCTTCCGCTGTCTTTGTCAGAACAGCGAGGGCTTCGGGTTTGGAATCGGGAGCAAATACGGCTTCGCTTCCGGTTTTCAGAATGCCGGCTTTCTGTGCCGCAATTTTCTCGATCGAATCACCAAGCATCTGCATATGATCCATGGAGACGGAGGTGATGACAGAAACGAGCGGCGGTGCAATGATATTGGTTGAATCCACAAGTCCCCCGATGCCGGTTTCCAGCACCACGATCTGCGCATGTTCCCGCTGAAAATACAGCATGGCAATTGCCATTGTGATCTCGAACTGGGAATAATCGTGACTTATGACACGATCAGCTACCTCGGTGCAGATTTCAGCAAGTGCATCCTCGGGGATATCGACGCCGTTCAAACGGATCCGGTCACGATAGTGCCGGATATAGGGAGAAGTCAATGTTCCGACAAGATAACCGGCAGCTTTGAGGATATTCGTGCAGTACTCTGCAGCCGAACCCTTTCCATTCGTGCCGGCGATATGGATAAACTGCAGAGAATCCTGCGGATCGCCAACCGCTTTCATGAGGGATACCGCACGGCCGAGATCCGTAACAGGCTTTCCGCTGCGGCTGAAGCTGCCGACATATTCCATTGCCTGTTCGTAGTTCATTATGATTCCTTTCTATGCAGCATATTGCGCAGATAGGTGTTTTTTTCCATCAGATGGGAGAGGACAACGCCTGCTGTACATCCGGTAAAGCCCTGAATCAGATTTGCGGGAACCGCTGCCAGTGCACCAGCACCCAATCCGAGGACGAATGCTTCATACAGAAAATACCCTGTCATCATAATCAGAGCCGCTGCAAATGCGCCGAGGAATTGTCCCCTGCGGTTCTGCATTTTCCGGAAAATCAGCCATGCAGCAAGCGCCATACATGCTTTGATCACAAACGTTGCCGGTGCATAGATGGCATAGCCGCTGAACAGATCCGCCATCATCGTACCGATACCGGCGGCAGCAACGCCATAGACACCGCCGATGTACCATGCACAGAGCAGTACAATGCTGTCACCCAGATTGATATATCCGCCCGTTGCCGGAACGGGGATCTGTATCACCATTGTGCAGACACAGGCGAGTGCAGCCAGCAATGCCGAAAAGACAAGTTTTTGAATATTCTGATGATTTGTACGCATGATAACCACTCCTAAAACTCAGGCAGGAATGCAGGGATGCACCCCTGCCGTTCAATACACAAAACGATAAAATTACTGATAAGCCTTCATGGACGCAAGAATCTTATCCATCTTCTCCTGTGCCTTTGCAAGCTTTGCCTTTTCAGCTTCGATCAGCTGTGCAGGTGCCTTCGCAATAAATCCCTCATTGTTGAGCTTCTTGCTCAGGAAGTCGATGTCCTTCTGTACCTTTTCCTGTTCCTTGGAAAGTCTTGCCAGTTCCTTTTCCTTATCCACCAGCTGATCCATCGGAATGAAGATTCTTGCAGCATCGGTGACGGCACCAGCGCAGTTTTCCATCTCGAACTTCGCACCGGTCTCCACCTCGGATGCGGAAGCCAGCTTCTCAAAGAAGATCGCTGCATCGGCAAAGAGCGCTTCATCAGCGGTTTCGATGTAGAGCTTTGCCTTCACAGACGGCGGTACATTCAGCTCAGTGCGGGTATTGCGGACTGCCTTGATGGCAGAGATGATCTTTTCAAATGCCTCTTCCTCAGCTGCATAGTTCACGCTTTCATCAAATGTCGGGTAGCTCTCCAGCATGATCATGGAATCATCGCCCACGAGTACCTGCCAGATCTCCTCAGTGATGAACGGCATGAACGGATGGAGGAGTTTCAGCATGCCCTGCATTGCCCAGACAAGAACTGCCTGTGCGGATGCCATTGCATCGCCGCCAGCCTGGATTCTCGGCTTTGTCAGCTCGATATACCAGTCACAGAACACATCCCAGATAAAGTCATAGATCTTCGAGCAAGCCACACCAAGTTCAAACTTGTCGAGATTGTCGTTGACTTCCTTCGCAAGACGATTGAACTTATTCACAAGCCACTTGTCTTCCATGGTGAGGTTCTCGGGTAGACCATTGAACCGGAAGTCATCGGGCAGGTTCATCATGATGAATCTGGATGCATTCCAGAGCTTGTTTGCAAAGTTTCTTGCAGCCTTTACCTTATCGTCGATATAACGCATATCATTTCCGGGAGAATTGCCGGTTGCAAGCATAAAGCGCAGCGCATCCGCACCATACTGGGAAATGACTTCGAGCGGATCAATACCGTTGCCGAGGGACTTGGACATCTTTCTGCCCTGCGCATCACGGACAAGTCCATGGATGAGAACGGTATCGAACGGAACCTGACCCATATTTTCAAGACCGGAGAACATCATGCGGACTACCCAGAAGAAGATGATGTCATAGCCTGTAACGAGGGTATTGGTCGGATAGAAATACTTCAGATCCGCTGCATCCTTATCCGGCCAGCCGAGTGTGGAGAACGGCCAGAGTGCGGAGCTGAACCAGGTATCGAGTGTATCGGGATCCTGACGCATGGGCTTGCCGCACTTCGGGCATACTGCGGAATCTTCCTTTGTAACCACCATTTCGCCGCAGCAGTCACAGTAGAATGCCGGAATCTGATGACCCCACCAGATCTGACGGGAGATACACCAGTCACGGATGTTTTCCAGCCAGTGGAAATAGATCTTGTCGAAACGCTCCGGAACGAACTTTGTATCGCCGTTCTTGACTGCATCAATTGCAGGCTGTGCAAGGGGCTTCATCTTTACAAACCACTGTGTGGATACTCTCGGCTCAACCGTTGTGCTGCAGCGGTAGCAGGTGCCGACATTGTGGCTGTAGTCTTCGATCTTCACAAGTGCGCCCTCTGCTTCGAGGTCGGCAACGATTGCCTTTCTTGCCTCATATCTGTCCATACCGGCATACTTCGGATAATCGTCCACAATCTTTGCATCATCGGTCATGACATTGATGATCGGAAGATCATGGTGCAGACCAACTTCAAAGTCATTCGGGTCATGTGCAGGTGTGATCTTTACGACACCCGTACCGAATTCCATTTCAACATAATCATCCGCAACAACCGGAATCTCACGGTGTACGAGCGGAAGAATGAGCATTTTGCCGACCAGATGCTTGTAACGTTCATCGTTCGGGTTTACTGCGACAGCAGTATCGCCCAGCAGAGTCTCCGGACGGGTTGTCGCCAGCTCCAGATATTCATCGGAGTCCTTGACCTGATAGCGGATATGCCAGAAATGTCCAGCCTGCTCTTCGAATTCTACCTCTGCATCGGAGAGGGAGGTCAGGCACTTGGGGCACCAGTTGATGATGCGCTCTCCACGGTAGATCAGACCCTTTTCATAGTACTTAACGAATACTTCCTTGACAGCCTTGGAGCAGCCCTCGTCCATGGTAAAGCGTTCTCTGTCCCAGTCACAGGAGGAACCAAGCTTCTTGAGCTGTTCCACGATTCTGCCGCCGTACTGCTTCTTCCATTCCCATGCACGCTTCATGAAGCCCTCACGGCCGAGGTCTTCCTTGGTAACGCCTTCCTTACGCATTGCCTCTACGATCTTGGCTTCCGTTGCGATTGCAGCATGGTCCGTACCCGGCAGCCAGAGTGTGCAGTAGCCGCTCATGCGCTTCCAGCGGATGAGGATATCCTGCAGGGTTTCATCCAGCGCATGACCCATGTGCAGCTGACCGGTAATGTTTGGCGGGGGGATGACGATGGTGTAGGGGGTCTTGTTCTCATCGATTTCGGCATGGAAGCAGCCACGCTTTACCCATTCGCCGTAGATTCTGCCCTCAAATTCTTCGGGACAGTAGTTTTTTTCAAGTTCTTTTGCCATTTTGGGAATCTCTCCTTTTCTGATTTTCGGACAATAAAAACGCCCTGAAGCCGTAAAAGCTTCAGGGCGAACTGTGTTCAGTCCGTGTTACCACCTGAATTCGGATGCCGCGCATCCGCACTCTGTACAACGGGAGTCCTGCTCCGATTGTGCTCTCTGTAACGGGAGAACCCGTCGGGAACTACTGGGGCAATGCCTGTTCGAACCGAAACTCAGGGGCTACCTTCGGATGCACCGCACGGATCCTTACACCAACCGGATCCTCTCTCTGCTGCCGGATGCATCGTACTCCTCCCCGTCAACGTTGTTGATGGATATTGTACATATGTTTATTATAGCGAATTGCGGGGAATTTGTCAAGAGCTTCGGCTGTAAAATTTTTGGCGGAAGTATTGCAATTATTTGATGGAAATGTTATAATTAAGCTATCAAAGCATGAAGGGAGTACAATATGAAACAGAGGCGCCGACTTTCCAGGAATGCGATATCCATGTTATTTCTCCTGCCATTTCTCATCCTTTGGCTTGTGTTTCCTTTGCTGATCCGCTGCATTCCCTTTTCTTCGCCATATGAAGCTGCACCCTTTGTCAGTATTAGTCTGACCCGATTCAGTGGTACCGAACTTATCAAAACCTGCATCGGTACTTCCTCTGCGGTACTTGTTGAAGAAGAAGATGACGGTACAATGTGCTTCCATATGCTTTACAAATCTGGGAACAACTGGAAAATTCCGTTTCAGCAGAATAGTCCCATCTATTCAACATTTCTTGCAGACGATGCACTGATTCAGACCGTTGTTCTCACAGATGTCGACGGCAAAAAATACGTCAACATTACAGTACCTTCTGATATAAAGGATGTTACTGATAACTGCGGATCATATTTTGAACCATATTTCCCCGCAAATGCGGTATACGCAAATACTCATCGTAATTATATTTCTCATATTGAAACACCGTCAAAAAGCTATGTCATTTTTCTGGACGGAGAGGGCTACCAAATTGCACTTGAATAAATACGATTGATACAGAAATCACTGAAAGGAGTCTACCATGAACAAGAAATTCAGACATTTCTCTGCTGCGCTCATTTCCGCAGCCATGCTTTGCACAGCGTCACTCACCTGCCCCGTTTCAGCAGATACTCCGGCTTGTCCCGTTGTCAGCCGCAACTGTCCTGTCTACGCCGGAAGCGGTCAGGCAACCGCTGCAAATGACGAGCACTATTTCTCATTCTGGTTCAGCAATGCGCCGGATTACCTCGCCTATGACCTGTCCGGTGTGTCGGATACAGAACGTGCAAGCGTGATGCTTGCGTGGTACAATGCAACCGGTCAATATGACCCGAGTATCCTCAATGGCGGTTCCACGAACGGCGTACCAAGCACCTACACCATTGAGGTGAATTCCGCACCGGGCGGCACCTATCCCGAGGACGGCTGGGTGATCACCGAGACAGTAGAAGGCAACACGCTGCATTCCCGTCAGCATAAGGTTTCCATGGAGGGTTACAACTGGATCCGCATGCAGATCAGTGAAGCGGATGGAAAAGAGGGTGGTTCCATCAGCCTGCAGATGGATGTCCACACCATTGCAGGAACACCTGCGGACAGCTGGATCTTTTTCGGAGATTCCATCACTGCCGGCGGTATGATGAATTGCTATGGTTCTCCTTTTGCAGAGCTTGTCAATGCGATCGACAGCCGCTACTATCCCATTCAGGAAAACGGCGGTATCGGCGGTATTTTCTCCACGGACGGCAAAAATAACATTGACCGCTGGCTTTCCACATTCCCCGGTGAATATGTCAGCATCGCCTATGGTACCAATGATGCATGGGGCAATCAGACCGGAGCGCAGAAGTATTATGAGAACACCGTTTACATGATCGAAGCGGTACTTGCACAGGGTAAGACCCCCATCCTGCCCACGATTCCCTATGCAACGGAAAGCGGCGTAAATACCTATCTGGATGATTACAACGCAATGGTACACAAGATCTACGAAACGTATCCCGAAGTTGTCAAGGGACCCGATTTCTACACCTTCCTCAAGGAACATCCGGAACATCTGAGTTCCGACGGTGTGCATCCGAGCAGCGAGGGCTATGCAGCGATGCGTCAGCTCTGGGCAGAAACAATGTACCAGAATGTTTATACGGCTGAAGGTATGGCCGATCCGCCTACAACGGGAGAGACACAGGGCGATACAAGCGACTGCATTCCGTCCCGCCCCGGCGATGTCAATGCGGATTCCGATGTGAATTCGCTGGATGTGATCCTTTTGCAGAAATGCCTGTTGGGCACAGAACCGCTTGGAGCAATGGATCCGATTGCAGCAGATCTGCATGAAGACGGCATGATCAATGCATTTGATCTGGCTTATCTGAAGAAAATGCTGTTTATATAACAAAAATCCCCGCATCTGCGGGGATTTTTTCTTATACAGGAAGCCGGTCGATCAGTTTTACGATAAATTTCATCATATTCAGCGAATCATTCGCAGTGGCAACACCGTCACCATCCACATCGGCATTGCGCTTACCCTGTTCCGAAAGCGCACCGCCGCCTAACAGGTTCTTGTTCAGGACGATGATATCAAGTACATCTATCTCGCCGTCCTCATTTGCATCGCCGCAGATTTCATCCGTACCCGGATCAGTCGGCGGCAACGTCGGATCGGTCGTGATCTGTCCTTCGCCGTAATAATCGGAAAGCGAAATACCGTTTGCACCAAGCGGGATCTTGTGGTCAAGGCTGATGAACTTGCCCTCCTCCGTTTTCCAGAGAGACGGCAGTACGAAATTGTACTTTTCCTCATCCCATGTACCGAAGTTATCGTATACAAGACCGCCGGTATCGCCGGAATTCTCGTTGAAGCACCAGAAGGTATGGTGGATACGGTTTTCAATCATGAAATCACGCAGATAACCCATCCATGCGCGGTTTTTACCATCGGCATCATGCTCCTCATCCAGGAAGCCGCCCCATTCACCCATGAACAGCGGCGCCATGCCCGTATCCTGAATGAAGAACCAGTTGTCATACCAGCAGTCCGCCAGCAGCGTTTCCTGTGTAAAACCATCATAGAACCAATCCTGTTCCCACACCAAAGGACCATAGTCATGGGGAGAATACACGAGCTGATCCTGATGCTCACCGAGGTCGATCGGATAATCCTTCGCACCACGGAAATTACCGCCCCACCAGGTATGGTGATAGTAGCTGTAGGGATATCTGGAATAGTCGATGTTCTGAGAAGTCCAGTCCGCACCCTCTTCAAATTTCGGGTAAACTTCTGTACCCTCAACCATGATCAGAAGATTCGGATTCTCCGCCAGAACCGCTGCCGCAGCGCACTCGGCAGCATATTTCCAGTTGGTGGGATCCTGGGAATCATCCCACTTTGCCATCAGATTCGGCGTATCCGCCGTACCATGAGGCTCGTTTTTCAGGTCGATCGCAACGATCGTATCATCATCCTTATAATACTCTGCAAACCAGGAAAGTCCCTCGATCCAGTCCTCGGTGCTGTAAGCATCCGTATACCACAGACTTACCTGATGTCCGGCAGAGGCAGTTTCCGCACAGTGAACGTCCATCATGATCTTAATACCAAGTTCTCTGCACCATTCGACTGCCTGATTCCAGATGTCGAAGCTGTACATGACCGTACCGCCCTCAACGCCTTCCAGTGTCAGCTCGGGATTGGAGTACTCATTCACCTTGGGCGGTGCAGGATCCGGATCACCATTTTTCCACTGCAGCAGGAGCTGTGTGGACATCGGCACTCGCAGGAAATTAAAGCCATGATCCGCAATTTCCGTCAGCATCTCATGCATATTTCTTGACCAAACACCGTCAAACACCTGGCTTCCGACATTATAGCCGAACCAGTTGCAGCCTGTGAGCCAGACGGGATTTCCGTACATATCAACGATCTCCGCATTCTCATTGACATGGAGCCAGTCGTCGTGATATTCATCGGGCGTTGTGGCTGCAGAAACAAATCCGGCAGCAGTATTGGAAAGCAGCGTTCCTGCCATCGTGACAGAAAGCAGCAGCCGTGTAAACCATTTTTTCTTCATAAGCATTCCCCCTCTTGTTGATGTTACAGCATATGGACGCAGTTTTCCGCTGTATCTTCTTATTCTTTATCATAGCACAAAAATTTTCCAGTGTCAATGATTTTCTGAATGTTTTGCACAAACATACAAAAAAGATGAATGCTCCCATATGTCAGACACATTGGGAGCATTTATGCTATACACGGTTCTGCCAATACATGAAACGAATGAATAGAACAGAGGCTCCAAACAGCAGAAAGATCATCACAGCCAACCAGGAAATGATCCTGGTAAACTGATAATTCTCGGGAATCTGAGTCATTACACAGTACGCCCAATAGGAAAAGAAAACGGAAACATACAGTTTCAGGGCATTCAGAAGAAACGACAGTGCCAGTTTCAATCTGCGCTCCCCTGTTTCGTTGATCTTCATACCACTTTGGGCTTTCCGTCCGGCAGCAGAGGCGATTTCCAGAAGAAACAGAAACCCAAATCCTGCTGCATAGGGGTAGACAATGTAGAGCTTGCTGTCAAAAACGTCAAAACTTCCATCCGATGCAAAATGCACGCCGATGATGTCGGGTATCGTATTCCAGATGCACAGCAGATATACAAGACTGACCGAAAGTATGCTCCATGTCAATATCGAAACAACGATATCAAAAATCCGTTTCACACCCGATCCCTCCTATTTCAATAGATCGGCAACCTCCGAAAACAGCTCCAGACTGCGTTTCAGAATCCCATGGCAATGCGCAATCGCCGTACCGTAATTCGTCATGGGAACGCCCTGCTCTCCGGCAATTTCCTGTCGGAACTGCACTTCCTTGGGCGGGAGCATACAAGCACCGCAGTGGATCACGAGGGCATAGTCTGACAGATCACGGGGGAATTCCGTACCGGATGTCCAGACAAATTCCAGATCACAGCCTGCATGGGATTTCACCCAGTTCGGGAGTTTGACCGTGCCGATGTCATTGCACTGGCGATGGTGCGTGCAACCTTCGGAGATCAGAACCTTATCCCCATCTTTCAGTGCATCCAGAGCTGCCGCTCCACGCACGACCGTTTCCAGATCGCCCTTGTATCTGGCGAAAAGAATGGAGAACGAGGTCAGAGGAATGCTGTCGGGCACAAGCTTTGATACCCTGCCGAACGCCTGACTGTCGGTGATGATCATTCTGGGTGTAACTGCAAGCTTTTCGAGCGTCTGCGTCACTTCCGTATCACGGCAGCAGATCGGCATTGCACCGCATTCGAGCGCTTCACGGATGACCTGCTGCTGGGGCAGAATGAGTCTGCCTTTCGGGGCAGATTCGTCAATCGGGATGACAAGCATGAGAACATCGCCCTCGGTAATGAGATCGGCGATCAGGGCTTTCTGCGGTGCATCCTGTCTTACCTGCTTTGCAATCAGTTCTTTCAGTTCGTTGACACCTGCACCTGTTTTTGCACTCACATAGATTTCATGAATGGATTTCGGCATGGGGACATCATACAGATCAGATTTATTATACGCCGTAATATAGGGAATCTTTCGTTTCTGGAATTCCGCCGTCAGCTGTTCGTCCTCTGCGGTCATGCCAATTGTGCCGTCTACAACAAGCACTGCGATATCTGTTTTGGCAAGGACAGCAAGCGTCTTCTCCACACGCATTGCGCCGAGGTCGCCCTCATCGTCAATTCCGGCGGTATCCACGATCATCACAGATCCAAGCGGCAGAAGCTCCATTGCCTTATAAACGGGGTCGGTGGTCGTACCCTTGACATCGGATACAACGGCGAGTTTCTGTCCGGTAACGGCATTCACGACGCTGGATTTTCCGGCATTTCTTCTGCCGAAAAAGGCAATATGGATACGTTCGGAGGAGGGGGTGGCATTGAGGCTCATAGGGATTTCTCCTTTATTTCGAATTCGTATTCTTCGTTGTACCACTTCTTCATTAAAGGAACCTCGACTTAGAACCGGAAATCCCTGCTTCCATCCGCAATTTTATCCAGACGCTCCACCACAATATCACGCACCTTGTCGCTCTTGACATTGGCAAGTTCACGCTGGATCAGGGCTTCACCGATCGCCTTGGTTTCGGGAGATGCATAGTCCTCCAGATATTCCTTCAGTGTCATCAGTGCATTCGGATGGCAGCAGTTCTGGATCTGCTTGGTCTTGCACAGCTGCATGAAGCGGTCGCCCGTTCTGCCCTCACGGTAGCAGGCTGTGCAGAAGGACGGGATATAGCCAAGTTCCATCAGCCACTTCACCACTTCATCGAGTGTGCGGTTGTCGGATACGTCAAACTGTGCGGAATTCTCCTCCTCTGGCTCCGGTTCGCTGTAGCCGCCCACGCTGGTCTTGGAACCGCCGCTGATCTGGGATACACCAAGATGCAGTACACGTTCACGGCACTTCTTGCTCTCTCTGGTGGAAACGATCATGCCGGTGTAGGGAACGGCAACACGGATGCAGGCACAGATCTTTGCAAAAATATCATCACTGATACCATTGTCGAAATCATCGGGGTCAATGTCATCCGCACGACGCAAACGAGGTACGCTGATGGTATGCGGTCCAACGCCGAAACGTGCTTCGAGATGCTCCGCATGCATCAGGATGCCTGCAAACTCATAGCGGTAGTGCTCCAGTCCGAACAGTACGCCCAGACCCACGTCATCAATGCCGCCCTCCATTGCTCTGTCGTGAGCCTCGGTGTGGTAAGCATAATTGTGCTTCGGTCCTGTCGGATGCAGCTGCTCATAGCTTTCCTTGTGGTAGGTCTCCTGGAAGAGGATGTAGGTACCGATGCCGGCTTCTGCAAGCTTTCTGTAATTTTCCACTGTTGTTGCAGCAATATTCACATTGACACGGCGGATCGCACCGTTCTTGTGCTGGATGCTGTAGATGGTCTGGATGGATTCGAGAATGTACTCGATCGGGTTGTTCACGGGATCCTCGCCTGCTTCAATCGCAAGACGCTTGTGACCCATATCCTGCAGCGCAATGACTTCCTTCTTGATCTCCTCCTGCGTCAGCTTCTTGCGGCAGATGTGCTTATTCTTATAGTGATAGGGGCAATAAGTACAGCCGTTCACACAGTAATTAGAAAGATACAGCGGTGCAAACATCACAATACGGTTGCCGTAGAAATCCTTCTTGATCTGTTCAGCAAGCGCACAGACTTCAGCATTGAGGTCTTCTTCTTCGCAGGCAAGCAGGACGCTGGCATCACGATGGTTCAGGCCCTTGAGTTCCTTTGCTTTTTCGATGATGGACTTGATCAGTTCCCTGTCATTCTTGTGTGCCTCTGCATAAGCAAGGGTGTCTTCGATTTCTTCGTGGCAGATAAATTCTTCTGCTTTACTGGATTTGAGATCATACATAGCTAATTACCTCCTGAAAATAAAAATACCCGCATAGATACGGGCATCGGGACATTCATGTACTACAAAGTGACCCTGCTGAAGAGGGCATTACTTTCCGAAACGACTTTCACCGCATACATGAATAGGTGTCAGATGTCCGTGCTGATATCAGATCGCTTTACCGTGAGCACGCAGCTTGCGGCGCAGCTTCTGCTATCAGTATAGCATATTTTTACAGAAATGTCAATCGGTTTTCCGCAGGATATTCACGCAGCAATCCGCTAAAATAGTGCTTTGCAAAAGCGTTCTGCAGTTCCTGAAAGATGTCCATAAAAGTTGTCAAAAATATATCAAATTTTAGAAACTTCTCCAAAGTTCGATTTCTTTCCCGTATGGTGATTGACAAAACGCAAAAACACAGGTATACTAAAACTATATGGGAAGATATGATTCCGTTTTTATGAGGTGTTATTTATGAATATCTGGCACAACATCAGCCCTAAGCGCATCAGCCCCGATGATTTCGTTGCAGTGATTGAAATTCCGAAGGGCAGCAAGATCAAGTACGAGCTGGACAAGGAGACCGGTCTGATCAAGCTTGATCGTATTCTCCATACTTCCACGCATTATCCGGCAAACTATGGTCTGATCCCCCGCACCTATGCAGATGACGAGGACCCGCTGGACGTGCTTCTGGTCTGCTCCGAAACACTGTCTCCTATGACACTGGTTCGCTGCTATCCCATTGGTGTGATCCGTATGCTTGACAGCGGCAGACACGATGACAAGATCATTGCGATCCCGTTTGAGGACCCCAATTACAACTGCTATCACTCCATCAATGAACTCCCCCGTCACATTTTTGATGAGATGACTCATTTCTTCAGAGTGTACAAGGAGCTGGAAAACAAGACCACTGCAGTGGACGAAATTGAGGACGTGGATGTAGCAAAGGAGATCATCGCTGCAGACATTGACCACTATATCGAAAAGTTCTGCAAGTAACACAAGGCTCTGATGAAGGCGGATCTGCCTTCATAAAATAAATCATTATTATCATATTCCAAGGAAGGAGTGCTTCCGTTCTGCACTGCGGAAGCAAAGTGAAATTATGAGTAAGAATGAAGTTCTGTTCAACCTCGAAACCAACGTTGCCCCCCTCGGTCTGATTGCAATGCAAAGCGCAAGAGATCTCGGTGACAAGATCAATGGCTACCTCGTTGACTGGGCACAGAGAGGCGGTTACGACCATGAGAATTTCCTCGTAGAGAGCGAATGCCCCCGTTTCGCTTCCGGTGACGGCAAGGGTCTGAGCAAGTCCACCATCCGTGGCAAGGATCTCTATATCATCACCGATGTCGGCAACTACAGCTGCACCTACGAGTACTTTGGCATGAAGAATGCAATGTCTCCGGATGACCACTATCAGGATCTCAAGCGTATCATCCAGGCAGCAAGCGGCAAGGCTTACAGAATCAATGTCATCATGCCCAACCTCTATGGCGGCAGACAGCATCGCCGCAGCTATCGTGAGTCCCTTGACTGTGCAGTTGCACTGCAGGAACTCCAGGCAATGGGCGTTTCCAACATCGTGACATTCGATGCACATGACCCCAGAGTACATAACGCTGTTCCGCTCATGGGCTTTGACAATGTCATTCCTTCCTACCAGGTACTCAAGACCATGTTCAAGTCCATCGAAGGTTTCCACGCAACCAAGGATAACTTTATGGTTGTCAGCCCCGATGAAGGCGCACTGAACCGTAATATGTATTATGCATCCGTTCTGGGTGTGGATATGGGTATGTTCTACAAGAGACGTGACTATTCCAGAATCGTCAACGGCAGAAACCCGATCGTAGCACATGAATACCTTGGCAACTCTGTAGAGGGCAAGGATGTCTTCATTGCAGATGATATCATTTCTTCCGGCGAGTCTGTTCTGGATATCGCTTACGAGCTGAAGAAGCGCAATGCAAAGAGAATCTTCGCTTATGCAACCTACTCCATCTTCACAAATGGTCTCGAGAAGTTCGATCAGGCATACAACGACGGCTTCATCAGCGGCGTATTCGGTACCAACCTGACTTACCGTTCTCCGGAGCTGCTCAAGCGTGAATGGTTCCACGAGGTTGACGTATCCAAGTACATTGCTTACTTCATCGCTTCCCTGAACCATGATGTTTCCATCAGCACCGTGATCGACCCCCACGAGAAGATCCAGCAGCTTCTGGAAAAGTATAACTAATCAAAACAGCGCATCCCCCTGCCGTATGGCAGGGGGATTTTTGTCAGCTTTCGATCACGCCGGCTGCACGCAGCGAGGCAAGCAGCGCATTGAATGCCACCACAAGATCCTCTGTTGTTGCGGTAGTATCGAGATCAGCAACTGCAGGACCCGGTGTCAGAGCACCTGCCGGACCGGTGGCGCCCGTCGCTCCGGTCGGACCTGTCACACCGTCTGCGCCGGTGGCACCTGTCGCACCTAAGTCGGGGGCCAAGGCGGTGTTAGGGAGACAAGAAAT
>JAZPZJ010000067.1:0-15265 GCA_045544635.1 Oscillospiraceae bacterium
AGCATCCGTGGGCGCATGAACCTGCAGGCACAGGATATGGACGTTGTGACACCGCAGGCACTGGACAATATCCGCTCCATCACCTCTCAGGTGATGGAATTCTTCTGCTCCTCCCCCCTGTCCCAGTTCATGGATCAGAACAACCCGCTGGCTGAGCTGACGCACAAGCGCCGTCTCTCCGCACTGGGTCCCGGCGGTCTGTCCCGAGACAGAGCCGGATTCGAGGTTCGTGACGTACACTACAGCCACTACGGCAGAATGTGTCCCATCGAGACCCCTGAAGGTCCCAACATCGGTCTGATCTCCTACCTTGCAACCTTTGCAAGAATCAACGAGTACGGCTTCATTGAAGCACCCTACCGCCGTGTGGACAAGGAAACCGGCGTCGTAACGGACGAGGTTGTGTACATGCCTGCGGATATGGAGGATCTGTACATCGTTGCGCAGGCGAATGAGCCGCTGACTGAAGAAGGCAAGTTTGCTCGTGCCAAGGTTAATGCACGTTATCGTGACAAGATCCTCGAGTGCGAAAACAGCAAGGTTGACTTCATGGACGTATCCCCGAAGATGGTAGTATCCGTTGCGACTGCAATGATCCCCTTCCTCGAGAACGACGACGCAAACCGTGCCCTCATGGGTGCGAACATGCAGCGTCAGGCTGTGCCGCTCCTGAGAACCGAGCGTCCCTTCGTTGGTACCGGTATGGAGTATAAGGCTGCGGTTGACTCCGGCGTCTGCGTACTGTCTGAAACAGACGGCGTTGTCACATTTGTTTCCGCTGATAAGGTTGTGGTTCAGGATTCCAACAAGCTGGAACACACCTATAATATGATCAAGTTCAAGCGTTCCAACCAGGATACCTGCGTGAACCAGAGACCGATCGTCAATGTCGGTGAAACTGTTCGCAAGGGTCAGGTGCTGGCTGATGGTCCGGCAACGGCTGACGGTGAGATCTCCCTCGGTAAGAATGCCCTCATCGGCTTCATGACCTGGGAAGGTTACAACTACGAGGACGCTGTACTGCTGAATGAGCGTCTGGTTCGTGAGGATGTCTTCACTTCCATTCATATCGAAGAATATGAGCTGGAGTGCCGTGACACCAAGCTCGGACCGGAGGAAATTACCCGTGACATCCCGAATGTCGGCGATGACACACTGAAGAACCTCGATGAAAACGGTATCATCCGCATCGGTGCTGAGGTCCGTGCAGGCGATATCCTCGTCGGCAAGGTAACCCCGAAGGGCGAAACCGAACTGACTGCAGAAGAGCGTCTGCTGCGTGCAATCTTCGGTGAGAAGGCACGTGAGGTTCGTGATAACTCCCTGCGTGTACCGCACGGTGAAGGCGGCGTTATCATTGATGTAAAGGTATTTACCCGTGATAACTGCGATGAGCTGACACCCGGTGTCAACAAGCTCGTTCGCTGCTATATCGCACAGAAGCGTAAGATTTCCGTTGGTGACAAGATGGCGGGCCGTCACGGTAACAAGGGTGTCGTCTCCCGTATCCTGCCCGAGGCGGATATGCCGTTCCTCGAAGACGGTACTCCGCTCGATATCGTGCTCAACCCGCTCGGCGTACCGTCCCGTATGAACATCGGTCAGGTACTCGAGGTGCATCTGGGTATGTCTGCAAAGGCACTCGGCTGGCACATCATGACACCGGTATTCGACGGTGCACACGAGGATGATATCCGTGCATGCTTCCGTGAAGCAAATGAAAAGAACGCTCCCTACCGCAACGAAATGTTCGAGCTCAACCAGATGGATAAGGTCATCAACCCCAAAGCACTCGAAATGTCCGAGGACGGCAAGTTCACACTCTATGACGGCCGTACCGGTGAAAAGTTCGATAACAAGGTAACGGTTGGTTACATGTACTACCTCAAGCTCCACCACCTGGTTGATGATAAGATCCACGCACGTTCTGTAGGTCCGTACTCTCTCGTTACACAGCAGCCTCTGGGCGGTAAGGCACAGTTCGGCGGCCAGCGTTTCGGTGAGATGGAAGTTTGGGCACTCGAGGCTTACGGTGCAGCTTATACCCTGCAGGAAATCCTGACCGTAAAGTCCGACGATACCGTTGGCCGTGTCAATACCTATGAGGCAATTGTCAAGGGTCAGAATGTTCCCAAGCCCGGTATTCCGGAGTCCTTCAAGGTTCTGATCAAGGAACTGCAGTCCCTGGGTCTGGATGTCAAGGTACTGGATATCAATCAGGAAGAGATCGACCTCAAGCAGCACTTCGATGATGATGATGACATCCCGATGATGCCGACTGCGGACTTCTCCGATGAAATGACAGCGGATGAACATTCTGATACCAGCGATTTCGAAGAAGCAGGCTATCGCACAGGCGATATGGAAGATGGAGACATGTGGGATGATGACGACGATGCAAGCCCCGCAGTCTTTGACTTGCCGGATGAAGATTAAGCGCATGTAATCCACTCTGCGGCAACCTTCATGGCTGTCCGCAGTTCCCCATCTTTTTTTAGGAGGTAAATGGTTTGGAATTTAATACATTTGAATCCATTCAGATCGGACTCGCTTCTCCGGAACGTATCAGAAGCTGGTCCTATGGCGCAGTAGAACGCCCTGAAACCATCAATTACAGAACACAGAAGCCGGAGCGTGACGGTCTGTACTGTGAGCGCATCTTCGGTCCGACCAAGGATTGGGAGTGCCACTGCGGTAAGTTCAAGAAGATCCGCTTCAAGGGTAAGGTCTGCGACCGCTGCGGCGTTGAGGTTACCCGTGCAAAGGTTCGTCGTGAGCGTATGGGTCATATCGAACTGGCTGCACCCGTATCCCACATCTGGTACTTCAAGGGCACACCGTCCCGTATCGGTCAGGTGCTTGAGGTTTCCCAGAAGCGCCTGGAAGAGGTTCTGTACTTTACAAAATATATTGTCATTGAACCCGGCAACACCAAGCTTATCAAGAATCAGCTGCTCAGCGAGAAGGAATACAACGACTATCTCGAGCAGTATGACAACGAGTTCATCGCTGAGATGGGTGCTGAAGCAATCCATCGTCTGCTGGAAGAATATGATCCGGAGTGCTATGTACGCTACTTCTCCAAGTACCTGAGCATGGTTTCTGAGATCATCGGTCTGCCCGAAACACAGGTGCACGATTATCTGCACAAGCGTATCTACTACATTGAGGAAGCAGGTCAGTCCGGTTACGAGAACGGCGCTGTGATCCCCTATGCAGAATATAAGGAAATGATCCTCCCCTACAACCGTAAGTGCGAGGATGACAGAAATACTCCTGCTCGTGTCAAGACAGGCTTTGCCTATATGCTCGAGCTGTTCGAGGAACACTTCGATCCCACAAACGAAGCCTATGCGCCCATGCGCAAAGAAAACTGGGTCAATGACCTGCAGTGGGTTTCCAACGAGCTGAAGGAAGAGCTGACCGGTCTGCCGAATGGTCAGAAGAAGATCAAGCTCCTCAAGCGTCTGGAAATTGTGGAAGCATTTCTCAAATCCGGCAACAAGCCGGAATGGATGGTCATGAACGTGGTGCCGGTCATTCCTCCGGATCTGCGTCCGATGGTCATGCTCGACGGCGGCAGATATGCCACCTCCGACCTCAATGACCTGTACCGTCGTGTCATTAACCGTAACAACCGTCCCCAGCGTATGCTCAAGCTCGAAGCACCCGATATCATCGTGCGCAACGAGAAGCGTATGCTGCAGGAAGCTGTGGATGCCCTCATCGACAACGGCAGACACGGCAGAGCGGTTACCGGTCCGAATAACCGTGCCCTCAAGTCCCTCTCCGACATGCTAAAGGGTAAACAGGGTCGTTTCCGTCAGAACCTGCTGGGTAAGCGTGTTGACTACTCCGGCCGTTCCGTTATCGTTGTCGGCCCCGGACTGAAGATGTACCAGTGCGGTCTGCCGAAGGAAATGGCACTCGAGCTGTTCAAGCCCTTCGTACTGAAGAGACTGGTTGACACCAAGGCAATCGCCAATATCAAGAGCGCAAGAAAGATGGTTGACAAGGCAACCGATAAGGATGTCTGGGATGCACTGGAACATGTCATCAAGGGTCATCCCGTACTGCTGAACCGTGCGCCTACCCTGCACCGTCTGGGTATCCAGGCATTCGAGCCGGTACTCGTAGAAGGCCGTGCGCTCAAGCTCCATCCGCTGGTTTGCTCTGCGTTCAACGCTGACTTCGACGGCGACCAGATGGCGGTGCATCTGCCCCTGTCCGCTGAGGCACAGGCTGAGGCCCGCTTCCTGATGCTCGCTGCTAACAACCTGCTCAAGCCCTCCGATGGTCGTCCGGTTGCAGTTCCGTCCCAGGATATGGTGCTCGGTTCCTATTACCTGACCCTCGAAAAGAAGGGTGACAAGGGTGAAGGCAAGTGCTTCCGTGATGTCAACGAAGCGCTGATGGCTTACCAGGAAGGCGACGTTTCCCTGCATGCTCCGATCAAGGTACGCATCACCAAGGACGTTGCGGAAAAGAAGCTCTCCAAGGTCATCGACTGTACAATCGGTCGTCTGATCTTCAATGAAAATATCCCCCAGAATCTGGGTTATGTAGACAGAACCAATTCCGACAAGCAGTTCGATCTCGAGGTTTCCTTCCTCGTAGGTAAGGGTAAGCTCTCCGAAATCATCGAGCGCTGCATCCGGATCCATGGCACAACAACCACTTCTGAAGTGCTCGACAAGATCAAGGCACTCGGCTTTAAGTACTCTACCCGTGCAGCAATTACCGTTGCAGTCTGCGACGCTTCGATTCCGCCGCAGAAGAAGGAAATTCTGGCTGCTGCTGATGCAGAGATCGAAGAGATCACACAGGAATACGAATATGGTTATATCTCTTCTGCGGAGAAATCTGCTCGTGTCATCGAGGTTTGGAACCAGGCTACCGATGATGTTACTGCTGCGCTGAAGAAGAATCTGGATCAGTACAACCCCATCTTCATGATGGCGGACTCCGGTGCCCGTGGTAGTATCTCCCAGATCCGTCAGCTTGCCGGCATGCGTGGTCTGATCGCCAATACTTCCGGTACTACCATCGAAATCCCGATTCGTGCAAACTATCGTGAAGGTCTGAACATTCTGGAATACTTCATCTCCTCCCGTGGTGCACGTAAGGGTCTTGCCGATACAGCGCTGCGTACTGCTGACTCCGGTTACCTGACACGTCGTCTGGTTGACGTTTCTCAGGATGTGATCATCCGTGAGCAGGACTGCGGTACGGATGACGGTATCGAGATCTACGAGATCCGCAACGGCAAGGAAATCATCGAACCGATGAGAGAACGTCTGATCGGCAG
Organism: Oscillospiraceae bacterium; assembly: GCA_045544635.1. Lineage (GTDB taxonomy): Bacteria > Bacillota > Clostridia > Oscillospirales > Ruminococcaceae > UBA3855. Next base: position 5,309 of record JAZPZJ010000067.1, read on the forward strand.
ATATCTCTGTGAGGATCTGCGTGATGCAGAAACAGGCGAACTTGTCGTTTCCAAGAACAAGCTCATGACCGAAAGTGACGCTGCAAAGATCACAGATATGGGCATTGAGCGCATCAAGATCCGCTCCGTCCTCAGATGTAAGGCTAAGCAGGGCGCATGTGCAAAGTGCTACGGTGCAAACCTTGCAAACAACAACCTCGTGGCTGTTGGTGAAGCAGTTGGTATCATTGCTGCGCAGTCCATCGGTGAGCCGGGTACTCAGCTGACCATGCGTACCTTCCATACCGGCGGTATCGCAAACGCAGAGGATATCACACAGGGTCTTCCCCGTGTCGAGGAACTGTTCGAGGGCAGAAAGCCGAAGAATGCTGCGATCATCGCAGGTATTGATGGTGTTGTCAGAATCCAGGAGGTTAAGACCACCCGTACACTCATCATCACCAATGCAGAGACCGGTGAAACCGAAGAACACCTCATTCCCTACAACTACAAGATCCGTGTCCGTGAAGGTGAGATCATCAAGAAGGGTGACCGCCTGACAGAGGGTAACGTATTCCCGACCGACATCCTGAATGTCCTTGGCACAAAGGCTGTACAGGACTATATTATCAGCGAAGTACAGAAGGTATACCGCCTGCAGGGTGTAGATATCAACGACAAGCACATCGAGGTCATCGTTCGCCAGATGCTGCGTAAGGTCAAGGTTGACGATCCCGGCAGTGCAGGTCTCGTATCCGGCTTCAGCCACCTGCTGCCCGGTACGCTCACAGACCGCAAGGAGATTGACGCTGTCAATGAGATCATCGCTGCACGCATTGCAAACGGCGAGGAGAACCTTGAATATGTGACCATCGTTCCGCTGCTCCAGGGTATCACCAAGGCTGCTTCCAGCTCTGACAGCTTCCTGTCTGCGGCTTCCTTCCAGGAGACCACCAAGGCTCTGACCGATGCTGCGATCCGTGGCAAGATGGATCACCTGCAGGGTCTGAAGGAAAATGTCATCATCGGTAAGCTGATCCCGGCTGGTACCGGTATGGACATCTACAACAATGTGCAGCTCGTTAAGACGGCAAAGCCTGAAACAAGCAGTGAGCACAATGTGACTCCCATTGCTCCGATTGTATAATCGCATACAGAAAAATCCCCGTTACTAATTGTAACGGGGATTTTTAGGCTTCATTGATATACATTCTCGTCATCTCACAGAATCCTGCAATCTCATAATTCGGCAGACAGAAATAGAACTCCCCTGCCCTGTCATGAATGATGATCCGGTGAAACCGGATGCTGTAATGATCCGCTGCGTGCTTTTTGACATGGTACTGCTTGAACTGCTGCAGGGGTTTTTGCTGGATCCAGTGATTGAGTCTGCCCTTTTCTTCCGGTTCGATGGAGGAAAGTGACGCCCATGGGATCGCCATCACATCGGTCGCTGAAGCCAGATGCAGAAAACCATCCTCCAGATACACACGAAAAAAGGCGCTTGTGCACAGGTAACCCTTATGGTTGCCGTTGATCCACCCGTGCTTTTCCAGACCTGTCGGATAAACGATCTCCAGCTTCACAGCGTCAGGCGGAATCTGCATGTCCGCATGACAGCGTTCGATCAGCTCCCGTTCCTTCCGCTCAGGCAATACAAGCCGCCGCACCCAGAACAGCATCACCGGAAACCAGAAAAGCATCGTGATTGCCCCCAACAGCGAAGTCAGCAGCGACTCTGAAAGGACAGCTGCACTGATCAGCCATGCTGCCAGCAGAACTCCCCAGCCGATCAGTACAAACAGAAAGTACGCATTGCAGCGGCGGGCTCTGCGTTCCCATTCAGCCGCCAGCTCCGGGCTGATCGTTTTTTGGATCAGCGTTTGTCCTGCGTAGATTTCCGTTCCTTCTTCGGTTTTGATCCGCTCATAAAGATACTGCATTGCATTCTCCTAAAAAAAGGCGGTTCCGAAGAACCGCCCTTATTTTTTCGTTACAAATTCAAGCCGTGCAAAGCTTATGCAAGCTCAGCGAAGTACTTGATAGTTCTTACCATCTGGCTTGTGTAGGAGTTCTCGTTGTCATACCAAGAAACAACCTGAACCTCATACAGACCATTGCCCAGATCGCAAACCATTGTCTGAGTAGCATCGAACAGAGAACCGTACTTCATGCCGATAACGTCAGAAGAAACGATCTGATCCTCGTTGTAGCCGAAGGACTCGGAAGCAGCAGCCTTCATAGCAGCGTTGATGCCTTCCTTAGTTACGTTCTCGCCCTTAACAACAGCTGTCAGGATGGTTGTGGAACCTGTCGGAACCGGTACACGCTGTGCAGAACCGATCAGCTTGCCGTTCAGCTCCGGAATTACGAGACCGATTGCCTTAGCAGCACCAGTGGAGTTCGGAACGATGTTAGCAGCACCAGCTCTTGCTCTTCTCATGTCGCCCTTTCTGTGAGGACCGTCGAGAATCATCTGGTCGCCAGTGTAAGCGTGGATTGTGCTCATGATACCGCTCTGTACTTCTGCATAGTCGTTCAGTGCCTTAGCCATGGGAGCGAGGCAGTTTGTTGTGCAGGAAGCAGCGGAAATGATGGTGTCATCAGCAGTCAGAGTGTTCTCGTTTACAGAGAATACGATTGTGGGCAGGTCGTTGCCAGCCGGAGCAGAGATAACAACCTTCTTTGCACCAGCGTCGATGTGAGCCTGTGCCTTAGCCTTGGAGCAGTAGAAACCTGTGCACTCCAGAACAACGTCAACGCCGATCTCGCCCCAGGGGAGCTCTGCTGCGTTAGCCATTGCGTAGATCTTCAGAGTCTTGCCGTCAACTGTGATTGTACCAGCCTCGTCATCAGCCTCTACAGTGTGCTTGTTCTCACCGATTGTACCACAATAACCGCCCTGTGCTGTATCATACTTCAGCAGCTGTGCGAGCATGGAAGGCTTGGTCAGGTCGTTGATTGCAACTACCTCATAACCCTCTGCACCGAACATCTGTCTGAAAGCCAGACGGCCGATTCTACCAAAACCATTAATAGCAACTTTTACTGACATTGGATATACCTCCTAAATTTTTATACTCTTATTGTACACCAAATCCGAAAAAAAAGCAAGTACTTTGATAGAAAAATATCAAATTTTTCATACATTCCGGTAAAAATCGACATATGTGACAATTATTTATTATGAAAATTATGAAACTTCAACAACATTTTAGAGAAGCTAAAAAAGAGCAGCACCGCTCTTTACTTTTTGTGGAAAAACAGGTATAATGATAACACCGACAATTTGTCGATTTTTGTCGAATCCTTTTTTAGAAAGAGGACACATCATTGAAAAATACGTTATTACAGGCGCTGCAGCGCTGTTACAGCGCCAGTGACGCACTGGTTCTGCTGCTGGATGAAAACTGGACGGTGCTCTGGACAAACCGGGAATGCAGCGATCTTCCCCCGCTTCCGTCCGTACTCGGCGTCCAGCCGGATCACATCGGAAATGCCGTACAAATGAGAGGCTGCTGCAAATGCAACAGCCTCTTTACTTATGATACATCCACAAGCTCAATATAATCCGCACCATACTGTGCGATATAGTCCTTTCTCCCCTGCAGGTCATCGCCAAGCAGGAGATTGAACATGTACATGGTCTTTTCCACATCCGCAGGCATGACCTTAATCAGTCGGCGGGTGTCCGGATTCATGGTCGTCAAGGACATCATCTCCGGTTCATTCTCACCAAGACCCTTGGAACGCTGGATGGTGTATTTCTTATCGCCGATCTTCTCGAGAATATCGGATTTTTCCTTCTCCGTATACGCAAAATAGGTCTTGTCCTTCGTGGTAATTTCATACAGCGGCGATTCCGCAATGTACACATATCCCTCACGGATCAACGTCGGCGTCAGACGGTACAGCATCGTCAGGATCAGCGTGCGGATCTGGAAGCCATCCACGTCGGCATCGGTGCAGATGATGATCTTGTTCCAGCGCAGGTTGTCGAGACTGAACTGCGCGATATTGCTTGTATTCTTCAGCTTGACCTCTACGCCGCAGCCCAGCACCTTCAGAAGATCCGTGATGATGTCACTCTTGAAAATACGGGGATAATCCGCTTTCAGGCAGTTGAGGATCTTACCACGCACCGGGATCACCGCCTGGAATTCCGCATCACGGGCAAGCTTGACCGCACCCAACGCAGAGTCACCCTCCACGATATAGACCTCACGGCGGGTCACATCCTTTGTGCGGCAGTCCACGAACTTCTCCACCATATTGGCAAGATCAATATTACTTGTCAGGTTCTTCTTGATATTCAGACGGGTGCGCTCCGCACTCTCACGGCTGCGCTTATTGATGAGCACCTGCTCGGCAATCCGGTTCGCCTCGTCCGGATTCTCAATGAAGTAAACCTCGAGCTGATGCTTGAGGAAGTCCGTCATTGCCTCCTGCACGAACTTATTCGTAATGGATTTCTTCGTCTGGTTTTCATAGGAGGTCTGTGTGGAAAACGAGGAGGACACCAGCACCAGACAGTCACGGATGTCATCGAAAGTGATCTTACCCTCGTTTTTATTGTACTTATTATTCGCCTTCAGATAGGCGTCGATCTTTGAAATAAAGGCATTTTTCACTGCCGCCGCAGGAGAGCCACCATGTTCCAGAAAACTGGAATTGTGGTAATACTCTATGCAGTTGATCTGGTTGGAGAAGGTCATCGCAACCGAAAGCTTTACCTTATAATCCGGCTTATCCGCACGGTCACGTCCGACACGCTCGCCGCTCCAGAACTGCACGGAGGTCATTGCCTTCTCCCCGGTCATCTCACTGACATAATCGGTGATGCCGTTCTCATAGAGATATTCCTTCTCTGTGAATGTACCATCCGCCTGCTGGGAACGGAACACGAACAGCAGATTCGGGTTGACCACCGCCTGTCGGCGGAGGGTGTCATGGAAGAATTCATCGGGCACGAGAATATCCGTGAACACCTCAAGGTCGGGCTTCCAGCGTGTTTTGGTACCGGTCTGCTTCTTCTTGTAGGGGGTTTTCTGCAAACCACCGACATTCTCGCCCTTTTCAAAATGCAGTGTATACTCAAAGCCGTCACGGTGCACGGTGATATCCATGAATTCCGATGCAAACTGCGTTGCACAAAGACCCAGACCGTTCAGACCGAGCGAATAGTTGTACGCAGTATCGCCGGCGTCATATTTGCCGCCTGCATACAGCTCGCAGTAAACCAGCTCCCAGTTGAAACGCTGCTCGGTTTTATTATAATCGACGGGACAGCCACGTCCGAAGTCCTCGACTTCGATCATGCCGTCGTTCCAGCGTGTGATGATGATCTTCTCGCCGAAGCCAGAACGTGCCTCATCAATGGAATTGGAAATGATTTCAAAAATCGAATGCGCACAGCCATCCAGCCCATCCGAACCGAAAATCACACCCGGACGCTTACGGACCTTATCGGGACCCTTCAGCATGGTAATACTTTCATTACCGTATTCCTGTTTTTTTGCCATAGACAACTCTCTTTCTATAAACCGCACAAAGCGGCAATGCTTCAATTTTTCCAGCATTATCTATCATAGCATATTTCGCAAAAAAAATCAAGGGGCATTCTCACAATCCGCATTCCCCCGCTCACTCCCACGCTTCGTTTTCTGCAGTTGCATTTTTCGTCCCCATCCCCCGGATAGATTCAACAGTGTGAATGTCGAAGCTTGTGAAATTAGACAAAAAAGTGGATAAACTTTTGAAAGTTTACTTCCAACAAATTGCTTGACAAGTGCCTTCATTTGTGCTATAATAATAAAGCAATCTGCAAAGAGAACATGATGCGAGTGTGCTGGAATAGGCAGACAGGCTAGCTTGAGGTGCTAGTGTTGGAAACGACGTGTGGGTTCAAGTCCCGTCACTCGCACCATTCACTCTTTACAGAGTGCACAATTTCATAGGATGGACAGATGGCTGAGCTGGTCTAAGGCGCACGACTGGAACTCGTGTATACGTTAATAGCGTATCGAGGGTTCGAATCCCTCTCTGTCCGCCAAAAACTCCCGAAACTACGAGGTTTCGGGAGTTTCTTTTTGTCTATATAAATCAGATAAAGTAGTCCAAAGTGTCGTACTACGACGACAGTACGACAACGTGATGGCTGAAAACAAAAATCAAAAATAAGAATCAACATGAAATAAAACGAATCAATAAGCATCTGGGACATCTGATACTTCAGAAGCTCACACCAGTACAGATACAAAATTTCTACAATGAGCTGGAAAGTGACGGCTTTTTTGCCGAGAAGCATTCCTCTTCCCCGTTATCGATGATCCAGAGCTGCTGCATGACGAAATCCATGTCACGCTGGATCTCCAGCCGGAGCTTGAGCCTGTCATTGATCGGCACAGGCTGTTCCAGACATTCGGTCAGATCTTTCAGACGATTGCAGAGGTATTCACAGTAGACTTCTTTTGTGACGGTGTCCATCGGGATGCTCCTTTCTGTTTTTGGGTATAAGAAAACCGCCCATTATTGAGCGGTTTCGTCCATATTTATTTTTCTCCCTCAATGATATACTTCAATTCACCGCCAAGGGATACAATACGAGCATTTGCCTTTCGAACCATCTCTTTAATGTGTTCAGGAGCTTCTTTCTTTAAAAGCGGCTTTTCTTTTTCTCTGAATTCGATGTAATCATAAACTTCTATCGGAAATGCAACCATATCAATTTCCCTTTCTTAACAAAATTTCAACTACTGATTTCGCCGTAGAGCGTGCTTTTTTAGGACTGTTCGCATACTCAGCAACACACTCTGAAATAAACTCACCAGTATCCTCAAATGCATATATGGAGAGTCTATTCTTCATTAATTTTATTTTAGCACTACTATCGAGATTTGTCAAGTTGTTTAAAAGCGATTTCATGATTTCTTCTATTTCAGCTACTTTTGTAGCCCATAGAGGGTCGTTCAACCGCAATTCCTCCTGCAGTTCATGGCCTAATTCATGACGGAATGTATGAAACGGCGAGCTGGTTGACCATTGACCATTTTTCTTGTGCTGCAATGCGATATTACTGATAGCATTTTTCCCGTTTTTCCCTCCAATTCCAAACAGAGTGATTTCTCTGCTATTGGGATTATAGTATCCTAAAATGCCATCATTATTGTACACGCCGACATTTACACTTCTCAATGACGGAAGATTTCCGAAAATATTCGTAAACTTTTCGTATTCACGTCTAAATTCTTCTGCAAAGTGTTTATCGATTTGCGGGGCGTTGTCAATTCTGGAAAAAATCAATTCACTGTTGCTTTCTATTGCAGCAATCGTTCTTTCCCCAGAAGTCAACCCCAGATACTGCAAATTCCTCCGCTCAAGCTCCTTCGCCTGCTCTTGATTCAGGCGTGTAGGCTTCTGTGTTTTCTTTGGCGTATCTCTGACCTGCCACGACTTCTTCGTCCATACATCCTGCCGCTCTCTGCCGTTTTCATAAACCACAGTACAGCCGCAGTTGTCGTGCCGTCTGTACACGTCCGGCGGTTCTTCACCGTACACATAACGCCCCGCCATTGCGGTGCACCATTTGCAGCATTTACCGTCCGTTGTACGGACGATGTAGCACTTCAGTCCCGCATCACTGCGGAACTTTGCGTTTTCCTGCATGTAGTCATCGTGCATGGATTTTGCAACGTTCGCAACCGGAGCACCCGCTCTCCTGCGGATCACGTCTGCAGCGACAGTCGGATCGACCAGAGAATGTGCAACCTGTCGGATACGTTCTGCCGGCTCTTTTGCCTTCTGCGGGCGAATGTGGATGCCGTTCTGCTCATCGAGAGACATCTGTACTTCACCCAGTACATCATTGATGGCTTCGTAATGATCTTTCAGCAGTGCCTCGCAGACATACTGCAATCCGAGGGGAGAACCGATTGTTCCGATATGATCCTGTATTACCTGCGCAAGATGTCCAGAAACAAGTTCTGAATATACAGCGGTATCATGGAAATCTGCTTTCCCGGCTTTGATGCGCTCTGCGATTTTGCGGATCCGGGCATCACTGTGTTCTGAAAACCATGCATCGGCTGCTTTTTGACTTTTTACAAAGAATATGGTATAATGGAACAAATCCACAATTCCCAAATATAGGAGGAAGCAGCTATGCGGATCGCCATTTGTGATGATGAAGCCCAATGCCGGCAGCAGGCGGTACAGGCAATCAATGCCTGCACAAAAAGTCTTGATATTCTGACAGATCTGTTTGAAAACGGGAACAACTTGCTGCAGTCATTTCAGAAAACCCCCTATGATCTGGTATTTCTGGATATTGAAATGCCGGAAATCGACGGCATCCGTCTTGCACGGAAGCTGCGTGATCTGAGCCGGGATGTTCCGATCGTCTTTCTCACCAGCCATATCGAATATGCCCTTGAAGGCTACGAGGTCAATGCGCTGCGTTACCTGACTAAGCCCATTCAGGTGGAAAAACTACAGGAACTGCTCGGATATGTCATGGAACGAATGCAAGCGCAGCGCACGCTCTGGCTGAAAACCGATATGGGAGAGGTGCGTGTGCGTATCAAAGACATTCTTTATATGGAGGCACAGAACCAGAACATCGTCATCCGCACAGCGGACAGCGAATATACTGTACGCTATAATCTTGGGGAATACGAAAAGGAACTTTCACAGGACGGTTTTTTCCGCATCCACAGAGGGTATCTTGTCTCCCTGCGGCATGTCAAAAGTCTGGGGAAACATGAGGTAACGCTCTGTGAAAACACCATACTTCCCGTCAGTCGTACAAAGGAAAAATCTCTGAAAGAAGCCATCTTTCAGTACATACGGGAGGAGGCGATCTGATGGAGCAGACTGTGAGAATTCTTTCGATCCTCTTTGGCATTACCAGCTCATTCTATACAACGGCGGCACTGATCGTATTCCTGCACTGTTTCCATGATACGGGATATATATGGAACAGAAAAAAGGCGGTCATACTTGGTATGCTGACGATCGTGGAAGCAGTTGTCAACACCATCTGGACTGACAGTCTGGTGCCTGCCATGCTGCTGCTGATCGCCTACTGCATCATTCCCATCTATGATTATCAGGGAAAGAAAATCCGTGCTTTTCTGCGGTTTTGCCGTTGGTTTCTCCTCTTCGGACTGTCCATCGGATTTGCCGGAATGATGGGCATGTACTTTGTATTTCCCGATTACGATCTGGAATCCACAGAAACTACCACAGTCGAAATACTGGTTCATGGCATCACACTCACGCTGTTTTTCGGATTCGTATTCCACTATCTGCGGCACCGGCTTTGTAAAGAAAACATTTTCATTCCGTGCGGCATGCGTGAAAAGATCTTCAGTGTTGTCTATATGATCTGTACCTTTATCCTTTGCATCGTGGTCATCATTTCCGGCAGGGGCGGCAGAGCGACACTCATGATCATGGCATGCTCCATCATGCTCTTTTCGGTGGGACTTCCGATCTTCGTCTATTCTGCAAGGATCAGCGACTATTATCGGGAACGCACCCATTATCAGGAAACCTACTTACAGGCGGAGCTTGCCCATTTCCAGCAGTACAAACGGGCACAGGAGGAAACCAGACGCTTCCGGCATGACATCCGGAACAATCTCCTCTGCATGAATGAAATGCTCCGGTCGGGCAGGACGGAGGAAGCAGCGGAATATCTGGAAAACCTGCTGGATACCGCTGATACGCTTTCAGCCAAATATGTCAGCGGCGACGAGATCCTCGACTGCATCCTCTCGGCAAAGGCGGAGGTCATGGCACAGAAGGGTATTGCCTTCCGGCTTGACGGCGTACTGGCGGGCGGCTTGCCGTGGAAACCGATTGATGTATGCAGTGTTTTTGCCAATGCCCTTGACAATGCGATTGAAGCGTGCGAGATGCTTCCCGCAGAACAGCGGCAGATCACAATGAAGCTGAGGGCAACGCCGCAGTTCTGGT
>JAZPZJ010000068.1:0-8889 GCA_045544635.1 Oscillospiraceae bacterium
CATCCCGTGTGCAGGAAGGCGATATCATGGTAGCAGGCTGGAATTTCGGCTGCGGCTCTTCCCGTGAGCATGCGCCCATTGCCATCAAGGCAAGCGGCATTTCTCTGGTTATCGCAAAGAGCTTCGCTAGAATTTTCTACCGCAATGCCATCAATATCGGTCTTGCGATCGTTGAATCCGAATCAGCAGCTGAGGCAATTGCTGAGGGCAATGTGATCACTGCAGATCTCGACAACGGTATTCTGCACAATGAAACAACCGGCGAGGACTACGCAGTTGAGCCGTTCCCGGCATTCATCCAGACAATCATCGAAAACGGCGGTCTGGTAGAATCCATCAAGAACGGCAGTATCAAGTAATCGGAGGAAATACACATGAATTTTACAGTTGCTCTGCTCAGAGGTGACGGTATCGGTCCGGAGATCGTGGACAGTGCTGTCAGAGTTCTGGATGTCATTGCAGAAAAGTATAACCATACATTCGACTACAAGCCCTATCTGATCGGCGGTGCGGCAATTGACGCAACAGGCGCACCCCTGCCGCAGGAGACCGTTGACGGCTGTCTTGCAAGCGACAGCGTTCTGCTCGGTGCGGTAGGCGGCCCGAAGTGGGACACGCTCCCCGGCGACAAGCGCCCGGAGAAGGCGCTGTTGGGTATTCGTGCGGCTCTTGAGCTGTTCACAAACCTGCGTCCGGCAAAGCTCTACCCTGCACTGAAGGGTGCAAGTCCCCTGCGCGCTGATATCGTGGAAAAGGGCTTTGACATGATGATCGTCCGTGAGCTGACCGGCGGTATCTATTTCGGCGAGCGTGGCAGACGTGACGGCAAGTACGGTCCGGAAGCATACGATACAGAAGCTTACAGCGTCATGGAAATTGAGAGAATTGCAAAGGTAGCGTTTGAAACCGCACAGAAGCGTGGCAAGAATGTCATCAGCATCGACAAGGCAAACGTACTGGAAAGCTCCAGACTCTGGAGAGAGACCGTACACCGCATTGCAGCGGATTATCCGGATGTGACCTGCACCGACATGCTCGTGGACAACGCAGCAATGCAGATCGTCAAGAATCCCCGTCAGTTCGACGTTGTAGTAACATCCAATATGTTCGGCGATATTCTGTCCGATGAAGCATCCCAGATCACGGGTTCCATCGGTATGCTCGCATCCGCATCCCTCGGCTCCACAAAGCGTGGCATGTATGAGCCGATCCACGGCTCCGCACCGGACATTGCAGGCAAGGGCATTGCGAACCCCATCGCAACCATTCTTTCTGCAGCAATGATGCTCCGTTACTCCTTCGATCTGGATGCAGAGGCACAGGCAATCGAGGATGCAGTGGACAAGGTGCTTGAAGCTGGCTGGAGAACCGCTGACCTTGTTGGCGACAGCGGCGTGACTGCGCTGTCCACAACAGAAATCACAGACAAGATCATCGAGGCGATCGCATAATGGAAACGCTGGAGCGTTTATATCAGAAAACACTGACCTTTACGGTCTTTGAACAGCTGCAGAAGGATGCGGTACTGCATGCCTTCCAGCAGCTTCTGAAAACCTGTGAGGATGAGTCGCAGGATCATGAGGACTTTCTCAAAGCCTACGCAGGCTTCGTTGCGGCACTTTACCACAGAAACACCCAGAACTGGACAGCCTATCTGACAGAAGCTGTCCTCTCTCTGGAAACCTGCTGCATTCGATTTGCAGCAAAGGGAAAAGAAATCCCGTCACATATGCAGGAGGCAGCTAGATTTGAGCTTTCTGTTCTGTCCAAACTCGCTTCGCTGTGTCCGCAGGATTTTTCAAATTATGCCGGCTGCATCCCGCTTCCGAGATGGGAGGCGCAGTCGTGTGATCTGGAACAGCTTTATTTTGATAGACTCACCCAGATTGACAAGTTCGGCTATGGCGATTATGCTAAATATCGCATGTTCCGTCTGCAGCCCGATGCGATTGATGAAAACGGTTTCATTCTCAAACCTGTAAAATACCCCGATGCTGTATCCATTGAGGACCTGATCGGCTATGAGCTGCAAAGGGGACAGGTGATTGAAAATACCAAGGTTCTCCTGCGTGGCAGGAAAGCAGCAAATGTCCTGCTCTATGGCGATGCCGGAACGGGCAAATCCGCTTCTGTCAAGGCGATCGCAAATGCCTATGCGGACAGGGGACTGCGCCTGATTGAACTTGGTAAGGATGAACTCCACCTGCTGCCGAAGCTTCTGGATGTCCTCAGCGGCAATCCGCTGAAATTCATCCTGTTCATCGACGATCTGTCCTTCCAGGACAATGACGATGATTTCAGTGCGCTCAAAGCAGTTCTGGAGGGCAGTGTTGCCGCAAGATCGCATAATACTGTGATCTATGCGACCAGCAACCGCCGCCATATTGTGCGGGAAACGTTCTCCGCAAGAGAAGGGGACGAGGTACATCGCCAGGATACCATGCAGGAAACGATCTCCCTGTCGGAGCGTTTTGGTATTAAGGTATATTTTGAAAAACCGAAAAAAGATTTGTATTTGGAAATTGTATACGGATTGGCACAACAGTACGGACTGTCCATGGACCGTGAAACACTTGCGCTGGAAGCAGAACGCTTCGCCCTGCGCAAGAGCGGAAGATCCGCAAGAGCCGCACGCCAGCTGATCGAACAGCTCAGTGCGTCCGTAGAGGATAAGGAGTGATAACAATGCTGACGCTTGATAAAATCTATCACGCAAGCTATGTATTGAAAAATGTGATCCGCCAGACGGATATGATCCATGCGCCCAAGATCTGTCCCAGTGCCAATATTCACCTCAAAACGGAAAATCTGCAGATCACAGGTTCTTTTAAGGTGAGAGGTGCGTATTATAAAATTTCTCAGCTTAGTGATGAAGAGAAGGCAAGAGGTGTTATCGCTTGTTCTGCCGGAAACCATGCACAGGGCGTGGCGCTGGCTGCACAGAAAAATGGTATCAAGGCAACCATCTGCCTGCCGGACGGCGCTCCGATCTCCAAGGTGGAAGCGACCAGAAGCTATGGTGCCGATATCTGTCTTGTACCCGGTGTGTATGATGATGCCTATGCTAAGGCAATCGCACTTCGTGATGAAAAAGGTTACACGTTTGTGCATCCTTTTGATGATGAGTATGTCATTGCTGGACAGGGTACGATCGGTCTCGAGATCATCGACCAGCTCCCCAATGTGGATGCAGTGGTGGTTCCTGTCGGCGGCGGCGGACTGATTTCCGGTGTCGCATTTGCACTGAAATCTCTCAACCCCAATATCAAGGTTTACGGCGTGCAGGCGAGTGGTGCTCCTTCCATGGTGCAGTCCCTCGAACAGGATGAGATCATCTGTCTTGACAAGGTCGGTACGATTGCTGACGGCATCAAGGTCAAGGAACCGGGTGAGCATACGTTTGAGTATTGCCGTCAGTATGTTGATAAGATCGTGACTGTCACGGATGATGAGGTTTCCTCTGCGATCTTGACACTGATCGAGCAGCATAAACTGATTGCGGAAGGTGCCGGTGCGGTTGCAGTTGCGGCGGTGATGTTCAATAAACTTCCCATCGAAGGCAAGAATGTTGTTTGCCTCGTGTCGGGCGGCAATATTGACGTTACCATTCTTTCCAGAGTCATCAAGCGTGGTCTGCTGAAATCCGGCAGATCCGATACAATGACCATTCAGCTTGAGGATAAGCCCGGTCAGCTTAAGGGCGTATCTGCGATTCTGGCAGATATGGGCGGCAACGTCATCTCCATCCACCATGAACGTGCAAGTGAGGACAGCGATATCACCGATTGTCTCCTGCGTATTGTCATGGAAACCAGAAACCGTGAACACATCCAACAGATCCGTAAGGCACTAATGGATGGCGGATTTAAAATTGTAGGTTAAGGAGTGTTACAAATGGCAGAAAAGATTTATACAGAAAATGCACCGGCAGCGATCGGTCCCTATTCCCAGGCACTCGTTGTGAACGGTATGGTATATTCCTCCGGTCAGATCGCTATTGTTCCGGCAACCGGAAATATCGAAGCATCCGACATCAAGGGACAGACCACACAGGTCATGGAGAATCTCAAGGCAGTGCTTGCTGCGGCAGGTTCTTCCATGGAAAAGATCATCAAGACCACCTGCTTCCTGGCAGAGATCGCTGATTTTGCAGCATTCAATGAAGTGTACGGTCAGTACATCACGGAGAAGCCCGCAAGAAGCTGCGTAGCAGTCAAGGATCTTCCCAAGGGTGCACTTGTGGAAGTGGAAGTTATTGCAACGGTTGACTAATATCCCGAAAGATCCCAAGATCCGGCGGATTTAATGTAAAACAGAAGAAGCAGCCTGCCAGCAGCAGCAAGACAAACAGCCCCGGCAGACTGCTCTTTTTTTGCCTGGATGATCGGATGTGGACGTAAAGCGTCAGTACAAGGGCGCTCAGATAAAAGAGCAGGATATCTGCCCAAAGATAAATGGTGCCAATCACCCCCGAATAGGTATAAAAGAGGATAACGGTCAGAAGCATTGCTGCCAGTAACCCTTCAGCGAACGTGGTCAGAATTCCGTGCTGCAGCTTTCCGGTCATGAGCCGACGAAGAAGCGCAACAAGAACTGCCGGAAAATACAGCAGTTTCAGGTGTTCCCAGATGCTTTCATTGATCGGTGTAATGAACTGCAGCAGGGGAATGCCTGCCAAAAAGGGCGATGCAAAATGCAGCACCGGTCCCAGTACGCCGACTATGGCGAAGAGCAGAATATCCCAGAGTACCAGCTTCTTTAATTGATGCTTTTTATGCATCGCACGATCCAGAATCCCTGTATCATCGTTTCTTTGTTTCCTGTGATAGCATATTACCTGCATAAACAGCCTCCCATGGGTTCGATTTACTATCAGAATCTATGCACCGAGCTGAAAAATCATGTCATTTTCGACTGATTTGGACAGAATTTCCGATAGAAATCAATCGAATGGAAAAAAGAAATGAAAAAAATAGTTTTTTTTCAAAAATAGGCTTTACAGATTTGAATTTTTAGTGTAAAATAGAAGTAGTATATCTTATGTGAGGTGTCAATACAATGGAATTGAAATACAAAAGAATCCTACTGAAACTCAGCGGCGAAGCACTTGCCGGTGAAAAGAAGCATGGTCTCGATTATACCGTAATCGGTCAGATCTGCGAGAGCATCAAAAAATGTGTCGATGTCGGTGTTGAGGTAGGTATTGTTGTCGGCGGCGGCAACTTCCTCCGTGGCAGAATGTGCGGCGGTCTTGACAGAACCCGTGCTGACCACATGGGCATGCTTGCAACTACGATCAATGCGCTCGCAATTGCAGATGTCCTCGAGTCCCTCGGCATTGAGGTGCGTGTGCAGACTGCGATCACCATGCAGCAGATTGCAGAACCCTACATCCGCAACAAAGCAATCAATCATTTTAAGAAGGGCAGAGTTGTCATTTTCGGCTGCGGTACCGGTAACCCCTTCTTCTCGACAGATACAGCAGCAGCACTGCGTGGTATCGAGATCGAAGCAGAGATCTTCATGAAGGCGACCCTCGTGGATGGTGTCTATGACAAGGATCCCCACAAGTATCCGGATGCTGTCAAGTATGACACATTGACCTTTAGCGAAGTGCTTTCTAAGGAGCTGGCTGTTATGGACAGCACAGCGGCAACACTCTGTCGTGACAACCATCTGGCAATGCTGGTGTTCGACCTCAGCCGTCCGGATAATATCCTGGATGCAGTGCTCGGCAAAAATGTCGGCACCGTAATTTACGAAAACTAATCAAAAATCAGAAAGGAGTCGCTCATCTGGAAATGAGCGGACAGTTATTATGAAAGAACAGATCAAAAAAGCAGAAGAAAAAATGGGCAAAACACTCGACCGTCTGAAGAATGATTTTGCTGCACTGCGTGCAGGCAGAGCAAATCCTGCCGTTCTGGATAAGGTAATGGTGGATTACTATGGTGCACCGACACCCATCCAGTCCATGGCTGCAGTTTCCGTTGCTGAAGCAAGAATCCTGATGATCCAGCCCTGGGATGTAACAGCACTCAAGGATATTGAGAAGGCAATTCTTGCATCCGATATCGGTATCACCCCCAATAACGACGGCAAGGTGATTCGTCTGACCTTCCCGCAGCTGACAGAGGAGCGCAGAAAGGATCTGTGCAAGACTGTAAAGAAGTCCGGTGAAGAAGCAAAGGTCAGCGTCCGCAATATCCGTCGTGATACAATTGAAAAGCTCAAGACCATGAAGAAGAACAACGAAATCACTGAGGATGACCAGAAGGATGCAGAAAAGAAGGTACAGAAGCTGACTGATCGTTTCTGTGACGAAGTGGATAAGGCAGTTGCTGAAAAGGAAAAGGAAATCATGAGCATCTGATGATCCCACTGAATTATCACACGATTAGGAGCAAATCATGGCTTTTTTAAAGAAAAAAACGGCAGAGGAGCAAAGCTCCCGGCCGGAGATCCTGCCGACCCATGTTGGTTTCATCATGGACGGAAATGGAAGATGGGCGAAAAAGCGTGGTCTTCCAAGAAGTCTTGGGCATGTTGAGGGCGGCAAGAATTTTAAGCGCATCATGCAGTATTGTAAGGATATCGGCATTCCTTACGCTTCCTTCTATGTTTTTTCTACGGAAAACTGGAAGCGTCCGAAGGAAGAAATTGACGGCATCCTTGCAATCATGCGGGAGTATCTGGATGAGGTACAAAAGCATCTGGGTGATGGCGTTCGTGCCATTTTCCTGGGTGACAAAAGCGTATATCCCGATGATATCCGTGAAAAGATGATCAAACTGGAGCAGGATACTGCCCATCACACACAGCTCACTGTGATGCTTGCCTGCAATTACGGCGGCAGAGATGAAATTGCGCATTCTGCTCGTCAGATCGCAGAACTGGTTCGCAGCGGTGCGCTATCACCTGAGGAAATTACAGAGCAGACGATTGCCGATCATCTGTATACCGCAGGTCACCCCGATGTCGATCTTGTGATCCGACCGAGCGGTGAATTGCGTCTTTCGAATTATCTGATCTGGCAGTGTGCCTATGCGGAATACTATTTCACAGATGTTCTCTGGCCTGACTTTTCTCCCGAGGAACTGGATAAGGCACTGATTGATTTTGCTGGCAGAGGCAGACGATTTGGAGGTGTCTGATTCATGGCGGTTCGGCTAATTTCCGCTTTTATCGGAATCGCACTGGCACTTGTTGTCTTGTTTCTGCATGAAACCTTTCTGTTTCCGCTGGCGATTGCAGGCGTGATTGCGATTATTCTGCATGAACTTGCACAGGCAGTTGGTGCTGTGAATCATTATCCTGCATTAGCAGGGATGCTGCTTTATGGCATCGCAACACCGTTTCTGGAATTCTACAGCCTTCAGGCATATCTGCCGCTTGCGCAGTTTGTCTGCCTGATGCTTATTTTCATTGAATTCCTGCGTAATTCTAAAACGTTTCATGTGGAACAGATTTCCTTTATGATCATGTCAGCGATCCTTGTGACAAAATCAATGTGTTTTGTGATTGATCTGAAGAATATGGATGCTCACGGAATGCTCTATGTTGTCCTTGCGCTGTGCGGCGGCTGGATTGCAGATTCCGGTGCGTATTTTGTCGGTGTGTCCATGGGAAAGCATAAGCTCTGCCCTGAAATCAGCCCGAAGAAGACAGTGGAAGGTTTCTGGGGCGGCGTCATTTCCAATATGGTTGTCTTTGGACTTATCTGTCTTGGTTATGCGCTGATCATCCGGCATACTGGTGCACAGCTTCAGGTCAATTATTTTGCAGCCTGCCTGCTTGGCGGAGTCTGTGCGATTGTTAGTGTTGCAGGTGATTTGTGTGCTTCTGTGGTAAAGAGACAAAAAGGAATCAAGGACTATGGTTCCATTATGCCCGGTCATGGCGGTCTGATGGATCGCTTTGACAGTGTGCTGTTTGTTGTACCTGCATTGTATGGATTTTTGACCCTGTTTTCCATTTTTAAGTGACACTTTGCAATAAACCTGTCCTGCAATGCGGATAGGTTTATTGTATTATTTTGGCAAGGAAAGGACGATGTACCATGAAACGTGTTGCCATTCTAGGATCGACCGGATCCATCGGCACCCAGGCGCTTGAAGTTGTAAAAATGCATGGCATGCGTGTTACTGCGCTTGCAGCCCATAGTCAGGCAGAGAAGCTGGCGCAGCAGGCAAAGGAATATAAGCCGGCATGCGTCTGCATTTTTGATGAAACAAAAAAGGAACAGCTTGCTTCTCTCCTTGAAGGAGAAGAGATTGAGATCCTTACCGGAATGGAGGGGCTTTGCAATATCGCCGGGTCCGGCGAAGCTGACATAGTTCTGAATAGTGTAGTTGGTATGGTCGGATTGCTTCCGACGCTGACTGCGATTGAAGCCGGTACGGATGTTGCGCTAGCCAATAAGGAAACCCTTGTTGCCGGAGGCAGCCTTGTGATGCGTGCTGCCGCAGAGAAGGGTGTACACATTTACCCGGTTGACAGCGAGCACTCTGCCATATTTCAGTGCCTGCAGGGGAATTCCATGAATCCTGTGCGCAAGATCATACTGACAGCATCCGGTGGTCCGTTTTTCGGGAAAACCACCGCAGAGCTTGCGAATGTCCGTGCCGCTGATGCGCTCAAGCATCCGAATTGGGATATGGGCAACAAAATTACGATCGATTCGGCAACGCTCATGAATAAGGGACTCGAATTCATCGAAGCGAAATGGCTCTTTGATCTGGATCCTTCCCAGATCGAAATTGTGGTTCACCGCCAGAGTGTTCTGCATTCAGCAGTCGAATTTGAGGATTATGCTGTAATCGGGCAAATGGGTGTTCCGGATATGAAAATTCCGATCCAGTATGCTCTGCTCTATCCCGAACGCAAAGC
>JAZPZJ010000069.1:0-10418 GCA_045544635.1 Oscillospiraceae bacterium
GGACAGAAATTCATCCTCGAACCTGTCAAGGCTGAGGAAAAGCCGGTGATCGGTGATGTGAATGCAGACGGAAAGTGCACAGTGCTCGATGTGGTGATGATGCAGAAATTCCTCCTGAACATGGGCGATCTGACGGATGCATCCGCCGGCGATCTCTGCGAAGACGGCAGAATCAATGTCTTTGATCTTGCGATCATGAAGCGGATGCTGCTTGCATAAAACTTTGCTCACGGCATTCCGACAAGTAAAAAAGGACTTCTCCATGACGGAGAAGTCCTTTTTGTTACAGATTCTGGGATGCGCAGTGCTGAATCAGGGCGGCATAGATTGTGAAAGCGACCTTCTGCTGGTAGTCCTCCGTTACAAGGAGGGCGGCTTCATCGGGATTGGAGAGGAAACCGCATTCCACCATGACGGTGGGGTTTTCGCTGTAATAGCAGAGGAACAATTCCTTGCCGCAAAGCTTGATCTCACGGGCATTGTCGGGCTGGAGAAATTCCACGAACTGATTCTGGATCCCCTGCGCCAGTGCAGCGCTTTCGCTATTGGTATCCGCATAGAACATCTGTGCACCGCTGTATTTCGGGTCGGTGAACTGGTTCTGGTGGATGGAAATGCAGATGGCGTCCTCCACACTGTTAAAGATCGCAAGGCGATTGTCCATATCCGAGCTTTTCTGGTTGGCAATTCCCTCGATCCCTTTGTCGTGGATGGAGGTATCCGTGTCACGGGTCACGATGACCTCATAGCCCGACGCCTGCAGCAGTTCCCGCAGATTGAGCAGAATGGCGAGGTTGATGTGCTTCTCTACATCGCCTGCTGCGGAGGAACAACCGCCGTCCATGCCGCCATGCCCCGCATCCAGAATCACGACCTTCTGTGTTTCACCGCTTACAGATGCGGGAAGGGCGGGCGGCAGGCTCTTAGCGCTGTACCATGCGGCACCGAGTGTGACGGCGATGGCGGCGGAAACGGCACAAAGCCTGATCAGCAATTTTTTTGTTTGTCTCTTCATAAGCATCACCTATCGTTAAAAATCGGGGATTTGTCCCCCTTTCTTCATGCTTATGTCCGTTTTTCTGAAAATATGCACATCGTGCAGGATTCCTGCCATGCGGCAGCAGCGTCTGCTTCTGTAAAGAATGACCATAAAATAAAATGATTGTTGACAAATTTTATGGAATGTGATAGAATGAAGGAAAGATCAACTGTTCCGTCATCCGGGACGATGGAACGTGGCTGCGGCGACCTAGTCGCTTGGAGGTTTTTTATGAAATATACAGCACATATCCGTTTGAAGGACAAAGCCGAACAGAGTGTGGAGGAACACTGCCGCCAGACTGCAATGCTGGCTGCAAAATACGGAAAACCCGTTGGACTTGCCAAAACAGCGGAGCTTGCAGGCTATTTGCATGACATGGGAAAGCTGAACACGGCATTTCATGCCTATATTCATGGTGATACTTCCTGCAGGCGTGGGGATATTGACCACAGCTTTGCAGGGGCGAAGTACCTGCAAGCGCTTGTGCAGGACTCGGAAAATCGCAATCTGCAGAAAACTGCCGCCCTGATCGGCAGGGTCATCCTGTCCCATCATGGTCTGCACGACTGGGTGGATGAAAAGGGAAAGGATACCTACAGCTGCCGCACCGAAAAGGAAACATACTATTCGGAAATCGTACCGAATTTCGAAGCGTCGGAATTATCCGATGCACTGGAGCCAAAGCTGGAGGAAGCCGTCAGAGAGGTCACGGCGTTCCGGGCGGAACTGAAAAAAATGGGGAATAATTCCCCCGAACAGTTTGCCTTTTATCTGGGGATGCTGGAACGGCTGCTGCAGTCCATTCTGATTGATGCGGACCGAACGGATACAGCGGATTTCATGTCGGATACCAGAACGGAAATCTGCTTTGATACGGACCAGCTCTGGAAAGAAATGGATGATAAGCTGGAAGAAAAACTCCGTGCATTTTCCGGCAGATCGGATCCAGTTTCCAGACAGCGGCAAAGCATTTCCGACCGCTGTGCCGCATTTGCTTCCCGGGATGTCCGGATCTGCAAGCTCATCGTTCCCACGGGCGGCGGAAAAACGCTCTCCTCGCTGCGGTTTGCGGTCAAGCACGCCCAAGAATATCATAAGCAGAAAATCATCTACATTGCGCCCTTTATGTCGATCCTTGAGCAGAACAGCGATGAAATCAGAACGATCGCAGGAGAAGCGGCATTTCTGGAGCACCATTCCGACATGCTTGCAGAAATATCCGGTGATGTGGATGAGCTGCATGCCTATGAACTACGCACGGAAAAATGGGACAGCCCTGTGATTGCGACGACCATGGTGCAGTTTCTCAATGCGCTGTTTTCCGGAAAAAGCAGCGCCGTCCGCAGGATGCACCGGCTTTCCGAAGCAGTCATCATCATTGACGAGGTGCAGTCCATTCCGCTCAAATGCGTGTATCTGTTCAATCTTGCCATGAACTTTCTCTCGCAGGTATGCAAAAGTACTATCGTGCTTTGCTCTGCCACACAGCCGCCGTTTGAGGAGCTGCAGGAATTTCCGCTGCTGCTCGATGCATGCTCCAGCATGACGGGGGACACCGCCGAGGATTTTGCCGCATTCCGCCGTACAAAGCTGACCTATATGGAAAAGAAAGGCGGTTGGAGTTATGAGGAAGCGGAGGATTTCTGCACAGAACGATTTCACGAACACGGCAATCTGCTTGTGATCGTGAATACAAAGGCAGCGGCGATGGCACTGTACAAGCGGCTGCGGAATACGGAAAACGCCAGTGTATTTCATCTGAGTACGAACATGTGTCCTGCCCACCGCCGGCGCAGTATCCAGCAAATGAAGGAACAGCTGGAAGCCAATAGTCCCGTGATCTGCGTCACAACACAGCTGATCGAAGCGGGCGTGGATATTTCATTTGGCTGTGTTGTCCGTTCCCTTGCGGGAATGGATCATGCCGTGCAGGCGGCAGGACGCTGCAACCGGCATGGAGAACATGAAACGATCTGCCCTGTATATATGCTCTATTTGTGGGAAGAAAAGCTCGGCAGTCTTGCAGAGATCAAGAATGCCGGAAATATTTCCCGTGAGCTTGCAGATGCTGCGGAGGATCTGGATGATGCCCAGCTTCTGGTCGATTATTTCCGCAAGCTTTACAGAAGCGAACGTGACAAGCTGCGGTATCCGCTTCCCGTACATGCGGATCAGGATCTGATCAATCTGCTGTCGCTGAATGCCGGATGGGTCGATAAAAAGAAACATCCGCATCTGAAATTCTGCGGACAGGCATTCAAGAAAGCAGGCAGACTTTTCGAAGTCATCGACAGCAGGACGTCCGCTGTGATCGTTCCCTATGATGCGGAAGCAAAGGCGCTGATCGCCGCTCTTTGCAGTGAACAGGATCCGAATCGTATCGCTGAACTGCTGCGCAGGGCGCAGCAATATTCTGTGAATGTCTACGGCGGCACGGAGTACAAGCTTGAACAGGAGGCGGCGATCTATGAGATCAGCTGCGGAAAACAGGAAGACTGCACTGTGAAAATCCTGCAGGAGCATTTTTATGATAAAGACTTCGGTCTGACAACTGAGTGCGGATTGCATGAGGTATTGCTTTGGTAAGGAAAAGCCGCATGGTGCGTGTACACCATGCGGCAATCCCCTGAAATAATCAAAACACACTTATTTCAATCCACGCTCCCAAATTCAATGGGATGCGACCTTATTATTATAGCACATCCGCAGGAATATAACAAGCAAAAAATATGAAAATTGAAAAAAGTACTTGACAAACAATTTCTAATGTTGTATAATTAAAACACACTTGAACAAGAAAAGGAGGAATGAAAAGATGGACAAACCCAAACACCGCAACACTGTGGAATTTAAAGTCTACGGTGCCTATGCCCTGTTCACCGACGTGCTTACCCGCACGGGCGGTGAACGCTGCACCTACATGATCCCCACCTATGAGGCACTCAAAGGCATCCTGCACAGCGTTTACTGGAAACCGACCCTGCAATGGTATATTGATTCTGTGCGGATCATGAAACCGATCCGCACCGTGCGCAAGGGGATCCGACCCATCAAGTACAGCGGCGGCAATGACCTTGCGTACTACACCTATCTGGAGGATGTCTGCTATCAGGTGAGGGCGCATTTCGAGTGGAATCTGAACCGTCCGGAGCTGGAATGCGATCGACAGGAACATAAGCACCACAATATCGCTCGCCGCATGATCGAACGGGGCGGCAGACGGGATATTTTCCTCGGTACACGGGAATGTCAGGGCTATGTGGAACCCTGTGTATTCGGGGAGGGCGAGGGCGCCTATGACGGTACGGGGGAGATTCCCTATAGTCTCATATACCATGGCATCACCTATGCAGATGAAGCGGAAAATCCTGAAGATATGGGGCAGATGACTGTCCGCTTCTGGAATCCGGTCATGCGGGATGGCGTCATCGACTTTCTGCCGCCGAAGGAATGCACCATCAAGCGGCATATCAAGCCCATGGAGATCAAGAAATTCGGCAGCGAGCTGGGCAATTTCACAGGACTCTGTGAACCGGAACTGGAATTGCTTGCAGGAGGTGAGGAATGTGAGCTGGACGAATGAATTGTATCAGGTATATGAAAAGCAGTGCGGCAAGGAAACGCATGACGGCACAGTCCTGCTCCCCGTTTCCCACTCCACTGCCAATGCACAGATCGAGGTCACACTCAGAGCGGATGGCACATTTGTGAATGCGGTACAGCTGACAAAGGAAGAGGGGCTGAATACGATTATTCCTGTGACGGAGGATTCCGGTGGACGTACAAGCGGAATCTGTGCCATGCCTTTGGCGGATAAGCTGATTTATCTGTGCGGTGATTACAGCAGATATGTTAATAAAGATAACGCACAGTATTTCAAATCCTATATAGACCAGCTTACACGCTGGAAGGAGAGTGCGCATTCCCATCCTTCCGTCAGAGCGATCCACGCTTATTTATTGGGGAAAACGCTGATGCAGGATCTGATCGACTGCCATGTGCTGCAGGTCAATGCAGAAACAGGAATGCTGGAAGACAAGGTGAGCATTGCAGGCATTGCGCAGCAGGACGCATTTGTGCGATTCCGTGTCTATGGGGAGACACCCGAAACATGGCTTGACCCAAATCTGTATGATAGCTTCATTGCATGGAACGGGGAAGAAATGGCGGAGGTGGCTCTGTGCTATGCGACAGGCGAAGAGAAACCAGTCACCTACAAACATCCGTCCAAAATCCGGAATACCGGCGACAAGGCGAAGCTGATTTCTTCTAACGATGATAGCGGTTTTACCTATCGTGGACGATTTGCGGATAAAACCGAGGCGATCTCCGTCAGCTACGACTTTTCCCAGAAAATGCACAATGCACTCCGCTGGCTGATTCAGCGGCAGGGTATTCCGTTTGACACACTGAACCTTGTTGTCTGGACAAGCGCACTTGAAGAAGCGCCCGATCTGCTCGGGGCAGGCTGTGATCCCGATGATGATGAGTATTTCGGAGAAATGGAGGAAGCATACGATTCCGAGCCGAAATACCGTGATTTTCTGCGGAGAAGAATTTTCGGAACACAGAATTTCGACATCACATCGAAAGTGATGCTCATGGGCGTGGATGCCGCAACGACCGGACGGCTTTCCATCTCCATCTATGAGGAACTGGCACATTCACAGCTTCTGGAACAGCTGATGAAATGGCATACGGAAACCGCAGCTATGCGGTTTTATCCCAAACAGCGTGTGAACCGCATCAATTCCTTTTCCGTCCGTGAGATCATCCACTGTGCCTACGGCATGGAGGGCGGAAAGGGTTATCTTGAAACAAAGCCCGAGATCATGAAAGATAATGTGCTCCGGCTTCTGCCGTGTATTACGCAGGGGAGAAAGATTCCGGCGGATCTTGTGCAGAACCTTGTGAAAAAGGCATCGAATCCGCTTGCCTATGAACACAGCTACAATCACCGCAATGTCATTGAGGCGGCTTGCGGTATGATACGGAAACAGAATATTGACCGAAAGAGAGGCGTTCAGACTATGGCTTATGATCCCAATGAAACCGACCGCAGCTATCTGTTCGGCTGTCTGCTTGCGATTGCAGATGCCGCAGAATATGCGTCCTATGATGATGCAGACAAGGGCAAGCGTGTTACCAATGCAAAGCGTTACTGGAGTATGTTTGCAAAAAGACCGTCAACTACATGGAAATTGATCGAAAATCAGCTTCGTGTGTATATGATCAAGCTTGGCGGAAAGAGCATCTATTTTGAAAAAATGCTCAATGAGGTGATGGGCAAGCTTCCGCTGGAGGCGTTTTCCGATAACAGCCCCCTGACTACTGCCTATCTGCTGGGCTACCACCATTACAATGCTGTCATTTATCCGAACACTAAGAAAACTGAGGAGGAATAATTATGCTGGACCACAAAATTGATTTTTCTGTTATCATCACCGCTACCAATGCCAACCCCAACGGTGACCCCCTGAACGGCAACCGCCCCCGTGAAGCGTTCGACGGATGCGGCGAGATCTCCGATGTCTGTATCAAGAGAAAGATCCGCAATCGTCTGCAGGATATGGGCGAGAAGATCTTTGTGCAGTCGGATGACCGCTGCGATGACGGCTGCGATTCTCTCCATGCCCGTGTCAGCCAGAATGAAAAGATCAAGGCGATCAGCAAGGGCAAGAATACCGACCGCAATGCCTTTGCGGCGGCGGCATGTGAGGAATGGATCGACGTGCGCAGCTTCGGGCAGGTATTCGCATTCAAGGGCGATGCCGTTTCCGTCGGCGTCCGTGGACCTGTCAGCATTCAGCAGGCAGTGAGCGTGTCCCCTGTGGATGTGATCAGTATGCAGATCACAAAGAGTGTCAATGGAGAAAGCGGCAAGGAAAGCAAGGCATCCGATACCATGGGCATGAAGCATCGTGTGGCATTCGGCTTGTATGTGGTGCATGGCAGCATCAACTGCCAGCTTGCGGAAAAAACAGGCTTCTCCGCTGAGGATGCCGAGAAGATCAAGGATGCGCTCTGCCATCTGTTCGAAAATGACGCTTCTTCTGCAAGACCGGAGGGCAGCATGGAAGTCTGCCGTGTTTACTGGTGGGAGCATGACTGCAAAACACCGAAGCATAGCTCCGCTAAGATCCACCGTGCACTGCAGATCAGGGAAAAGGACGGTGTTTCCGCACCGAGATGCTTTGATGATTATGAGATCACGCTGCAGGAGATCGAAGGCGTTGTTCCCGAGATCATCGACATGATGTGATGTATCGGGAAGAGGAGTATCTGCAGCTGTCCGGACTCCAGCATTTTGCATTCTGCCGCAGGCAGTGGGCATTGATTCACATTGAACAGCAATGGGCGGAAAATCTTCGTACTGCTGACGGCAGGCTCATGCATGAACATGCCCATGACGGCGATTTCCGTGAAAAACGTGGCGATGTCATCATCACACGGGCAATGCAGATCTCTTCTGCGGAACTTGGGATCAGCGGTGAATGCGATGTTGTGGAGTTCCATCAAGATCCGGACGGCATTGCCATCCGGGGTCTTGCGGGGAAATACGCTGTGATCCCCGTGGAATATAAGAGGGGACAGCCGAAAGAAAACGACTGCGATGCGCTGCAGCTGTGCGCACAGGCACTCTGCCTTGAGGAAATGCTCTGCTGCGAGATCGGGGAAGCCTATCTGTATTACGGCGAAACACGCAGAAGACAAACCGTTGTACTCGATCAGCCGATCAGGGAGAAAACCATTTCCATGATCCGGGAAATGCACCAGCTCTATGACCGACAGCATACCCCGAAAGTGAAGCGTACCAAAGCCTGCAATGCCTGTTCGCTGAAGGACATCTGCCTGCCTATATTAAACAAGAACCGGAGTGCTGCGGAATATCTCAGGAATATGCTGGAGGATGGTGCGCTATGAAAAAACTGCTGAACACGCTGTATATCACAACACCCGACAGATATCTTTCGCTGGATGGCGAAAACATCGTCATTTCTGCGGACAGAAAAGAGATCGGGCGTATTCCGCTGCATAATCTGGAACGGATTATGGCATTCGGCAGCGCAGGGGCAAGCCCTGCATTGATGGGAAAATGTGTGTCGGAACACCGTGAGCTTGTCTTTCTGTCCAGAAGCGGAAAATTCCTCGCAAGAGTCGAGGGAGAAGTCAACGGCAATGTTCTGCTCCGCAGGAAGCAATACCGCATTGCGGATGATCCGGCGCAGAGTCTGGAGATTGCCCGCAATATGATTGCTGCAAAGCTCTATAACAGCCGATGGACGCTGGAACGTACAGTGCGGGATCATCCGATGCGTATTGATACGGAATTGTTCCGCAGCAAGTCGCAGTACCTGAAGCAAGCCATCAACACTGCCGCAGCAGCGCAGGATCATGACACGCTGCGAGGCATCGAGGGCGAAGCGGCAAGCGTGTATTTCTCCGTATTCGATGCTATGATCCTCCAGCAGAAGGACGATTTCCATTTTGACGGAAGAAGCCGCAGACCGCCGCTGGATCGTGTGAATGCGATGCTGTCTTTTGCCTATGCACTTTGTACGGGTATGTGCACGTCAGCATTGGAAACCGTCGGGCTTGATCCGTATGTGGGATTTATGCACACGGATCGTCCTGGGCGAAGATCGCTTGCACTGGATCTGGTAGAAGAATTCCGTGCGCTGATGTGCGATCGATTTGTGCTGACCATGATCAACAAACGACTGATTGCACCGCAGCATTTTACACTGCGGGAAGATGGTGCGGTACTTCTGAATGAAGAGGGAAGACGTGCGTTTCTGACAGCATGGCAGAACCGCAAGGATGATGAGATCCGGCATCCGTTTCTGGATGAAAAGGTGCAATGGGGAATGCTGCCCTATGCGCAGGCGCTTCTGCTTGCAAGATACCTGCGTGGAGATCTGGATGCATACCCGCCGTTTTTATGGAAGTGAACAATGTTTATACTAATCACATATGACGTGAACACGACCGATGCAGCAGGACGGAAACGTCTGCGGCGTGTTGCCAAACTTTGTGTGAACTATGGCGTACGGGTGCAGAATTCTGTATTTGAATGTCAGGCAGATGCGGCACAATGGCGTGTTCTGAAGCATGATCTGCTGAAAGAAATTGATGAAACCAAGGATTCATTGCGGTTCTATTATCTGAATGACCGCCAACGTGAAAAGGCGGAACATTTCGGTGCCAAGACGGCGATCGAGGTGGACAAGCCGCTGATCCTTTAGTGCGAACCCCAAGAACACATGAATGCACAAGGGGATTCGCACCGCATATGCAGCAGAGCTCTGCAAAAATGCCGCTGTTTCCGGCGGAATAGAAACAGGAAAATTGTCGAAGTTTGCCGAATGCTTGTTTTCGATCAAGCTGGATTTTTGGTGAACTTTGCTGTCGCTCCCCCCACGGGGAGCGTGGATTGAAATCACTTTGTATTATGGTCGGAGCACCAACGCGCGAACGTCGCTCCCCCCACGGGGAGCGTGGATTGAAATTCTTAATTATATGTCTCACGACCTTGAGCGCTTTGGTCGCTCCCCCCACGGGGAGCGTGGATTGAAATAAGAAGAACAGACCCTCTTCCGCAAGACGAGTAAGTCGCTCCCCCCACGGGGAGCGTGGATTGAAATCCGTGCACTGGAGGATAAGCTGGAACGTGATGAGGTCGCTCCCCCCACGGGGAGCGTGGATTGAAATATTATTAGCTGCATCATCAAAGCAAATCGCGAACGTCGCTCCCCCCACGGGGAGCGTGGATTGAAATTTGCTTTTGTGGTAGTTCTGTGTATCGGGATTACGTCGCTCCCCCCACGGGGAGCGTGGATTGAAATAGCACCAACATCACTGAAAACTTTGCGGATCGGGGTCGCTCCCCCCACGGGGAGCGTGGATTGAAATACCTCACAGACAAATTATTTGTAAGAAAATAAAAAGTCGCTCCCCCCACGGGGAGCGTGGATTGAAATAAACGGGAGTTTGATCTTTGCGACAAGCTTTTCCGTCGCTCCCCCCACGGGGAGCGTGGATTGAAATGGAGGTTTTAACATGTTGGAGTTTTTTTCTAAAAGTCGCTCCCCCCACGGGGAGCGTGGATTGAAATTCTTCGGAAAGTGAGGTGTTTTGTATGATGCTCGCAGTCGCTCCCCCCACGGGGAGCGTGGATTGAAATAAAACGTCGATTGTATGTGTCAGTGCTGCAAGCGGCGTCGCTCCCCCCACGGGGAGCGTGGATTGAAATTGCTGCGTCAATGTAAATACCGTTTTTGTAAATGGTCGCTCCCCCCACGGGGAGCGTGGATTGAAATACCAGATGCCGTCCATGATCGTCCAGCGTAAAATGTCGCTCCCCCCACGGGGAGCG
>JAZPZJ010000070.1:0-3942 GCA_045544635.1 Oscillospiraceae bacterium
CCCCCCACGGGGAGCGTGGATTGAAATGGGCTTGTTCCGGTTTCCTCGTCTGATATCGTTTGTCGCTCCCCCCACGGGGGAGCGTGGATTAAAATCGACTTTACTCTTTTGGACAGCGCTGTCAGCATCAGTTCCGCTTCAACTGCTTTCTCTTCGGCTGCGGCGCAGGATCCTCAGCAAAGAACTGCATCGGAATGCGGAATAAGTTCTTCCTATTTTTACCTCTCTTTCTTGGATTTGGGTATAAAAAGAGCACCTCCATGGGAGATGCTGATTTGGGGGTATAAGAAAACCGCCTTTTAGGGGCGGTTTAGAAATTATGCAGTTTCTTTTCTTGCTTCCAATTCCTGTTCAAGTTTTTTAATCGCTTCTTTCAACTCTTCAGGGGTCATTTTTTTAATATCGTCAGGAATCACAACGTTGTCATTCAAAAAATCCTCACTTATACTAACTCACCTCCCAAAAATCAATCTTACAATTTCGTTTTATCTCGGTCAAAGCAGACCACTGGGCATCAAATTCGTTTTGTCCTGCTTTCATATAGGATTCAATATTACATGTTATACAATCGTTCGTTTACTTCTTCGTCAGCAGTATATGCAAAAACCTTACCATTATGACACGCAATATATCCCTGCTTGTATAAAGTCCGCAGCACTTGGCGGCATACTACTGGGATGTGTGTGTAGTGAAATGAGCTGTTTTTTCGTAAGCATTTACTGATTTTTTGGTTACAGCAGAATGTTTAACGGCTCTTTCAAGAGTCCCGTCTATTTCTCTTGCTACAATTTCCCCTGTAACACCATCAATCCAATACATATCTTCAAAAACAGTACTGCTCCGGTGTTTCAGTGCTGTTTTCGCACAATCATAAAGCGTCTTGTTGACTTCCGCATTTTCAGTCGCATTATCATACTTACGTCTGTATTCGCCGCTGTCAATGTACGCCTTATTCACCAGAGTGGTTTTGTTGCGTCCATATCGCTGATTTTCAAGTGTCATTGCATCACTTCCTAATTCTATTATATCACTACCACCCGAAATGTCAAGCCCTTCCCCCTGAATTTCCGCAATTTTCTGCGCTTTATCTGCCGATGTAAAGCCTGCAACAGATTTCTTGTAATCCGCAGCTGCTGCCCCTCTATGAGGAGCGATATGGATCACTGTGAGATCTGCACATGAGCACATCCGTCATATTTATGGGATATTTCTGCATTTACATTCTATTCATAAATGAGATATAATAAGTACAAGGTAGAAATTCATTGATTCATAGAGTCAATAGTAAAAATCAAGGGGGAATCAGCGATGAAAAAGAATCTGTTCAAAAGAACCGCAGCAGTCATTGTATCGTGTGCAATGGCGTTAGCGGCAACACTTCCGCTGGGAGCGCTTGCAGCGCCCAAGGCAAGAGTTTCCGTGCATGACCCGTCCATCTTCAAGGATACGAACGGTACATACTATGTATTCGGTTCGCATATTGAAGCAGCAAGAACCAACGATCTTCAGAACTGGACTCGCTTTACAAATGGCTATGCCAGAACCAACAATGTCATTTTCGGTGATCTGTCAAGAAATCTTGCGGGCGCATTTGCATGGGCAGGCGAGGATCTTGAGGACTGTGCAGGAGGTTTTGCTGTCTGGGCGCCGGATGTCATTTACAATCCCGATTATGTGAATAAGGACGGATCCAAGGGTGCATACATGATGTACTTCTGCACCACATCCACCTATATGCGTTCCGTACTGGCGTTCGGCGTATCTAAGAGAGCAGAGGGCCCCTACGAATTTGTGGATACCCTGATCTATTCCGGCTTTACGTCCAATGACAGCTATGCGACCAGTGCGACCAAGAACGTCAACCGCAAATACACCTCCACCAATATTGATGAACTCATGGCGGCAGGAAAGGTCACATGGAATGACAGTTGGTTCAGAGGTTCGAATTTCAATAACCAGCTCTTCCCGAATGCCATCGACTCCACCATTTATTATGATACGGACGGCAGAATGTATATGACCTATGGTTCCTGGTCGGGCGGTATCTTCACGATCGAGCTTGACAAGGCAACCGGTAAGTGCATCCATCCGAAGTCCGGCACAACAGCCGACGGCAGAATGATCGACAGCTATTTCGGCACGAAGATCTCCGGCGGCTACGGTAAATCCGGTGAAGGCCCGTTCATGGAATACAGCCCCGAAACCGGCTACTATTACCTCTGGGTAACCTACGGCGGACTGCAGGCAACGGGCGGCTATAATATGCGAGTATTCCGCAGTACCAGTCCCACCGGTCCCTTTGTCGATGCGGCAGGCAGACCGGCAGTGCTTGAGGGCAATACGAATCTTGACAGCGTCGGCGTCAAGGTGATGGGCAACTACAAATTCAGCAGTCTGGATACAGCCTACATGGCCCCCGGTCACAATTCCGTACTGCGTGATGATGACGGACAGTGGTACTTGTTCTATCATACCCGTTTCAATCGTGGCAACGAATGGCATGAAGTGCGAGTGCATTCGATGTATTTCAGCGAGGACGGCTGGCCGGTGGTTGCGCCGTTTGAATACAGCGGCGACCGTATCTCGGAATACGGCTACAATCCGGAAGATATTGTCGGCGACTATGAGTATATCAACCATGGCAATGCTACCAACGGCAATGTCATCAACTATCAGAATATCCGGCTGAATGCCGACGGTACGATCTCCGGTGCGGTTTCCGGTACATGGCAGCAGGCGGAAGACAGCTCACAGGCAACACTCAATATCGGCGGACAGAGATATTCCGGACATTTCCTTGCCGCACAGGATGAAACCGGCAAGATGGTCATGTCCTTTACAGCGATCGGCAGCAATAACCAGACGATCTGGGGCGCAAAAACCTCATCCTATACCGGTACGGATCGTGCACCGCTCATTGACTATACCGATAGCAGCCACAGCCTTGTGTATAACGCCAACTCCGCACAGGGCTATGGCGATGCGGTGAAGATCGGGGATACCAATTTTCTCAGCGGCGTAAGCTATTATATCACCAGCAAGCACAGCGGCAAATCGCTCGATATTGCCGGCGATAATGTACAGCAGTGGGCATTGAATGGTAAAAATACGCAGGAATGGCGCATTGTTGCAGAAGAGAACGGCTACTGCCGTATCGTCTCCCTCTCCGATGAGTCGAAGTGCATCACCGTGGACGGCAATTCTGCGGAGGATGGACTGAATGTGAGCCTGCAGACCTACACCGGTGCAGACAATCAGCTCTGGAAGCTTGTACAGAATGGAAGCTATTACGGTATCGTTTCTAAGTGCTCCGGCGATGCATCCGGTCTGGATGTTTACGACTGGTCAACAGAGGACGGCGGCAACATCAACCAGTGGAATTACTGGGAGGGTGACTGCCAGCTGTGGAAGATCGAAGCCGTGCATCCTGCTGTTCCGACCGGAGATTACACAGTACGCAATCTTAACAGCGGTCTGTTCTTTGCCGATGACAATGGCAACGTGGTGCAGAATACTGCCGAAACATGGACGTTTACAAAGCAGAATGACGGAACCTACATCGTACAGGCAGCCGATGGCAGAGCACTGACCGTAGAAAACGGCTCTGCAGAGGACGGCGCAAATATCCATCTTGCGGCATACAATGGCGAGACTTCCCAGAAATTTACACTCCAGTGCAATAAGGACGGCAGTTATTCTCTGCTGACTGCCGCATCCGGCGGCACACGCTGTGCGGATGTTTACGAGATCAGCCTTGAAGCAGGTGCGAATATCTGCCAGTGGGAATACTGGGGCGGCGACGGACAGAAATTCATCCTCGAACCTGTCAAGGCTGAGGAAAAGCCGGTGATCGGTGATGTGAATGCAGACGGAAAGTGCACAGTGCTCGATGTGGTGATGATGCAGAAATTCCTCCTGAACATGGGCGATCTGACGGATGCA
>JAZPZJ010000071.1:0-4801 GCA_045544635.1 Oscillospiraceae bacterium
GGTGCCAATGCAATGCAGTGGCAGCGTGATGGTTCGGACAACCAGAAATGGTACGCTGCGATCAACGGCGAGCTCATTACCGATCTGATCGTGAAGGATACCACACGCACAAGCTGGAGCATTGATACAAGTGCGGCTGTCGGCGATATGGTATTCGGTGACCGTGACGTGACATACAGTACAATTCCGGAAGAACTCATTGGTGCGGAAATGATCGTGACCGCATGTGATGCAAAGAACAGCACGGACGATCTGGCACAATTTACGGCTGCAGCGGATATGACCGTTTATGCGGCATTCGATGCAAGGGTATCCGCTGCACCCGCATGGCTTTCTGGCTGGACGAAAACCGATCTGACAATTACCAACAGCAAGGATGTTACCTTTGTTCTCTACAGTCTCAGCTGCAAAGCGGGTGATGTGGTTACACTCGGTACAAACGGACAGGTGTCCGGCTGCGTCAATTACACTGTATTCGCAGATGCAGTGCAGTCCGCGATCGGCGATGTCAATGCGGACGGTGCATTCAATATTACCGATGTGGTGGCATTGCAGAAGTGGCTGATTGTTGTGCCTGACACACATCTTGCAAACTGGAAAGCCGCTGATCTGTGTGAAGATGAAAGACTGGATGTATTTGATTTCTGTCTGATGAAGCGTGAGCTTCTGAAAAATAACTGAACGCCATACAAAAAGCTTTGCAAAATTCGCAGAAAAACCTCGGAAATGCGTTATTTCCGAGGTTTCTTTTTATGTATGCAATCAGATCATCTACAGCAAGCTGGGTGTTTCCTCACGACGAGAGCTCGTGCGGATTGCAGGCATGCTTCGGGGTGAAAAATAGGCGCATAGTAGTGATGCTGTGGCAACCCCAAGCATATTATTGTGATATTTGAGCGTATTCTCCTTGATGTTCATCTCGGCCAGTACTTCCTTGGTCGAACGGCCGGCAAGATACAGGTCATAGATCATGCGTTCTGTCGGTGTCAGCTTCGAGAGATTCTCACAAAACAGACGAATCTGTTCCGTTTCATCTGCAATTTGCTGTACAGCAGGAATTGGCTCTGCCGACGGCTGTTCCAGTGTTTCTTTTGAAACAGACTGTTCTTCCAGATGGTTCACTTCCGCAATTCCTGTCGATTCTGCCGAATCAACCGACTCTTCCGGTTGATTCATTTTTTCTGAAATCATCGAAAGTTCCGCCGCTGTCTCTGCTTCGGATTGCGTTTGTTCCTGCATCATCAGATACATCCCAAGCAAAAACAATTCGCTGAAGATATAAGAAACAGACAGCATCTCAAAATCCAGCTGCACCAGCTGTTCGATCAGCCAGATGCCGATATTGACAAACACCACCATCACCAGCATCACCGCATGAAGTGTGGATGTCATCTTACGACTGAAGCGTGCATGAAGGATCACAGCGACCATTGCCCCGAAATACAGCATCAGATAGTACAGATAGATGCAGTGCTACGGACCATAAACCTTTTGCAGCACGGAAATGCCGTTGATCGTTTCAAGTGATACGGCAGAATAGTAAATATCAAGATATGGCGGACTTGCCGCAATGAGAAAGACAACAGCACTGACACCAAATAGGATGCCTGTCAGCCATTTTGAAATGCGGAAATGTGTCTGTCCCAAAATAATCATCAGCATCGAAAGCGGAAGAAAGACGGAACCAAGATAGGAGATCCGGTTGGCAAGCAACGCTTCTGCAAGTGTCTGCGAACTGCCCAGACA
Source organism: Oscillospiraceae bacterium (assembly GCA_045544635.1). GTDB lineage: Bacteria > Bacillota > Clostridia > Oscillospirales > Ruminococcaceae > UBA3855. The sequence continues at coordinate 1,747 of JAZPZJ010000071.1, forward strand.
GAAATAGCCTGCGTTGATGATGAATACGCATGAGTATAAAAGCAGATACCAAAGATTTTTCTTCTGCACCAGACAACAGTACCCGATCAGAAGAAGCAGTGGAAGCACAGCTGTCACACCATAGATGATGATCATGCTGGCAGACTTTTCACCGATCGTTCCGCAGGCAGTGAACGAAAAAAGCAGGGGCAGCACGATGCCGATGCTTTTTTGGATTGTTTTCATGGAAAATCTCCTTTTCACGAGATTTATGTATAATTTTCACTATTACCCCACACTTTCCCACCCGTTTTTCTGCCTTTTTATCCAAAAAGAGCAAACTCCCACACCAAATTTATGAAAAAAGTGTGGGGACAAATGTGAAAAAATAGTGTATAATAAAGCCAAGAAGTGCTTGGTGTTTTCTATTATTATACCATATTAAATGGATGACGTCAAGGGCTGATTACCTCTCTTGGGCAGAGCAGTATGCGGCAGAAGGATCCATCGTTGAGAAAGAGGTTGGATCACGCACATATCCATTCTGCATTTAGTGTTGCTCGTCTTTTCTGCAGCCGCTGTTCTGCCACTCTTTTTTCGCATGTTATAGTCGTCATATATATTTAATTATAGTATGGAAGGAGTTAAGCAATGATGAAAAAAACATGGAACAGAATTCACACAACCCTGACAGCCGGTGCTGTTCTGCTTTCGATGACAGCTGCACTGCCGCTGACCACTTCTGCAGCAGAAGCATGGGAATCCCTCCCCGTCTGGGACGGCACAGCCGATGCGGCATGGTATGCAGCAGACAGTACGGAGCTGCACATTGACACACCGGAGGAATTGGCTGGACTTTCCAAGCTCTCCGAAATGGGCATCACCTTTGCGGGACAGACCATCTATCTTGATGCGGACTTCTGCATGAACAGTGCGGAGGATTATGAAAAATGGGAGGACAAAGCACCGACCAATGTATGGACACCGATCGAAAATTTCCAAGGCGAACTGATCGGCAACGGCAGCACCATCTACAACCTCTACTGCAATGAGCCGGAGGATGAGAGCGGCTTGATCATCAATCTGACGGATGGCGGCGTTTCCGGTGTCATTCTTGAGAACCTCTGGATCGAATCGGGGCCATACGCATTCGGCGGCATTGCTGCCAAGGCAGAAAACAGTGACATCCAGAACTGCCGTGTATCCGGTCTGATTGATTCCACAGGCGGCGGCGGCGGTATTGTCGGCGATGCGTCCGGCGGTAGTATTGTGGGATGTGCCAATTATGCCGCAATCACTGGCTCGGGAGTTGCGGGTATCGTGGGAAGTATAACAGGCAGCTATGTTCACGCCTGCTACAACCGAGGTGCGGTCACCGGTCTCAATGCAGCAGGTATTGCCTGCTTTACCGTAAAGGATGAGAACGGTTTTTCTGCAAATCTGTATTCCTGCTACAATACAGGCATGATCAAAACCACCAGCAAGAATTATTCGCCTGCCGGCGTTGTCTTCATGAGTGCGGATACGGATGAGATCTCCATGTGCTACTATCTTGAAGGCTCTGCGGATGCCGGTATCACAGAAACACTCGGAACGGACAACACCACAATGGTCACAGCAGCAACACTCCAGAGCGACAGCTTTGCCGCTCTCAGTCTGTCCGGCTATGTCTACAAAGAAGGCGACTATCCCATTCTCAGCTGGGAAGCAACGACCGATGTCTGGGTCAATGGTCAGCATTTCGGGAATGGTGTAACCACAATCGATTGCGGAAGCGGTACGGCTACCTATGACGCTGCAAGCGATACCCTGTATCTTGATAATGCTGCAATCACATCGGCAACGGTTGTGGATGGTCTTTCCTACGGTATCTATTCCGCATCGGACATCAAGATCGTCAACCGTGGCGTCAGCAGTATCTGCGTTAATTACGGCTATATCTCCGTTGGGATCGCTGTCTACGGTAATCTGACGCTCGATGGTACGCCCGATGATACGCTGATGATTACCTCTGATATGGGGGCTGCCTATGGTTTCAATACGGAGGGTGTATCCGTTCTGGGCGGTAACTACGTCGTTTCCTGTCCGTCCAGCGTGTCCAATTTCCGTGTGGATGATGCGACGTTCGACATCAGCGATTATGATGGCGTGGCAGCGGTTTCGACAAATGCAAACGGTGACGGCTATACACTCTGGGACGGCACAACCAGTATGAGTACATATAAATATCTCTATCTGCAGGAACGCAAGGAAGCCAATCCCATCATCAGCGAACTGCGTGCAAGAGTGGCACAGCCCGTTATCGGCATGACGCCGGCTGAATGTGCTTCCTACACCTGCCTGACGGACAATACGACCATTGAAGATATCACATGGCAATACCTCAATCCGACGGATGAGGGCTGGTATATCATGGACGAAGACGCAAAATTCGAGGCCGGCGTGGAATACCTCTGCGACGTGGAATTCGTACCGCAGGAAGGCTTCAGCTTTGTTTCTGACAGAGACGATATGAAGTGCTATGTCAATGGCGAAGAAACCATCTGTTCTCCTGTATATTCGACTGAAAAGGTATATGTGTATTTTTATGCAGAACCGCTCGAGATGGGCGATGTGACTGCCGATGGTAAGTTTACGGTTTCCGATGTGGTGGCACTGCAGAAGTGGCTGCTGAACACACCCAATGCAGGAGTGGTTGAATGGAGAGCCGGAGATTTCACAGGCGACAAGAAGCTGGATGGCTTTGATCTGGCACTTATGAAGCGTGAACTGCTGAATCAGTAAGTGAAAACTACAGATTTTAGAAATAATCATAATTGGGGATGCTGTGTCTTTAACGGCACAGCATTCCCTGTATATCCGATAAAGAGAGGCTGAATTGATCATGAAAAAAATGGTTGTGTATTCCGTTCTGTTTGCAATGCTGCTGGCAATGACAGGCTGTGGAAACGAAAAGGAAACCGAAAGCAGCTCTGCCACCGAAGCAGCAACAGCGGAGCATACAGAACATACAGAAGCCGAAACAACTGCTTGCACGAAAACGGAAAGCAAAGCAGAAACATCAACGGAAGCTCCC
>JAZPZJ010000072.1:0-6435 GCA_045544635.1 Oscillospiraceae bacterium
GAAGCTGTAGATTCCTCTGACAAAGGGCATGGTACGGTACCACGGCTTTTTCCCGCCGCCGATGTCCCATGTTTCCAGATCAATGGTACCGTCCGGCAGACGGCACGCCATTGCGCCCTTATGCGGGCCCTTCATCATAACGCCCTCAATGAGCGCCTGACCGCCGATCTTGCTGCGGTGCACGGGGCAGGACGCCGGGGTCTGCTGCGTTGCTTTTTCGTCCATATTATGCTTCCTTTTCCGAGCGTTTCTGCGGCGGCAGGGTAATGATGACCTTGGTACCCCTCGCCTCTCTGCTCTGTATTTCGAGTGTGCCGCCATGGGCGGTAATAATTTCATCTGCTACGGCAAGACCAATGCCGGAGCCGCGTCTGGTATGGTTTGCCTTGTAGAATTTTGTCTTGATTTTGGGAAGATCGGATTCCTTGATGCCGCAGCCCGTATCCTTGACCACGACAAAGATCTTGCCGTCCTCCTCATACGCCTTGATGCTGACCTTGTCACCGGCATCGGAATATTTGATGGCGTTGTCGATGATATTGATGAACACCTGACGGATGCGGTTCTTGTCGCCGTAGACAAACGGCAGCATTTCCGGCTCGTCATAGGTGATTTCGATCTGCTCTCTCGCCGCCTTGTCCTGATAGATCAGCACGGCGTCGCCCAGCTCTGCAAGAATGTCCATCGTGCTCTGCTGCAGCGTGAAATGACCGTTCTGCATACGGGAGAAATCCAGCAGTTCTTCGACCATACCGGAAAGACGTTCCGTCTCATTGATGATAACGCCCATGCCCTTGCGGATGGTCTCGGGGTCGGATTCCATGTAGATGGTCTCCGCCCAGCCCTTGATCGCCGTCAGGGGTGTGCGCAGTTCATGGGACACCGAGGAGATGAACTCGTTCTTCATTGCCTCCGCATTCGAAAGTTCGTCCGCCATGTGGTTGATGGCGGTGCAGAGGTCACCGATCTCATCATTGCCCTGATAGCGGATGCGGAAGGAGAAATCGCCCTTTGCGAATTTTCCTGCTGTACCGGAGAGCTGCCGGATCGGTCGGACGATGGTTCCCATAAAATAAATGCCCGTTACCACAAGCAGCAGGAGGATCGCCGCACAGACGATGGTTGCCGCCAGTGTGATGACCGCAATGGAATCATCGAGCGCTGTCAGGGAAACCACCACACGCACCGCACTGTACTCCGTGCTGAATGCGGAAATATCGGCGCACAGCGCCATGATCTTCTCACCGTTTTCCGCAGTACCGACCCAATAGCCGTCGCCGCCCGTCATAACATCATCGTAATCGGGCATGGCAAGATCGGCTGCCGGCGAGAATCCGGACGAGGTGAGCACCACACGTCCCTTGGCATTGACCGCCATCAGCTCCATCTGATCCTTCGCTGAGAAGCTCTCAAGCGTGCGGCGCATCTCCGTGGACAGATTTGTGCCGGAATCCTGCGCATATCGGCTGAGGATGTTGACGATGGAGGTCAGCTCCGAGGTCAGACTCTGTCTGGCGGTACTGTAGTAAAAGGTCTGGATCGCATAGACAAACGCCAGCTCCACGACCAGAATGATCAGAATAACCACGCCGAGATTGTTGGTGATCCAGCGGCTGGTGATGGAGCGTTTCTTCTGCTGTCTGACGGCAGCGGATTTTTTCTCCGTCCTGCTTGTCGTGTTAAGCCTTGTCATTCCACTTATAGCCATAGCCCCAGATCGTCACGATGTACTGGGGGTTGGAGGGTTCGTCCTCGATCTTCAGGCGGATGCGGCGGATGTTGACATCCACGATCTTGTAATCGCCGTAATAATTCTCGCCCCAGATATGGTTGAGGATGCTGGCACGGTCGAGGGCGGTGTTCTTGTTGTTCATAAAGTACTCAAGGATCTGGTATTCGACCTGCGTCAGATCGATCAGCTGTCCGTTCTTGGAAACGGTACGGCTCTTCAGATTCAGGGTAAAGGGTCCGGATTCGATCATCGGACTCTTTTCGTCATGGATGAAGCTCATGCAGACACGGCGGTAGATGGCGTCCACACGGGCAGTCAGCTCGGAGGGAGAGAAAGGCTTGGTGATGTAATCATCCGCACCGATCATCAGACCGCTGACCTTATCCATCTCCTGTGTTCTGGCGGTGAGCATAATAATGCCGAGCGTGGAGCTTTTCTCACGCAGCCGCTTGCAGACGGTGAAACCGTCGATGCCGGGCATCATAATATCCAGCAGCACAATGTCAAAATTGCCGTTTTCGTCCTCGAATTTCTGCAGTGCGCTTTCGCCGCAGTTGACATCGGTGACATCATAACCGGCACGCTTCAGGTTGATGACGACAAAATCACGGATGACGTCTTCGTCCTCACATACCAGAATTCGTTTCATGTTCACGCATCCTCCGTTCGTTTATGATAATTGCGTGCTTATCCGTTCAGGAAACGGAAGCACAGGATCAGGTCAGCAAGGGGAACCTCCATGTCGGGGACAGATTCGGGCTTGATCAGATACGCCGCCGTACCCTTGGTATGGAGCAGATGGTATCCCGCCGCCAGATGGGCGTCGGTATCCGTCTCATCCTCTGAAATATAGATCCGCAGAAGCACGGGCATTTCCTCGTTCCATGTGCCGTCATACCGGCACAGCTGCAGCTCTGCTTCGGCAGCGTCATGGACGATCGTTACCTTGCCCTGCCATGCCGCCGGCAGCATGAATACATAGCCGTCGTTGGCGTTATAGTAGCTTTTATGTTCGGGATAGAGCAGGTCATGCTGCATCATCAGCCAGTCGGTCTGCAGGAGCTGCTCCGCTTCGGATTTGTCCTCATAGCCCGTAAATACGGACTGCACCGGGATCTCGGGGATGCCGTCATGATCGACGTCCCGGCTGTAGAGTCCGGCACGGCGCACGGTATCCTTGGCACTTTTTCCCGTGTTTTCGAGCAGATTGACGAGTTTTGATCCGTCAAAGGAAAGGATCTCTGTCTGGAGACCTGCTGCACCGCTTGCGGTACCCGTTGCAGCATCCACATAGAATGCGGCGTCACCGTTCGGGAGCACACCGTAAATGAGCTGGCTGAAATCCGTGTAGCTGTCCTTGAAGCTGCACAGATATTCGTGGTACTTGCCCTCAGCATCCAGCTGATAGACTGCCGCAAAGGCAGCCTGCTGGGTATCGGAAGCCGGCGTACCGGAGGCAGGTGAGAGCAGGATGAGATCGGGATTGCTCAGGGTGCGGGTATCACCGACATCAAAATAGGCATAATTCTTGGAAAAGGTCAGATCCAGAAAGCCGTCCTCGTAGGAATATACGGATACGAACTTTTCCGACTGGTTGGCGGTGCTGTAGCCCACGATGACATTCGTGCGGTCATTGTCCCCAAGCCGGGAAATGATGACCTTTTCGATCTCGGAGCCTTCCGCACTGCGGTCACACACGGATTTCCACACGCCGTCGATGCTGTCGAGGACGTTGATCCGCAGACCGCTGCCGGCATTGGCAACGCCGGTTTTCTCATAGAATACGATTGCTTCGTTCATGCCGTCGCCGTCGATGTCCGAAATAATGAAGGAGGACAGATAGCTGCCGCTCTTCGGGTATTTCAGGCTGATCGCCGAGCCGGTGGTGTCTTCCAGCGCACGGTAGATCTGCTCCTGTTCCAGACTGAGCTTGGGCGGTGTGAGCATATCGTCCACATTCACGCCGATGCTGCAGCCGCTCAGGAGGAGCGCCAGCAGGACGCAGCACAGGCTGCGCAGGATGGTCGTTCTCATAGCCGGTTACTAACGTTCCGTGATCGGCACATACTTCTTTTTCTTGGGCAGTGCCTTATATGCCGGACGGATGATACGCTTGCCGGTCAGCAGCTCTTCCATACGATGTGCGGACCAGCCCGCCATACGGGAAACTGCAAACAGGGGGGTATAGAGATCATCCGGGATCTGCAGCATCCGGTAAACCAGACCGGAATACATATCCACATTGGCGCAGACGGTCTTTTCGATGCCACGCTCTTCCTTCATCAGGATGGGTGTCAGGCGCTCGATGGTGTCGAGCAGGTGGAATTCTGCCTCGATATCCTTGCCCTCGGCAAGCTTGAATGCCTTGCGCTTGAGGATCACCGCACGGGGATCGGAGAGGGTATAGACCGCATGACCCATACCGTAGACCAGACCGCTGCGGTCGCATGCTTCACGGCGCAGCACCTTGCGGACATAATCGGCAACCTCGCCCTCATTGTCCCAGTGCCGGATGCTTGCCTTGGCATCCTCAAGCATTGCGGAAACCTTGATGTTGGCGCCGCCGTGCTTCGGTCCCTTGAGGGAGCAGATCGCAGAAGAATAAGCAGAATACGCATCCGTACCGGAGGAGGTCAGCACGCGGCAGGTAAAGGTGGAGTTGTTGCCGCCGCCATGCTCTGCATGGAGCATGAGCAGGCAGTCGAGGAGCTGTGCTTCTTCCTTGGTATACTGTCTGTCGGGACGGAGCATGGAGAGAATGGTCTCGGCAGTGCTCTCGTCGGGGCGCAGCGGATGCATGAAAAGTGTCTGGTTATCGAAATGCTTGCGCTTGACCTGATATGCATTGACCATGATGATGGGCAGCTTTGCAATCAGGTTGATGGCAGTTTTCATTTCATTATCGAGGGAAGTATCCTCGCAGGTATCATCGTAGTAGGAATAGAGGGACAGCACGGAGCGTGCAAGCTTGTTCATGATGTTGCGGGAGGGTGCCTTCATGAGCATATCCACAACAAAGCCGGACGGCAGCTGGCGGTGCATGGAGAGGTAGTGGTTGAATGCGTTCAGCTCATCCTCGGTCGGAAGCTTGCCGAACAGCAGCAGATACACTGTTTCCTCATATCCATAGCGGTTTTCCTTTTCTGCGTGATGTACCAGATCATAGATATTATAGCCACGGTAGATCAGTTCACCGGGGATCGGTTCCATTTCACCCTCATTGACGATATAGCCGTGTACGTTGCAGATATTGGTAATGCCGGCGAGGACGCCCGTGCCGTCGCTGCGGCGCAGACCACGCTTGACATGGAATTTTTGATACAAGCTCTGGTCGATGACGGAATGATTCCGCAGGTCATCGCATAAACTTGTCATATCGGAGTTGGAAAGAACATTGGACATGTGGGTACCTCCTGTTTTTCTGTACAATTCGTTTACCTATTATTATAGCATCTTTTGGGAGTGAAGTCAAGGTGCACAGGGGCTGGGAAGCGGCGATTATCAAATTTTTTTATCGGGGAAAACCCTTGAAACTTCAACCATAACTTGAAAATCATGTCTGCAACGAGGTGACTGCTTATGAAAAAACAGATCCTGACCTATCTCATCGTTTCAGCGCTGCTGACCACGCTGCCGCTGATCCCGGCGCTTGCCGCCAGAGGAAAGGAAACCGAACCGCCGGACATGCCGGAATTTGTGGAATTTACGATGGAAGCATCCGGCACCGAAGCAGCTGCACCGCAGGCTGCACAGCCCACCGAAGCGCCTGCCGGGACAGCGTTCTATCCCGTACTTGATACGGAAACGGGCGAGGTGCTGGAAATATCCGTGCGTGACTACGTTATCGGGGCGGTCTGTGCCGAGATGCCCGCCGTATTCGAAGCAGAAGCCCTCAAGGCGCAGGCAGTCGCCGCCCACACATATGCCCACCGCCTTGCGCTTCTGGCGGAAAGCCGCACGGACGAAAGTCTCAAAGGTGCGTATTTTTCCGATGACAGCAGCAAATATCAGGCGTTCTACACCGACGCCGAGATCCGTGAAGCCTACGGCAAGCATTACGATGTGTATTATGCCAAGGTTTCCGCAGCGGTCGATGCCGTCCTTGGGGAGATCCTTGTGTACGAAGATGCGCCCATTATTGCAGCATTTCACGCCATGTCAAGCGGAAAAACCGAGAGCGCAGCGCACGTCTGGGGCTCGCAGGTGGACTATCTTGTGCCCGTGGACAGCAGTTCCGATGTCAATGCGCCCCTCTACGAACAGACAGCGGTGTTTTCTGCTGAGGAGGTGCGCCGGATTCTGAGCGATGCCCGGGACGGGCTGTCGCTCGGGGCGGATGCGGCGGCGTGGTTTACCGATCCCGAGGTAACCGGATCCGGCACCGTCACGCAGATCCGCACGGGCAACTGTATTTTTACCGGACAAGAGATCCGCAGCCTTTTTTCGCTTCGTTCTGCGGCATTTTCGGTCGCATATGCGGACGGAGCATTCACCTTCACGACCAAGGGCTACGGGCATAATGTGGGCATGAGCCAGTACGGCGCCAATGGTATGGCGCAGGTCGGTGCGGATTATCGGGAGATTCTCGCCTACTATTATCCGGGGACGGAGCTGGAAGTCGTTTCGGAGGAATGAAAAACGCCCCGAAAATGGGCGCTTTTTAGCAGGGTGAAGGGGCGCAGCCCCTCCCGGGGTGGAGGGGT
>JAZPZJ010000073.1:0-89907 GCA_045544635.1 Oscillospiraceae bacterium
CCTCCCGGGGTGGAGGGGTCGGAGACCCCCCATTATTTCCCCCTCCCTTTAGGGAGGGGGTCAGGGGGAGGGCAAATTTCGGCAAATCACTCCGCAAGTGTAAGATCAATATGCCCCGAGCTCACATCCGCTCTCGCACAGAGCACCTGCATCTCGTCACCCAGACGGTACATCTTCCCCGTCAGCGTTTCCTTAAGATACCAGCCCTCCTCGATCTCATAGCTGCCCTCGGGCAGATCGTGAATGTGCAGCAGCCCCTCCGCAAGATTGTCCAGCGTCACATATACGCCGAAATCCGTCACACTTGTGATGATGCCGTGGAATACCTCGCCCACATGCGCCTGCATATATTCCGCCGCATAGCATGCGTCCGCATCACGCTCGACGGACACCGCACGCACCTCCGTATCGGAGGAATGCTGCGCTGCATTTTCTGCAAATTTTGCATACCGCTTGTGCATCCACTCACGGCTGCCGCCGTCCAGATAGTCCGACAGGATCCGATGCACCACAAGATCGGGATAGCGACGGATCGGGGACGTAAAATGGGCATAATCCCGCAGCGCAAGCCCAAAATGTCCCAGCGGCTCATGACTGTATTTCGCCTTTGCCATCGAGCGCAGCGTGAGCATATTCACCACGGGGAAATACGGCTTGTCCCGTGCATCGTCCAGAATTTTCTGCATATCCCGGGGACTTGCTTCCGTAAACTGCGGACGTGCCTGCCCGAGTTTCTCGAGCATCTCCTTGAGCGCCGCCACACGCTCCGGCGCAGGATCCTCATGCACACGGTACACAAGCGGAATTTCCGCTTCCCGTGCCAGCCGTGCTGCCGCCTGATTTGCCATGAGCATGCACGCCTCAATGATGGCTTCGCTTCTGCCACGTTCCCGTGGAACAAGTCCTACACATCTGCCCTGCGCATCCAGCAGCAGAGCCGCCTCCGTGCTTTCAAGCGTCGGCGCACCGCGGCTGATGCGGCGCTCCTCGAGCTTGTCCGTCAGAGCGGCGAGCAGGTGCAGCATCTCTGTAACGGGGGCATATTTTTCCTGTATTTCGGCATTTGCCGTGCCGTCCAGAATGGCGTTGCATTCGCTGTACACGCCCCGTACCCTGGAGCGGATCACGGATTTGCAGAAGTTTGCCCCAAGCAGATCGCCCTCGGGAGAGATCTGCATGATCGCAGACAGCGCCAGTCTGTCCACACCCGCATTGAGCGAACAGATCCCGTTCGACAGCGCCGGCGGCAGCATCGGGATCACCTTATCCGCATAGTAAATGCTCGTGCCCCGGTTGAAAGCGTCCGCATCCAGCTTGCTGTTCGGACGGACATAGTGCGAAACATCGGCAATATGCACTCCAAGCTCCCAGCCGCCGTCCGCTGTGGCTGTAACGGAGACCGCATCGTCAAGATCCTTCGAATACGCCCCGTCAATGGTAAAGATCGTTTGGTCACGCAGGTCGCATCTTCCCTCGGTATCAAAGACAGTCATGTCCATGGCAGCGGCTTTTTCTGCTTCACGCAGCACCTCGGGCGGAAATTCCACAGGGATATCCATGCCGATGATCTTCGCCGCCATGCAGTTTTCCGCACTGTCGGCGCTGCCGAAGTTCAGGAGTACTTTGACCCGATGCTCCATGTGCCGTCTGCCCCGGCTTGTCAGCTCGCAGAGCACCTTATCCCCGATGGCATACGGCTCACTTTCCCTGTAGTCGATGCGCAGGGGGGTATTGCACATGGTATCGGGACGCAGGCACAGACCGCCCTCTTCCGGAACGATGGTGCCGGTGATGCGGTTGTTTGCGCTTTCTTCAAGGATGGAGACGACCTCCGCTTCGGGCGAGCCGCTCCTCGATTCGATGTGCATCGCAAGGACACGGTCACCGGGCATGCTGCCCATGAGGAATTTGCCCGGAACGAAATATTCCGTCCCCTCCTCGTCACGGATGAAACCGAACGAATGCGCAAGGCGCACCGTTTCCGCCGGAAAACAGCCGCTTGTGCTGCACAGGGTATAGCCGCTCCTGCGTTCGAGGATCACGCCCTCACGGACAAGCTGCTCCATCGCCAGACGGAACGCCTCGGGACTGCGGCGGCTGCGGCATTTTTTTGCAAGCTCCGCAGCGGGCATTTTGCGTTTGCCGTTCTGGGTGAGGAAGGTTTTGATTTTATTGCAGAAGGAGGCGATCTCCTCCCGGCTGATATTGGGATTTGTCTGTTTTTTCGGTGCCGCAGGCGCAGTGCTGTGCTTTCTGCGGTCGTGTTTATTGTTGTGTCTTGCCATTGTTTTCTCCTTATCAGATCTGAGCGGATGGGGTACAATAAAAATGACCCGGCGTTCGTCTACGGAACACAGGGTCATGCGGTATCAATTATTCTGCTGTTTCAAAGAATGTCATGATGTAGGGGATCACGATGTTCATTGCAAGGATCGCAACGAAAGTGATGATTGCCAGATTTCTGGTCAGCTTCTGCAGCATCGCTTCTCTGGTTCTGCCCTCATTCTTTCCGTAGAAGGACTCATTGCTGCCGCCTGTGATGGCAGAGGTCATGTTCTGCTGTGTCTTGGTATCCTGCATCAGGCAGAGGATCACGATCAGCAGGCTCAGCAGCAGTACAACAGCACCGCATATCATTTCATAAATAGCCATAAACGTTTCCGCTCCTTTTTCCGTTTCTGTATTTTACTGAATTATTTTTATTATAGCACAAATCTTCCGGATTGTCAATAGGAAAAAACAGAATTTCATGGAAAACAGAGGAAAGTCCGCATTTTTCCGGATCGGCGCAGTGCAAACAGAAACCGCCCTTTGCAAGGGCGGCGAGGTTGTTAAAAAAGTCCCGTCCAGCCAGTGCGCCGCAAGGCGCACGGCTGGACTAGTTTTTTATTCTTAGTTGCGCCTTCGGCGCATGTAGGGGGCGAAGCCCCCTACAACCCCCAGTATATAGCCGAAAAATACTCCGTCCTCCCCTCTGGGGAGGGGCAGGAGTACCCGTAGGGCGTGCGTTAGCTGTGGGGCAAATTTAAGCGTAAGTATACCTTTTCGACAACCTCACCGCCCCTTTGCAAGGACGGTTTGAGCTGTTAATTCACAATGTTCTGTTCAAATACCCAGATATAATAGCCGTGTTCGGCGATCTCTGCATGAGGAATGGACGGAATCAGGCTGTCGGAAGAAAGCAGATCGTTTTTCTCGATATCCGTCATCAGGAGGAAGTAACGCTCCTGACCCGGCTGATCCTCGAACCATGCGCTGAAATTCTGGTAGTGATACGGAATCACGCCATTGGTCGTGATATCCACGCTGCGGCATTCCACATTGCAGTCGGAAATGACTGTAATGGAGTTGGCACGCCAGAAATTCGCATAGCCGTAATCCAGACCATATGCCTCGAGCGTATCCACAAGCTGGTACAGTACAGCGTCCTTGTACGCCGTCGGGGACATTTTCGCAATGCCATAGGCGTTGATCGCCGTCACCATCACCACCGGGATCATCAGAACCGAGATCACACGCTGCATGGAAACACGGGACGCAGCCCAGCGGAAGAATGCAACGGATACCACCGTGGACATTGCCACGATCGGGGAAAGTCTCCAGTTTGCGCTGGAAAGCTTGCCGCAGATATAGCCGAGCATGATGAGCGCCGCCATGAACCAGTAGCTCAGGATCAGGATGCGCAGCTTTGCGTCCTCGATTTTGTTGTAGCAGCAAAGTGCGATCAGCGGCAGAACCAGGATCACTACGGAAGCCAGGAGCATCAGCAGATTCTGGATGCTCGCTGCACTGAGCAGCGGTTCATTCGCATGAACGTTGACGCCAAAGAGCGTGATCCACTGTTCGGGGAATTTCAGAAGATTATTGAGCCATTCGTTCATCGGCGAATAGCTGGAGAATGCGCCTTCATAGCCGGCAGAAACGCCATTTGCCAGAACGTTTGTCAGCAGATAGCCCACCAGCATGCCAATGCCCATCACAAGGAAGAGCAGGAGCGCACGGCGGTTTTTCCGGCACAGCAGCTCCGAGCCGCTGTCCAGCCAGCGTTCACAGAAGAGCGCCGCCATCAGCGGAATGGCGAAAATGACCATCGCAATCAGCTGATTGGTGCAGGTGAGAATGAACCAGAGGCAGATCAGCAGGGTGACTGCCAGCAGCTTGTAATCCGTTTTATCCTTGGGATCGAATTCCGTCCGGCTGTCCTTTTTTGCGCCCAGATCCATATGATGGAAGAGCAGGGCAAGTCCCACAAAGAGAAAGAGCACGCCCAGACTGTAATAGATCGTGTGTCCCCAGTAGATCTCACGGAGCTTTTCACTGCCCGACAGCACGAACAGCACGATCGCCGCCATCACCGAAGTCCAGTGCCATGACCACTTCATTTTGCGGCACATCCAGATGAGCGAACCTGCAAAGCACAGGAAGAACACCAGCATGCCGAGTACATGGGTCGTCATGGAAATGCCGAAAATCGGAATCAGCGCCGTCATCACAAGGCTTGTGCTGAACGGCAGGAGGCAGGCGTAATTGAAATCGGGTGCAAACAGCTCGCCGCTTTCATAGGATGCGATCGCCCACATCAGGGTGTCCGTCGTATCCGAATGGAAGAACTGACGGGACGGGAACAGGACATAGTAACCGACAAGCCCGATGCTCAGCACCAGCATGACGATCCAGATATGCTTCCCGACAAAATCAGCGCAGCCGCACAGGATCTCACGGATCCCGGGACGGGGCGCAGCCGCAGCTTCCTGCGGTGCAGCTTCCTCCGGCGCAGGTTCCTGTACCGGAGCTGTTACCTTTTCTTCAGCCATTAGTTACTGCCCTCTTCCTTGGCGGTCTCGTGGTATTCCTTTTCGGTGTTGACGTTCCAGATATTCTTCTTGTCGGTGGTGCCGCTGAGAATATTCTTGACCGTTTCAAAGGAGGTCGCCATGGAGTGGTCCATATTGTTATAACGATGCTGACCGTTTCTGCCGACACAATAGAGGTTGCCGAACTTGTTCAGATAAGCGATCAGTGTGTCGATCTCGGAATAGGTATCGAAATATGCCGGATATGCCTTCTTGATCTTCTCACGGTGAGAATCCTTGATGACCGCATTCTGTGCGATCACGCCCATGGATTTGAGCTCCTTGATGGCAAAATCAATGCATTCCTGATCTGCCATATTCCAGAACTCGTCACCTTCAGCACAGAAGTATTCCAGACCGATCCAGACATTGAGCTCGGGATCCTGCACCATGTAGGGAGACCAGTTGTTGAAGATCTGGATTCTGCCGAGCTTTACGCCCACATCCTGTACATAGATCCAGCAGTCGGGCACGATGTTGCCGAGCGTCGGGATGGGAGTTTCGTTCTTCAGCTCCAGCTTTTCGAGCAGCAGACCTACGGTCACGAAGTCACGATACGGCAGACCTGCCGCAATGGCAGCTTCCTTCTCGGGCACATCATTCATGCCAGCCACCAGATCCTTTACGGGCATGGAGGAGATGAAGATATCGCCGGTGATTTCGGTTTCCTGACCGTTCATTTCGCAGGTGATGCTGGTGACCTTGCCGGTGCCGTCGGTGTTGATCTTTGTCACCTTGGCATTCATCACGATCTTGCCGCCGAGTGCTTCAAATTCCTGTGCGGTGGTTTCCCAGAGCTGACCGGGACCGTACTTCGGGTAATAGAATTCTTCGATCAGGGAGGTCTCTACCTTCTTCTGATCCTTCTTGCCGCCGATCTTGCTGAACATGTCCTTGATGACTGCCATGATGGACAGACCCTTGACACGCTGGGAACCCCAGTCAGCGGAGATTTCACGGGGATGTCTGCCCCAGAGCTTCTCGGTATAACCCTCGAAGAACATGGAGTAGAGCTTTCTGCCGAAACGGTTGATGTAGAAGTTTTCGAGGCAGTCCTCGGGTTTCTTGGCAATGGTGGAGCCGAGATAGGAGAAACCAGCCACCATGGTAGTGCCGAAGCCCATGTTCTTGATGGTTTCCCACTTCATGGAAACCGGATAATCAAAGAACTTATGCTTGTAGTAAATTCTGGACACACGGTTTCTCACGAGCATAACTCTGTCAGTCTGCTCCGGATCGGGACCGCCCTCGAAGAGCTTCTTTTCTCTTTTGAGCTTGATGTCATCGAAGGAAGGCTTTCCCTGGTAGGGCATCATGTCCTGCCACCACTTCATTACAGCCTTGTCCTTGGAGAAGAAACGGTGACCGCCGATATCCATACGGTTGCCGTTATGCTTGACGGTTTTGGAAATACCGCCGATGGCGTCGGTTTCCTCATAAATGGTCACCTGATATTCGTTCGGTGCCTGCTTGAGCAGCTCATAGCCGGCGGTCAGACCGGCAGGGCCTGCACCGATGATTACAACATTTTTCATAGTCTTCCTCTTCTTTCTGATAGTACATGGATTGTTTGCAGACAGAATCTCCCTGCAAAAATAAACATATAAATTTATTATACACCAAGCAGCATAGGCTTGTCAAGCAAAAATCGGTTTTTTTGCGCCCATGCGGAAAATTCCCATACGGATGGGCAGGATCGTGCACAAAAAAGCACCATCCCGGGAAATCAGCCGGGATGGCGCACAGATTTGTTATTTTTTGAACACATAGTCGGGGCTGACGTAGATCACAATGAAATTATCGGTTTCATTGAAGATCGTGTAGCCGGCTTCTTCCAGGAAGGGTACCACATAATTCGTGTTTTCGTCCCTTCTGCTCAGGACATAGAAATCGTAATAATCCAGATTGGTCACGTCGATCACATTCTGCTGCTCGTCGTAAACCAGATCCTTCTTGTCGAAATTGTACAGCTCCCGGCGGTCGGCAATGTGCGGCACGAACCAGGTGTTGGCAATGACAACCGCATCCTGCGGAATGGTATCCAGACAGGTCTCAAGGCGCTTGTAGTAGTCCTTGCGCTCCTGGTAGGTCTCGGAAAACTTCAGATTATCCGAGATCAGCGTCACCGCAGAGATCACCGAAAGCACAGCGCAGAGTGTTGCCATGGTATTGCGCTTTTCCCGTTCCTCGTCGGCGCAGTTGAGGAATGTCATGAAGATCAGCAGACAGGACGGCCCGAAAATGTACTGGAATTCGATATTTGCCGCATAGGTATAGCCGGCACCGATGACCAGATTCATGATTACATAGGGCACGATCAGCAGGAACCGGTGAATCTTCTTTGTCATCAGCGGCAGGAAAAGCAGCGGCAGCATCGTCTGCAGGAAGAACAGGAGCGTTTCCTCCTTCACCAGCAGACTGAAGAAGTAACCGGGGTGCAGCAGCACATTCTGTGCGATGCCTGCAAAGCCGGCGTCTGCGTCGATGGTCAGCAGTCCCAGTCTTGTTCTTGCCATCATATGTCCGTCGCCGTGTTCCGCAAGCCAGTTGGTGATGGCAACAAAATACACGAATGACAGTCCTGTGACAAGCAGTCCGTGCAGGCGTTTTTTGCTCTTCTCATCGAAGAAGAAGTACATCGCAATGCACATCACATACAGCGGTGCGTCCTCCTTGACGATGCAGGTTAGTACTGCCATAATATAGAGCAGCACATATTTGCGCTGATCCACCGCATACAGCAGCCACATCAGAACGGTCGGCAGGACGGCATTTTCGTGGAAATCGTAATAGCACGGCGCCAGAATTCCGGCATAGAAAACGTAGATCATGCAGACCGAAATCAGCGGAAAACCGCTGAATTTGTGCTTCCGTGCCATCAGGAACAGCGGGATCACGCCGCTCAGCGCCAGAACCGCCTGCATGATGAGCAGGGTGTTTTCGTTCGGGAACAGGGCGAAAATCGGCGTCAGGAAATAGAAAATGTAGGACGCATGCACATTGAAATGGGACAGCAGCGTCTCACGTTCGCAGGAGATCACCGCCGTGAAGGTATCCGCCAGTGCATGGAACATCTGCACAAAAATACCGAAGTCAAAGCCCGTGGTGACAAAGATCCGGTGTCTGCCGATGGATGTCACGCAGACGAAAATGAGCACAGCCAGCGTCACAACCCCGACAATGATCGCCGATGCGATGGTCGGAAGCTTTTCAAAACGCTCGTGGCTGATCTTCTGCATCATGTACCCGATGAACACGAGCGCAACCGCAGAAATGCCGATGCACAGGTAAAAATCATCGGTGCGCCACACAACGGAAAGTGAAAACAGCATCACGCCCGTAAACAGGACAATGGGGTCAGCGATGCGGTATTTCTCCGGCGTGGTTTCATAGAAGATGGACAGCAGGATCACACCCAGTGCGATCCAGAGGAAGGTGCCCGCCAGCGAAACGTTGCCGACGAATGTCTCCCACATCTCAAACATATCCGCCTGCGCGTCCCGCAGCCGGAGGATATTGAAGCCGGAAACCAGGAAGAACATGCCTGCAAATCGGGTCAGCAGCATGTCCGGAATACCGGCCTTGCGAAGGAACGCAAGGATCTTTTCCAGCGTTCCCAATTTTACCTTTGCCTTTTCTTTTTTCATCAGATCACTCCTGTCATATTAGAAATTCTCTCCATTTTCATTATACATTATGAAAATGCCTGTGTCAAGAGCATTACCCGATTTTCACGGGCACGCTCCGCACAAAAGCAACCCCTGCATCCGCAGGGGTTGCTGTCAATACAAATTTACTTTACAGGAACAATCCAACCGAACGGATCTTCCAGTCTGCCCCACTGGATGCCGGTCATGGTGTCGTAGATCTTCTGAGAAATCGGGCCGATCTTGTTGCCGCCGATCTCCATGATCTTGTCACCCCACTTGAGGTGACCTACCGGGGAGATGACCGCTGCGGTACCGGTACCGAATACCTCGTTCAGCTTGCCCTCGTCGTATGCCTTTGCCACTTCTTCAATGGTGATGCGGCGCTCGGAAACCTTCAGTCCCCAGCTCTGGCACAGCTGGATAACGGACTTTCTGGTGATACCCGGCAGGATGGAGCCCTGCAGCTGCGGTGTTACCACTTCGCCGTCGATCACGAAGAAAATGTTCATCGCACCGACTTCTTCGATGTACTTCTGCTCCACGCCGTCGAGCCACAGAACCTGAGAATAATTCTGCTTGTGCGCTTCGTCCTGACCGATCAGGGATGCAGCGTAGTTGCCGCCGGTCTTGACATAGCCCATACCGCCTCTGACAGCACGGACATACTTTGTCTCCACATAGATGTTGACCGGATCCAGACCGCTTGCATAGTAAGCGCCGGACGGGGACAGAATGATGATGAACAGATAGTGCTCACCCGGGCGAACGCCGAGGAACGGATCTGTTGTAAAGATATACGGACGAATGTACAGGGATGCGCCCTCTGTATGGGGTACCCAGTCCTTTTCCACCTTGAGCAGTTCATTGAGGCACTGCATGCACAGATTCTCGTCGATCTCGGGGATGACGAGACGGCGGTTGGACTCGTTCAGTCTCTTGAAATTCTCCTCGGGACGGAACAGCTGAATATCGCCGCTTTCTGTACGGTATGCCTTCATGCCCTCGAATACGGTCTGACCGTAGTGCAGGCACATTGCGGACGGATACAGGGAAATCGGTCCGTAGGGCTTGATCACCGGATCATGCCAGCCCTGCCCCTCATCATAGGGCATCACCAGCATATAATCGGTAAACACTCTGCCGAAACCGAGTTTGCTTTCATCTGACGGCTTTTCTTTCAAAGTCGCAGCCTTTTCAAATTTGATTTCCATTTTTCAAGACTCCTTTGCCGTTAGTCCACGGTCATATAGGACCGTTTCAGTTTTCCGCAAAAACGGTCGGCGAGCTTTGCTGCCAGAAATAACGTACCGAAAATGATGGTCAGTACACACATAGCCTTCATGAAATCCTTCATAACTCGTTCCTCCTGCGCTTTTTTGCGGTATGATTTACCACTTTATTATAGCACATTCCGCCTGCAATTTCCATAGGGAATCAGAATTTTGGAGTTGTGCACAAAATCACCGAAAAGCTTTTGTGCAATCGAACAAAGAGCAGCCCGTTTCTCCCGCCTGCCGCCGCCCGCCCCTTGTGCAGCATTGCCAAATGCAAATGGCGATATTTGGTACATTTTATTACTTGGAGGGGGTTGTTTTCTGGAAATTTATGGTGTATAATGAAGGTGGAAGGAAGAATCCCCGACGATCACAAAGAAGGAGGTATCCCTATGAACAAGTATCCTATCTGCGCCATGGCAGCGTTGCTGCTTGCGGTTGTGCCGCTTTGCGGCTGTGTAAAGGCGGATGCGGAACCGTTGTCCGCACTTTTCTCCGATGAACCCGCCCCCATCGACACCTCCGTTTACTTTGACACCTCCGATCTGACATATATCGGTGAAAGAGAGCAGGAAATCGTCATCGGCTACGAATTTGAAAATCCCGAAGACAATGCCCCGACGATCACCTATTATGAATACCGCTCAGCGGACGGTGAAACTTTTTGCTTTGATGAAAAAGGACGGCTGTGTTCCTATACAAACACCGAAGATATTTTCCTGAATAAAGTGGTGAAAGACGATGCACCTACGCTCACGACTGCGGATGTTTCCCTGACCGCCGGCGAGATTTTCGAGAGCTGTGTCGGCAGTAACACTGCGTATGAGATTTCCAATTACGGACGTCCCGGCGATCTGCTGATCAAGAGTACCGACAGTAACGCCGGTTCAACCTGTGCAATTGCCGAATTCAACGCCTATGGTGACGTGCGTGCATTCAACGTCAGCTACAATACCCTCGAATCCGAGGTGGATTATGACTATTTCGAGGAAAAGATTCAGGCATATATCGACAGTGTCGGAGAACGCACAGAGATCACCGATTGTGAATATACAGTAAGATTTGAGCAGCTTGACGATAAGATCTATGCGCTCTATACCTGCACCTTCACGGATGATGTCGGCGCTGTATTTTGTGAAAGCGCAGGCTTCACCAAACCCGTCAGCCAGAATGACCATGAAGTAAGCTGAAAACAGCGACAGCCCCAAAGCCCCCGACCACGGGGGCTTTTCTTGTGAAAAAGCATGAAAGCGGCGGCAGCATTTTGTGCAGATTTCCAAATCCGAAAATTTTTTCAAAAATCATCCAATCTTTTTTTCGCCCGATGGTTATATAAGCAAAGGCATCCGGAAACCGGTGCCGGGTGCTGATGGGAATCTCTAAAAACTTGCTTTTTAGAGAGGCGGGCGTGGGGCGCAGCCCCACGAAATCTACCTTTTCCGCTTTTTCTGTTTTGAAAGCAGAGATATTTTAGAGTTGCATGACGAGCAAAAAAGAAATGGAGGAATCATTATGACAACAATGAGAACAAGATTACTGGCAGGACTGACTGCAATCTGCTGCATGGGCAGCACAATCGGTATGACTGCAAGCGCAGAAAGCGAACTGGGTTTCCTGCATCATTACGAAACGATCGAAGAAACCGAGCTTGGCAATGCGTATTTCGACTATGGCGTGTATGACGAAACCATGCTGGCGGGATTTTTCATCATCACCGACGGCACCGCCCCCTCCGAGGCGGATAAGGTAACCGAACTGTTCGGGCAGGAATTCGAGCTTTACGGTTCCTTCGCAGAATGGCAGCCCGGTCCTGTGATCTATTCAGACGGTACCGATTCCGGTATGATCCGGCACTTCACAGAGGCGCTGGAGCAGAAACTGGCGGAGCATGGGGAAAATGCAAAGCTCTATCAGGTTTCGGTGGATTGGGAATTCCGTGCCAACCTGCTGACGCTGGCAAGAAAGTTCATGCTGGAGCATGACTATGTGTGCGACATCATCACCCTTGCTGCCAACGTGGACAGCCTCGGCGTGTGGAACGGCGGCTTTACCGGACATTTTATAAACGATGATGGCGAAGATCCGGAAGCCTTCCGGGAAATTCTTCTGGACTGCGGTCTGGAGGAAGCAACGGAAACCTACAAGGCATGGAAGGAAGCGCTGGATGCGTTTGAAGCCTCCACGGATACTTCTTCCATGACTCCCGAGGAAATCGCTGCAGCACGGGAGGCAGCCGGCATCATGACGGATTATGAGATCACCATGATCGGCTATCATGTGGCAAAAACAGCGATGGAGAACTACGGCGACAGGCTGGACAGCATTGCCCCCTCCTACAGCGCACACGAGACGAACATGCACTATTATCCCAACGAGGATCTCTGGGACGGCGCAGGCGATTTTGACGGCGATGCGGCAGTCAACGCTAATGACGCTTCCGCAGTGCTCGCCTATGCAACCGAAAGCGGCGCACAGAAGGGTGCATCCCTTGACGAGGGCGTGCGCATGGCGGGCGATGTCAACTGCGACGGCACCGTGGATGCGGTGGACGCTTCCTATATCCTGCAGTATGCGGCAGCATCCGGTGCCGAGGGTGCTGCGGACTGGACGGAAATTCTCAGATGAGGCGCAGAAACTGGATCCCTGCGTTTGTCATGGCAGTCTGCTGCATGACGCATCCCCTGTCTGCGGATGCGGTGGAATATGTCTCCTATACCCCGCAGGAGGACGGACGGATCTGGATGCTGGTGCAGCAGTATGCCTACGGCGGCTTTCTCGCCGTGACGGAGCCTTCCGTGACGGCGGAGATCCTTGCCGAAACCAAGGGTGTTTCTTCCGTCGTGCCCTTTCCGCAAGGCGAAGATCCGCTGTATACTGTCAGCTGGTCGCCGCAGGTGCAGACCTGCGTGGATCGCTGCGGCGAGGACACGGCACTGTATCTGGTGCTGCTCAAGCCTGCCTATACGCAGATCATGCAGGAATACTGTCTGGATTTCACACTCTGGGCGGATGGGGTGTACGATACCATTCCGCTTGACTGCAGCACATCCGCCTGGGCGAAATGGGATGGGACGTTCCGGGTCACGTTTTCGGACAGTACGGACACCTCGTCCGAAGCATTCGGGATCTCCACGCTCTTCGAACGTGGCGAGGCGCTCCATGCGCAGTGCCTTGCAGCGGATCCGCCGATGACGGATTATGAGATCCTGCTCGAAGCCGAAGCGCTGGCGGCGGAATTCAACGCCGCAAACGAGGGGGGAATGACCGCAGCCCCCGATTTTGCTTTGGAGGACTGGCACCGTTACTACAGTGGCAGATCCGCATGGGACGGCATCGGTGACTGCACGGGAGATGGCTTTGTGAATGCAGTGGACGCCTCGGCTGCACTGGAACATGCCGCTGCCGCAGGTGCGGATGGCAAGGGAACGCTGTCGGCACAGCAGCAGGACTGCGGCGATGTGAACCGTGACGGCGTACTGGATGCAGCGGATGCCAGCGCCATCCTGATGTATGCCGCCGCCGCAGGTTCCGGAGAACCGGCGGTCTGGGGGCGGATCCTGTCATAAAAAAGCAGCGTTCCCCGTGACGGAGAACGCTGTTTTGCTCTATTCTGCGTATTTTGACTCGATATCGAGATATTCCTCCAGGCAGATGCCCTGCTCCCAGATCTCTTTTGCGTGCTCCACGCCCACATAGCGGATATGCCAGGACTCATAATCATAGCCCGTCAGTTCCACCTTGTCCGCCGGATAGCGGATGATGAAGCCGTATTCCCAGCAGTGCGCAGCAAGCCATTTGCCTGCGGCGGTGTCCGCAAAGGTGTTGTCGATGGTATTGCAGTCGATGGTGTAGCCCGTCTGGTGCTCGGAGAAGCCCGGTCTTGCGGAAACGCTGTCGGCGTACTCCTTGCCGTAGGCATCGACCATGCTGTTGTACACCTCAACCTGAAAGCTGTAGGTGCGGTAATCCGAGGAATTGTGGATGTCCAGCCCCTGCGCTGCTGCATCGGAGGAAAGCTGATCGAACGCTTCTTCGGTCACGGGCAGAAGACCGGGGTCATACTCCGGAGGGAGGCTGTAGCTTTTGTTTGCCACAAGAATGCCGTCCACATAGGTGCAGCCGTCCTCGATCACCATTTCACGCACAGTTACGGGGATCTGTACCGACTGTGTGCCGCTTTCGGCAGTGAGGACGCATTCGCCCTTCTGCAGTCCCGTCACGACGCCGTTTTCATCGACCACGGCAACGTTGTCATCGCTGACGGAATAGCGCACGTCCGTGCCGAAGCCACCGGGAAGTGTCACGGTTTTTTCCCGGTTGATGCGTATGTAGAGATGCCCGTATTCCGTCGCTGCCGCAGGTGCGTCGGTCGGATCCGTCGCAGCGGTTGCAATGGGAACGGGGGTGGTTTCAGCCGGCTGTGTCGCAATGGGCTGCGGTTCGGTCTGCACGGGGGCAGCGGTCGGAGTCTGCGTGGTTTCCTGTGCACGCAGACTTTCGTCGGGGGTATCGCCGCTGCGGTTTTTGCTGATCAGTCCGATGGCGAAAACCAGTACCAGGCAGACCAGCGCCAGCACGATGATATATTTTCCTTGGTTGCCGCTTCTGCGGCGAACGGTTCTGTTTTGCATGTTCATCCTCTTTTCTCTATGGCGGTGCACGCCGCCGTCCGGTGAAAACTGTGGGATCGGTATTATTATACCATAGTTTTCCGGATTTGTCACGCATTTTCACAGGATTTTCATGGAATCCGCAGAAACGGCGGTATTTGGTGATTTTGCACAAGCGAAAAGGGGCAAGTTTGTGCACTGATATCACTTAGGGGGGATTGCATTCAGAGGGGAAATGTGGTATGATAAAAATAACAGGAAATCATCGATATTTCCACAAATTCAACACAATCAAAGGAGGAATTTTTATGATGAAACAGAAACTGTTTGCTGCTGTGACCGCCTTTGTATGCGCCCTGTCGGCGATGCCTGCTTTTACGGCAGTTGCGGAAGCGGAGGTGTCCGGCAAGGATTATCTGATTTTAGATGTCCGTACGAATGAAAATGGCGTTATCTACAGTTTGTATCTGCGTGAAATCGGCACGTCCTATCTCGAAGAGATTTCAGGCTGCGGCGCAGATATGGAAAAGCTGTTGGAAAATCAGGATGCTCCTGAACCGGGAGATGTGATCACACTGTCTGCGCCGGAATTCACTGCAGAAGTCTATCCCGGCTGTCTGCATTATACAGAAGAAAACCCTGCTGTGATGATCAACCACGGCAATATCGAGGAGATCGGCACGCTGGAATCCCTGACCATTGTGGGCTATGAGGCATATGACGGAAAGGTGACAGAATGCCATCTGGAGGATGAGAACAATGACATGCATCTCTACTATCCGGACGAGGATTACGGCATCCCTGCGCCAGATGTGGAAAACAGCGAGGAGATCCTCTGCTACATGTACAACGGCGAACCCGTACTCCTTGCGGAGGATACATCGGTCGATCCATGGGATGTGCCGTGGACAGCAACCGGCATCGTCATCGGTCCGGAACTGATGGATGTCAGCGGTCACGGTGTGTGCTTTTTTAGGGAAACCGTGGACAGCGTCGGCGATACCATTGGTGCAGGCGATGTTGTGAAACTGAAACTGCGTGGACCCGTTGCGGAAAGCTTTCCGGCAATTCTGCCCGATATCGAAAACATCGACCGTATCGGCACCGCCGCAGAGGTATACGGTTATGAGGAATACACGGTAACCGAAAATACCGGTACGATGCTGACACTGACCGATACGGCGGGCGAAGCCGAAAATTATTACTATGACCTGCAGGTCAAACGGGGATATGAGCTTTATAACTCGGAACTTGTGATCAACGCACAGGCAGGCGACGTGATCACGTTCATGGATGATGAAAACGGCGACCCCGTGGTGCCCGCCACACAGGACGATCTCTTTTCCCGTGACGAATTCGTGGTCATCGGCGTGGATGATCCGGAACAGCCGCAGAATTACGTCATCATCGCAAGCGGTAATCCGTATGCCGCTTACTTCCTGAGTGC
This sequence comes from Oscillospiraceae bacterium, assembly GCA_045544635.1. Lineage (GTDB taxonomy): Bacteria > Bacillota > Clostridia > Oscillospirales > Ruminococcaceae > UBA3855. The sequence continues at coordinate 15,835 of JAZPZJ010000073.1, forward strand.
AAAGGAAGTTGAACCCTACCTCGCAGCAGGCGGCACACCGCTGTCCTATGGTGACATTTTTACGGTAGCAGGCGGTTACTGGTGTACCTGCTTTGGTGGCACGAATGATTTTGGACTTGAGAAGGCAGAAACCATCCGCATTGAGGGTTCCGTCTTTGACAAGGCGGAAACTGCGGAATTTACAGCCATCAGTAAGCCAAACGAGAGCACCTATGTCTGGCTGCAGAGTGCGGAAAAAAATTACCAGTATCCCGTGGATTTCGTGCTCGGAATCGGTCTGTCGCTCGGTAATGTTGACTTCATGCAGCCCGACGGCATCGACTGGGCAAAGCCCGACGTCGGTGACAAGGTGACCATGTACGTTTATCAGGGCGTTCCCATGGTACCGCAGGCGCTTGCACGCATTGGCGATGCGGACGGCAACAATGAGATCAATGCCGGCGATGCTGGCGAAATCCTGCTGGCTGCAGCAGCAAGCGGCACGGGCACACAGGTGGATGCGACCACCGGCTTCGATGTGAATGATGACGGCGTAGTGAATGCTGCCGACGCTTCTGCGGTGCTGGTTTACGCTGCCGCACAGGGCGCTGATGCTCCCATGAACTGGACGGAGATTTTCGGCTTTTGATGGCTGATTGAGAAGCAGGTTCTTTACTTACAAAAGGAGGAATTATTATGATGAAACAGAAGCTATTTGCAATCCTTTCCGCAATGGCATGCGCCGCTTCCTGCATGATGGGCACGGCAGTGTTTGCAGAGGATGCCGAACCCTATCCCGCATTTGCTGTCATCGGCGTGGACAACGAAGAAGCACCGGAAAAATATATCATTCTGGATATCGGCGGCGGATGCTACCCCAGATATATCAGTGCAGCTGAACTGGCACCCTTTATGTCGGTGGATGCAGAAGCGCCGAAATACGGCGATATTCTGGAAGTGCGCACCGGCTATTGTGAGGAGCCGCTCGCTGCAACAGCCGCGATCTACTTCGACGGCGTGGCAAGCAACAATGAGATTTTCCGTCTCTATTCCCTGTTTGATACCGAAAATACCGAGGTCTTCACGGTGGATGGTCTGGAGTTCGGTACCAATTTCCCGATCCTGACAGCACAGGATGGCGCAGAATCCATCTACGCAAACGATTTTCTTCGCAGCTATGTGCAGCCCGGTTCGGTCGATATGCGTGACCTGAAGAAGGGCGACGAGGTGACCATGTATGTCGTGAACGGCAATCCCGTGGTGCCCGTTTCCGCATCCCCCCTCGGTGACGCCAACGGCGACGGCACTCTTGATGTGCTGGATGTCATCGTGCTCAACCAATATGCCCTCGGCGGCGGTGCGCTCCCGGCAGCAAGAAGTGCCGGCAGCAATCGTGCGGACTTCAACGGCGACGGCGTGGTCGATGGTACCGATTCTCTGTGCGTGATGAAACGCATCGTGGGTCTGGAGGAAGCTGCGGAATAACCATCCGGAAATGGAACAAATCTCTTGCCACGATCGGACAATTCCTTACCCCGACCCAAAGCCCCGGCAATTTTGCCGGGGCTTTTTATAAAGTTCACATAAAATTCAGAAAATTCCGAAAAAAACTATTGCAATTTCCACGGAATGGGTATATAATAAGTGTAATATCCAATCAAAATATATCGGAGTGTAATGACATCGGAGTCAGCACCGCCTGGGTGGTTTTTTTCGAAAAAACCGCTCCGGCACACAAATCAAAGTGAGGGAAATGGTATGAAAGCAATCAAAAAACTGGCAGCAGCTGCCGTCAGTGCGGCACTGCTCTGCACATCACTGACAGCGGCAACGTCCTCTGCGGAAACCGTGGGTTCCGTAGCGGATGAGTACGACTGGGGAACCGTCCGCATCGGCGGCGGCGGGTTTGTTTCCGGTATCGTCACCGGAGAGAACAACATGTACGCGAGAACCGACGTTGGCGGTGCCTATCGCTATGATTATGACAAAATGGAATGGGTGCAGATGCTTGTATCCATTACCGACGAGGACAGAGGCTATCTGAGCGTGGACGGCATGTGTATCGACCCGACGGATGATGATACCATCTATCTGCTGGTCGGCTGTGCGTATTTCAGCGGCGAAAGAACCGCTATCCTCAAATCCACCGACGGCGGTCTGACCTTTGAGGAACACGAGGTCACAGACCTGATCAAGGTGCACGGCAACGGCGCAGGCAGACAGACCGGCGAACCGATTGCAGTTGACCCGGATAACCCCGATATCATCTACTGCGGCGGCGATACCGACGGTCTGATCATGAGTACGGATGCCGGTGAAACATGGGGCTATGTTGACAGCTTCAATGATCTGGGCCTGTTCACCAATGAGCTCAACTGGCCGACATGGGGTACAGTTGTGGAAAAGACCACAAAGGGCGATGATTACAGCAAGGTCAACGGTATCGGTACCATTGCCATCCATGAGGGCAAGGTCTATGTCGGTGTGTCCGATGTGGGCATCGGTTCCAATATCTGGGTGGCAGATGTGGGCGAGGATAACTGGGAGCCGCTGAGCAGTGCGCTTCCGGAAGATGCTTATCCTGCCAGAATCAACAAGGATGCGGACGGCAACCTGCTTATCTGCTATGTCGGCGGTCTGATCTTCAATGGTACAGGCGGCGGTATTTACAGATATAATACCAAAACGGGCGAAGTAACCGATATTTCCCCGACCGGCAACAGCTTCGGCGGATGCACCAGCGACCCGAAGGATGCCAATAAGCTCGTGGCTACCACCTGCGGCGTATGGGCTTCCCAGCTCTGGTACAAGGATGCTTGGGCGGATGATAAGGTATGCTGGGGTGACCAGTTCTATCGTTCCGAGGACGGCGGTGCCACATGGTCTCCCATCACTCCCGGCAACGAGACTTCCTGGGGCGGTCCGCTGCAGGCAGATTATCTGCAGGACGGCGGCTTTGATTGGATCCGCAATAAGGCGATCCACTGGTGCGGCACCATGGTGCTTGACCCCCGTGACAGCAACCGTGCACTGGTTGTTTCCGGTAACGGTGTCTTTGCGTGTGATAATGTGTGGGATGAGCTTCCCGTGTACTATTTCCATCCGGACGGCATCGAAGAAGTTGTAGCACTCGACTTCATCAGCATTCCCGGCGGCAGCAATTACTCTGCGATCGGTGACTATGACGGCTTTGAGCATAAGGCTGATACCACCATCACACAGCACTACCCGAATATGGGATCTACAGGTGCCATTGCATATTGCCCGCAGAATCCGGATGTTATGATCCGTATTGCAGAAAACCAGAATGACGTTGCCGGTGGTTTCTACACCCTCGACGGCGGCGCAACATGGGAAAAGATGTCCAATTCTCCCGGCGGCAAGGCTGCCATCACAGAGCTTGAGGAAGGCAGCTACCGTTTCTTCAAGGGCAGCAAGGATGACGGCACGATCTCCTATTCCGATGACTATGGTCAGACATGGACTGCGTGCTCCGGCATTCCGACAACCTACGGCTCCAAGCCGACCTACCTGTATGTAGAGCCGGAGCAGCCGAATGTGGTTTATGCATATGCAACCTATTTCAATTCTTCCTGGCATTATTCCAAGCCCGAGCCGACAATTGATGACGCAAAATATATATTCTGTGTCAGCACGGACTACGGCAAGACCTTTACTGCGACAAATATCTGCATGTTTGACCAGTGCGACAGCGCAGCAAGAATCGCTTACATCAGTGAAGGCGAGCTGGTTCTGGGCGCAGGCTGGTACGGCATGTTCCATGTAACCAATGCAAATACCGGCAATCCGACCATTGAGCCGATGGATGTTTTCTACTGCAAGACCGTAGGCTTCGGCGCACCGAAGGATGCAAAAAGCCCGAATGCGCTGTACATTTACGGTAAGCCCACCGAAGGCGACGCAGAGGGTCTGTACAGATCCAATGATATCGGCAAGACATGGGAGCTGATCAATTCCGATTATCTCTACGGCGGTACCGGTAACGGAAACTTTATCGTTGGTGACATGAACGAATACGGCGCTCTGTACATGAGTACCGTTGGCTGCGGTATCGTGTACGGCAGCATTTCCGATGGCAGCGATCCCGAACCCACGGATCCCGAACCTACCGATCCCGATACGATCCCATACGGTGATGCAAACTGTGACGGTGAGATTGACGTTCTGGATATTATCGTACTGAACAAGAATCTGCTTGGCGGCGGCTCTCTGAGCGCACAGGGCAAGGTCTATGCAGACGTGGATCTTGACGGCGTTCCGGGTGCAAATGATTCGCTCAATATCATGAAGTATATTGTCAAGCTGATCGATAAACTGCCTGTATAAGACGAAAAAAAGGACGATGCGAAAGCATCGTCCTTTTCGATTTGGCTTGACAGATGATGTTACGGAAATGTGAAATGTCAAGCAGAAAATCCGATGCCCCGCAAAAGGCATCGGATTTTGTCATTGATTCACAACAGCTTCGCTGTTTAAGAAATGATATCGCTCTTGATCAGCGCCAGTTCCATCTTGGAGGTGATGAATACCTCGTAGATGCTGCGGATTGCCTGGTGCAGATCATGCTCGTTTACGCCGACAATGACATTCAGCTCGCTGGAACCCTGGTCGATCATCTTGACATTGATTCTTGCATGTGCCAGTGCTGCAAAGATTTTTGCCGCTGTACCATGTGTGCGGCGCATGCCTCTGCCCACGACTGCCAGCAGTGCAATGTCCTTCTCGATGGATACATGATCGGGATTTACAGTTCTGCGCAGTGCCTCGAGCAGCTGCTCTTCCTTGCCCTCAAGGCTCTTGCTGTCCACGATCACACTCATCGTGTCAATACCGGACGGCATGTGCTCGAAGGAAATCCCCAGCTCTGCAATCACGCTCAGTACGTCCAGACAGAAGCCAACCTCGCTGTTCATCATGGACTTTTCAATGTTGATAACGGAGAAGCCCTTCTTTCCGGCAATGCCGGTGATGGTGCGGATCTTGGTATCGTCATTTGCGTCATCATCCGGGATGATCATGGTGCCTGCATCCTCAGGCGCATTGGTGTTGCGGATGTTGATCGGGATGCCTGCAGTTCTGACCGGGAAGATCGCATCTTCATGCAGAACAGTTGCACCCATGTAAGCCAGCTCACGCAGTTCCTTGTAGGTGATCTGGTTGATGGTCAGCGGGCTGTCTACGATTCTCGGGTCAGCCACCAGCATACCGGACACGTCCGTCCAGTTCTCATATACGGAAGCTCTCACAGCTCTTGCCAGAAGGGAACCTGTGACATCGGAACCGCCTCTGGAGAAGGTGCGTACCACACCGCTGACAGATCTGCCATAGAAGCCCGGAATAACAGCATTTTCCACACCGTTCAGACGCTCACGGAGCTTTGCAACAGTTTCATGACGCATCATGACACCCTCATCACTGAATACGATGACATCGGCTGCGTCCACAAAGGTGAAGCCCAGATAAGCTGCGATGATGATACCGTTGAGGTACTCACCACGGCTTGCCGCATACTCTCTGCCCGCAGTTGCCAGTGCCTTGTGGATCTGGGAGAACTGCTCCTCAAGAGAGACCTCCACGCCAAGGTCAGCAATAATGCCGTTGTAACGATCCTTGATCATCTGGAAATCTGCTTCGAAATCCTGACCAAGGCTTGCCTTTTCATAGCATGCATACAGCATGTCGGTTACCTTGATGTCGTCGTCATAACGCTTGCCCGGTGCGGACGGAACAACGAATCTTCTGTCTGCATCCGCTTTTATAATAGCGGCAGCCTTCTTGATCTGATTGGCATCAGCAAGGCTGGAACCGCCGAATTTTACTACCTTTACTCCCATGTCTCTGTTTCCTTTCTCTGTGAAAATTGATCGGTGTTTCGCTAATACCTATTATATTCGATTTCCGGAAAAAAAGCAATTGGGAATGATTACAAAAATTACAGCTTTAAAATTGTTTTTTTGGTGAATACGTCTGTTTTCCAGCGGCGCACAACGCAGTATCCGATCACGCCAGCAGACTGCATACGTCCGCATAATCCATCTGCGGGTGGAGCGCCAGATTGATACCGCAGCCGAGCAGATGCGCAGCCTGTGCGATCAGCCTGTCCACATCACGGGGCGTGACCATCATATCGGGCTGTGCGCCGTTTGTCCGGTATCCCGTGAGATCCTCCGCAATGGTGCGCATGCCGATGACCGTCGGCACCCCTACGCCGATCACGGGAATCCCGAAGCTTCCGGCAGTGAGCGCCGTGCGGTGGTTAGCCACGCCGCTGCCCGGCGCAATGCCCGTATCCGAGAGCTGCACCGTTGTGCCAAGCCTGGTCAGGGAGGAACAGGCGAGCGCATCCACAGCGATTACCGCAGCCGGATGGATCTTCTCACAAACCGCATGCAGCAGCTCGGCGGATTCCATGCCCGTCTGCCCAAGAACGCCGCCGGCGATCACGCACACCTGCCGCAGACTTTTGAGAAAATCCTCGTCCTCTTCCGCAAGCTCACGTTGCAGATGGCGGGTCGCCAGTACATGTGCCGTGGTGCGGGGGCCCAGTGCGTCGGGGGTAATGTCCTGATTGCCAAGCCCAGCCACCAGCACGCAGCCCTCCGCCGGCAGAAGCGACCGCAGCTCGGCAGCAAGCTCCAGTGCCATGTTCTCATAATCATCGGAAAAACGGGAAAGGGACTGCCCCTCGAGCGTGATATAGCGCCCCTTCCCCTTTCCAAGCGGTCTGCCGCTTTCCTCATCGGCAATGCGGATCTCCGTGATACGGAAATGTGCACCCCTCCTGTACTCGGTAATCCCCGTCTGCGCACCCGTTTGCGCCAGACTTTCAAGCGCTAAGTCAGTTCTGTAGTTCATATCGGTTCCTCCTTTATAGTGCAAGCTGCTACACTAATACGAATCCTCCAAAACCCAATAGCTCATTTGGGTTTGGATAGCACAGCCCTTGCCGGCGCAGGCTCTGCGCAGTTGTGTAAAATGACGAAAAGTCAGGTTCTTTTTTCTGAAAAAATCGTGAAAAAGTGTCTTGCATTTTTGGGAAAAAGGTGGTACAATATATCATAGGTATAGTGACGGTATACTATGCGCGGACGATCGTTCCGTCCGGAAGCAGTTCGTGTCTCTCTGCTTTCCTATTTTATACCGTGATGGCGTATTTATACGCTGCCAGAACAAATCAAGGAGGTGCACTAGAATGCCGAATATCAAGTCTGCCAAGAAGAGAGTAAAGGTTAACAAGACCAAGGCTGCTGCCAACAAGGCTAGAAAGTCCAATCTGAAGACCATGATCAAGAAGGCTGAGATCGCATGCGCAACAAATGCTGCTGACAAGGAAGCTGCAGTAAAGGTTGCAATCAAGCGTGTTGACCAGGCTTGCGCAAAGAACCTGCTGCACAAGAACAATGCAGCTAGAAAGAAGGCGCATCTGGCAAAGCTTCTGAATGCGTAAGCTTTTTAGAATCTGTAATAGTTCAGCCCGTTCCATCGGAACGGGCTGTTTTTTTAGTGCACGCTTGACGTGATATGCTCGGTCTCGTTGTCCAGACGGAACAGCAGTGTGGAGCACCAGACAGCGGATACGGCTACAAGAATGTATACCGCTCTGCTGAGCAGGGAATCCGAACCGCCGAACAGCCAGGCTACCAGGTCGAATTCAAAGATACCGACCAGACCCCAGTTGATGCCGCCGATGACCAGCAAGGTCAATGCAATTTTATCCCACATTCGGAACACCTCGTTTCTTTCGCTCCGCATCGGTTGTGATGCGGGGTTCTGAACCATTGCGGTTCACGAGGATAGTATGTACAAGAACGGCAGAATTATTCGCATTTTTGTTTTTGGCGAAACAAAGGCACTGACGGAAAGATTTTCCGACAGTTTGAAACGAATTCTGAACAAAAGAAACCGCCCCCTACCAGGGGCGGTTTCATGTTGTCATAGAATAAAGCAGATCAGTCCGCTGCAGCCCTCATTGATCACACGCTCCAGCGTTTCCTGCAGCTTCATGCGTGCTTCGACCGGCATCTTGAACAGCTTGTTGTGCAGCCCTTCGTTGACCAGCTCATGCAGGGATTTGCCGAAAATGTTCGATTCCCAGATCTTCGTCGGATCCTCCTCGAAGCCCTCCAGCAGGTACATCACCAGTTCCTCGCTCTGTTTTTCGGTTCCGACGATCGGGCTGACGGTGGTGTTGATGCCCGCCTTCATCATGTGAATGGATGGTGCGGACGCCTTCAGACGCAGACCGTATTTTCCGCCCTGCTTGATGATTTCCGGCTCCTCAAGATGCAGCTCTTCCATCTCCGGCATGACAATGCCATAGCCCGTTGTTTCCACCTCACGCAGTGCAGGCTCGAGTCGGGCGTATGCCTTCTTCACTGCCACCAGTTCCTTGAGCAGTTCGAGCAGACTTCCCTCATCCCGGATCTCCAGCCCCGTCGCTTCACCGAGGATCCGGAAGAACAGCGATCCGTCCAGCGTCACGCTGATCGTGACGGTGCCGGTGCCAAGATCAATTTCTGACGGCTCCGCACAGAGAATGTACCGGCACTCGCAGATGGGCTTCGCCAGTGCTGCCGCATCCTTGACCGTGGACAGTGACGCCGCCGCCTCACGGATGGCGGTGAAGACCTCCTGCTTGACATAATGCCCCTTCTCAAGCATGGAAATCCAAGAAGGCATGGCAAAATTCACCTCACGGATGGGGAATGCATATAATAAAGCGGTGAGGAGCTCACGGATATCGGATTCCGTGAGCTGTGTGCAGCTGACCGGAAGCACGGTGGTGCCGTAGGTCTCCTGCATCTGTGAGGCGAGTGCCCGAGCCTCCTCGGTATTGGGATCCACGCAGTTGAGCAGCACAACAAAGGGCTTGCCGAGTGCCTGCAGCTCGGAGATGACACGTTCCTCGCATTCGGCATATTCCTCCCTTGGAATATCGGAGATGCTGCCGTCCGTGGTCACGACCAGACCGATGGTGGCATGTTCGGTGATGACCTTCTGCGTGCCGATCTCTGCCGCCATGTTGAAGGGGATCTCCTCTTCAAACCAGGGTGTCATGACCATACGGGGCATTTCATTTTCGATGTAGCCGAGGGAGCTTGGAACGATGTAGCCCACGCAGTCGATCATGCGTGCACGGAACTGTGCGCCGTCACCGAGCTGTACGGGAACGGCTTCTTCGGGGATGAATTTCGGCTCCGTGGTCATGATGGTCTTGCCGGCGGCAGATTGCGGCAGCTCATCGACGGCACGTTCTTTTTTGTAATCGCTTTCGATATTGGGGATGACGAGCGTTTCCATGAAACGCTTGATGAGCGTGGATTTTCCCGTGCGGACGGGACCGACCACGCCGATGTAGATATCACCGCCCGTGCGCCGGGCAATGTCGCTGTAGATGTCTTTCATAGGTTCCTCCTGTGTGATGGAATATGGGCGAAGCATCTTGGGATTCCAAAGGGATGACATCCCTTTGGCAGGAGCCCAGAGGGCAGCACCCTCTGGTCGCTCACCGCAGTGAGCGAAATCTCCAACTCGTCAGTTCACGATCGGAATCAAGAGCATGCTGTCCGAGGAGAGTATCTCCTCCGTCAGCTCGTTTTCTTCCATGATCGCCGCCACACTCGTGTGACAGCGCTTGGCGATCTCCCAGATCTCTTCCTGCGCCCTGCCGAAATACAGCTTGAGTGCGTGGTTTCTCTGGTGCGGCTCCTCATCGAGCACCATCAGCTCCGTGAGTACCTCGCAGGTTTTGCGGCGGCAGATGCTGCCCGTCAGCCGCAGCTCCGCTTTCAGGGAAACCTCTGTCTGATCTGTCAGGGTGTAGGCGCAGTGCTCCACAGCCGCAAATGCCTGTACGGTATCCTGAGCACTGATTCCCGGCACCGCAAACCGATGCTCAAACGGTTCCTCACGTTCGAGAAGTCTCGGCATACCGCCGCTTTCCCGTACCAGTACGCTGCAGCAGAGCATGCCGCTGAGCTGTACCATGCCGTTTTCGGGGTCGATGTCGGCGGTCATATTCTTCGTTTCGCACCATGCGTCATACACACAGTCGATCTCACCATCGGTACAGGTGAGCTTGGTGCTGCTGGGATGCAGCTCGGAAAACTCCTCCGGCTCGGCTGCGGTGCAGATGCTTGCCGTGGTGCACCGGCTGCTGCATTCCGTGGAAAATGCATCGCAGACAAGGGCTTCCGTTGCCATGCGTACCGCAGTGCAGGAAATACGCAGCTCCGCTTCGCAGCGCAGCAGACGGGACTCACCGGCTGCGTCCGTGACGGGCTTGAGATCGCAGACTGCGACCGTTGTCCGTACACTGCAGTGATCCCCTTCCTCCATGCCATCCAGCTCCATCAGCTGGCTGTAGGGAATGGAAAATGCCATTGGCTCCAGACTGCCGTCCCCGTCCTTTTCGCAGGCATAGAGGAGCTGCACCTGCAGATTTCCCTGTGCAAGCAGCTTCCCCGAAACGATCTTGTGCGAGGTCTCCACGGGGCTTGCTTCGCAGCGGACAACGTGCAGCACGGGCGGCTTTGCACTGCCCAGCTCCAGTTCCTCCGAAAGCACGACGCTCTGTACGGTGTGGAGGTGCTTTGCAGGATACTGCACGGGCTGCATTTTGCGCTGGATCCGCTTGTCGGGAATATCGCAGATCACATCCTGCCGTCGGTGCGTGTTCGTGCGGATGCGGATGGTAACGGCACCCCGTACATCCAGACGGCGGCGGCTGACAGCACGGCAGTTGACATAATCCGTGACGGGGATGATCTCGAATGAGACATCCTCACTGCCGGCAGCAAGCTCCGCTGTGCGGCTGAAATGCAGCGTCTGGCAGACGCACTGGAGGATATGGCTGTCCTCGCTGCAGTAGAGGATGCGCACATCGGCACGCAGTTCGTAGGAGATGCGGTCATCGTTGAGGGTTTCGCTTGTGACGGTCGGGGTCACGATGCATTTGACAAGCTTGCAGACATCGGGGTAATAGTCGGGCAGTACATAATCCAGCTCCAGTCCCTGTTCCTGTACCAGACTGCCCGTTGGCTCCGCAGCAGTGATGACTGCCCGATTGGTTTTCAGTTCCATATACAACCTCCTTGTTTTGCATGGCACTGCCCGAACAGCTCGGACAGTTCTGCTGTTGGTTCAGTGTATGCACGGGGAGGTGGTTTCAGAACAAAAAAGCGGCACCGCCGGATGGCGATGCCGCTTGCTGTTATTTAAATGATGGATTAACCCAGCACGATCACGATCTCGTTCACATCACCGAGATCAGCTGCCTTGATATAGCTGCCGTCAAGCTTTGTGCCGTTGAGTGTCACGCTTGCCACGCCGCTCTGGACATGGTTCGGATTCTGTACGTCGATGTTGAGCTTCTTTCCACGGAAGTTCTTCTTCATCTTGAAGCCGTCCCATGCAGCCGGAATGGACGGTGCAATGGTGATGCCGTCAGCATCCGGACGGATACCGCAGATACCCTCTGTGCAGCCTACCATGACGGTGGATGCGGTACCTGTCAGCCAGTGAACGTGGGATCTTCCCTCGAAGGGAGAAGCCTTGGATTCGGTGAACTGACCGTGTACATACGGTTCGAGCACACGGATCTCTGCCTTGTCATTCATCGCAGCCGGTGCGGATTCCATGAAGTATTCAAATGCTCTGTCACCATGACCGAGCAGACCCTCTGCAAGGATCAGCCAGCCCTGGGACTGGGAGAAGATACCGCCGTTTTCCTTGGTATCTGCGTTGAAGATGTGCATCAGTGCGCCGTCGAAATAGTGCTCCTTGTACGGCGGTTCGAGCAGCTTTGCGCCGTAGGGGGTATTCAGGATCTCGTGAACGGAGTTCATTGCCTTTTCAGCCTGCTCCTCACTTGCGAATCTGGAAACCACTGCCCAGCTCTGGGGATTGAGCCACATATTTGCCTCGGGATCCTTCTTTGCGCCAACAATCACGCCGTCCTCACGGATGCCGCGAATGAATCTGTCCTCATCCCAGCACTTTTCGAGTGCTTCACCGAGCTTTGCCTGTACTTCGTCGATATAGGTAATATAATCGGTATCGTTCTTGTCCTTTGCCATGTCACGGATCACGCTCATTGCATAGTACAGCTGGAATGCCACGAAGGTGGATTCGCCCTTTGCGCCCATGCGCAGACAGTCGTTCCAGTCAGCGTGCAGACCTGCCGGCATATTGTTTGCGCCGAGTCTCTCCATAGAGAAGCGGATCGCATTCTTCAGATGCTCATAAACGGTAGCCTCGCCGCCGCCCTCTTCTGCATAGGTGATCACTTCATCAAGGAAGCCCTTGTTGCCGCTTTCACCGATATACTTCAGAATGGTCGGGAACAGCCACAGTGCATCGTCCGCACGATAGGACGGATGACCGGTTTCCTTCGCATATGCGCTGTTTTCGTTCTGCTCATCCGGGCAGTTCTCATGACCTGCATTGTGGTTGAACTTTACCAGAGGCAGACCGCCGCCGTTGCTGACCTGTGCGGACAGCATGAAGCGGATCTTCTCCGCAGCCATTTCCGGATCGAGGTGAATGATACCCTGAATATCCTGCACCGTATCTCTGTAGCCGTAGCCGTTACGCAGACCGCAGTATACAAAGGATGCAGCTCTTGACCAGATGAAGGTGATGAAGCACTGGTATGCATTCCACACGTTCATCATGTTGTTGAATTCCTCGGAGGGAGTCTCTACCTCAAAGTTGGAGAGCTTCTCATGCCAGTAGGACTTGAGTGCCTGCAGCTCCTCGTCAACCTTGCCCGGTGTCTCGTAAGCAGTCAGAATTGCAGCAGATTCTGCGTCATTCTTCTGACCGAGTACATAGATGATCTCCTTGGTTTCGCCCGGAGCGAGTGTGATCTCAGAACGCAGCGCACCGCAGGCATTGGAGTTGAAGTTCATGGAATCGTCGCACTTGCCCTCTTCCACCATGATCGGGTTCGAGTAGGTTCTGTAGGAGCCGATGAACTTGTCCAGATTGCCGCAGCCATCCACAACTTCTGCACCAGCCACGCCGAAGAAACGCTCTCTGTGGTTGGAACCATCCGCCCACTTACCGGAGTTTTCGTTGTTGTGCTGGAGGATCTTGTTGCCCTTGCGCTCTGTGCGTGTGATGAACAGGGTGTACTGCAGGTTTACCTGATCCTGCTCGTAATTATTGTCATTGGTGAATTCAATGAAACCGAATGCGGAAAGCTTTCTCTCCTTGGAATCATTGTTTGTCACCTTCATACGCCATACTTCATAGGTCTGTCCAGCCGGTACATAGTAGGTGGTCTCCGTCTTGATGCCTGCATATTCGGAGGTCATGACGGAATAAGCCGTACCATGGCGGCATTCGGATTTATAGGAATCCATGGGCTTGCCCACAGGCTGCCATGTTGCAGACCAGTAGTCGCCGTTTTCTGCGTCACGCAGGTAGATGTATCTGCCCGGCAGCGCCATCATGGAGTTGAAGCGGAAACGAGCAATTCTGCCGTTTGCGCCAGACTGCACGAAGCTGTAGCCTGCAGCGTTATTGGAAACGATGGCACCGTATTCGGGGGAACCGAGATAGTTGACCCACGGTGCAGGGGTATCGGGTCTTGTGATGACATATTCCTTGTTCGCAAGGTCGAAATAGCCGTATTTCATAGTAAAATTCTCCTTTTCGGGGGATTTTGATGTTTGTGTAATCGCTTCACGCCCTATGGGGCAGACAGGTTCCGCAGGACGGGCATACACTTACTTCTATTTTATCATATTGTTTCCCCATTTGCAAGGGGTAAATTGCAATTTCCAGCAAAAAATTTCAGCCCTTCACATTGCGTGAAGGGCTGCTGCCAAACTTATCCGATCGTGACGTCCAGAAAATCCTCAAGTACAACATCTTCCCCTGCACCGACAGCAGCGCTGTAATGCAGAATAATCGAAGCGTCAATGGCGTCGATGCTTTCGTCCTGATTGACATCGGCATTCAATCCCTGCTCCATTGTCATTTCCCAGTATTGATAGCCGTAAGCCTCGCCGGCGCCCATAAGGCATGCCTCACACAGAATGCGGGAAGCATCAGCGGCATTGAGCAGGTTGTCGCTGTTCACGTCGCCATCCGGTGTGAATTCTCCGAATTTTGCGGTAATATGGTAGCTGCTCAGATTGCTTTTCGTTGTTTCGGGCGTTACGGACAGATAGTAAGTCCCCGCCGACAGCGCCTCGACAACAAGCACCGTGCCCATCGGACTAAACTTTTGTGTATAACTGCCAAGGATTTCGCCCTGCGCATCATAGGCGGAAACCGTCCATGGATAGGAACCTGCGTACAGCTCCAGATCGACGCCGACGATCAGATCGCCATCCTCCGGCAGTGTGATACAGAACCAGTCTGCATCTCCACGAAAATCAGCGGAAACGGGCGTGTTCAGGGCAATGGGCATCGCCGTTTCCATGGTGTTGTTCGGTTCCGTTTCGGTCGTCGTCTGTGCCAATACAGCGGTACTGCCCATGCTGCCCAGACAGCAAAGCGCAGTCAGAATCGCCAAAAACCTGTTCCTTTGTTTCATAGAGAACACTCCTTTTCCGGTATTTTTCCTTATTATAGCATATCCTTCCCCGGATTGCAAGCAAATATTACAGACAGCGATAAAAACTCCGTGTTTTCGTAAATTTTCCCTTGAATTTAACATAGATTTAACATAAAGCTTAAGGTTCACTTAACATTTGTCGATTACAATTAACATAATACAATCCGTATGCAGAAAAGCGGAAAATTCGACAGCGTGAAAGGATACTTCGTATGGAAAACATTACCCCGATCGTACTTGCGATCATCATGGTCGCAGGCGGACTAGCCTTCTTCCTCTATGGTATGAATGTCATGTCCTCCGGACTTGAGAAAATGGCAGGCGGCAAGCTCGAGCAGGCGCTCAAAAAGCTCACCTCCAACCGTTTCAATTCCCTCGCACTCGGCGCAGGCATCACCATTGCCCTGCAGTCCTCCTCCGCACTGACGGTAATGCTGGTCGGTCTTGTAAACTGCGGCGTTATGCAGATCGGACAGACTGTCGGCGTCATCATGGGTTCCAATATCGGTACCACCTTCACCGCATGGCTCCTGAGCCTGATGGATGTGGGTACGGATAATCTCTTCATCGCAATGCTCAACCCGAAGAATTTCTCCCTCGTGCTTGCTCTGATCGGTGCCTTCC
This sequence comes from Oscillospiraceae bacterium, assembly GCA_045544635.1. Lineage (GTDB taxonomy): Bacteria > Bacillota > Clostridia > Oscillospirales > Ruminococcaceae > UBA3855. The sequence continues at coordinate 31,028 of JAZPZJ010000073.1, forward strand.
TTATCCTGTCCGGCAAGAGCGTCCGCAAGAAGGACATCGGTAATATCCTTGTCGGCTTTGCTGTCCTCATGTATGGTATGAAGATGATGGGTGACGCTGTGTCTCCGCTGGCGGATATCCCCGAATTCCAGCAGCTTCTGGTGGCGTTCAATAACCCGATTCTCGGCGTTGTGATCGGTGCAGTCGTGACCGGTATTATCCAGAGCTCCGCTGCGTCCGTCGGTATCCTGCAGACCCTCGCCAGCCAGACCGGAAAAATCAGCTACAGCATGGCAATTCCGATCATCATGGGTCAGAACATCGGTACCTGCGTGACTGCCCTGATCTCCAGTATCGGCGTCAGCCGCAATGCCAAGAAGGTAGCGATCATCCACATTTCCTTCAACCTGATCGGTACCATCATCTGCCTTTCTCTCTACCTGCTGGCAGATTCCCTTTTCCAGTTCACCTTCTCCGATATGCCCGTGGATTCCGCAGGTATTGCGCTGGTGCACACCATCTTTAATGTGGCAACTACGCTCTTGCTCCTGCCGTTCACAAAGCTCCTGGAAAAGATCGCCAACGTCTGCCTGCCCAGTAAGGACGAGGAGCCGGAGCCTGCACAGGACGATATCATCGTCGACAAGCTCCTGCTGGCAACACCTTCCGTTGCGCTCTCTGAGTGCGAGGCAGCTTCTGTCAGAATGGCAGCGCTTGCCAAGGAAACACTCTTCCTTGCGATGGGACAGCTTGACAATTATGACGAAGCGATCGCTGCACAGATCGTCGAGAATGAGGATCTGCTGGATGACTACGAAGATAAGATCGGTACCGGTCTTGTGCAGATCTCCTCGCAGGCGCTCTCCGAGCACGACAGCCAGACCTGCTCGAGAATCCTGCGTGTCATCAACGATTTCGAGCGACTGGGCGACCATGCGCTGAACCTGCTTGAGGTTGCAAAAGAGATCCACGAAAAGCAGATCAGATTCACCGACGAAGCGAAAAAGGAGATCGAAGTCCTTGTCGGTGCGATCAAGGAAATTCTCGAGAATACATTCAATGTTTATGAGAATCCCGATGAACGTGCCGCAGCCGATATTGAGCCGCTCGAACAGGTGATCGACAATCTCGCACGGGATATCAAGGCAAATCATGTACGCCGTCTCCAGAGAGGACAGTGCACGATCGAGACCGGCTTTGTGCTGATCGACCTGCTGACCAACTGCGAACGTGTATCCGACCACTGTTCCAATATCGCCGTACTCATGATCGAGACAGCGCACAATGCGTTCGATACGCATAAGTACCTCAATCAGGTGAAGTTCGGCAACAAGAACTTTATCGACAATTACGAAAAGTTCTCCGAGAAGTATCGTATTTCTGAATAAGGATCCATAAGCGAGAAATCCGACCATCCTGCTGCGGTGGTCGGATTTTTTGTAAGAAATTTCATGGGAATGCGTCTTAGATAGTGAGGGCGGAAACGCCGAATTCATGAAAAGGGGGAATACCGATGGATGACGCACAGATCATCGCACGATATTTCGACAGGGATCAATCAGCAATCGCAGAATCTGCAGATAAGTACGGGAATTACTGCCACAGCATCGCCTATGGCATCCTGCGCAGCCGTGAGGACGCCGAGGAATGCGTCAACGAAACATGGCTGCAGGCATGGAACGCCATCCCGCCGCAGCGCCCGAAGCACCTGCATCTGTTTTTCGCAAAGCTCACCCGCAACCTTTCCATCAGCCGCTGGCGGCGGCTGCATGCGGAAAAACGGGGCGGCGGTGAGCTGCCGCTTGTGCTCGATGAGCTGCAGGAATGCGTGGACGGAACTGCCGATGTACAGGCGGAAACGGAGCTGCGTGCCGTAAAAGCTGCACTGCACCAATTTCTGCAGGGCTTACCCGAACGGGAGCTGCAGGTGTTCCTGCGCCGCTATTTCTTTGCGCAGGGTATCCCGCAGATCGCCGCAGACTGCGGTCTGACCGAGAGCAATACCTCGGTCATCCTGTCACGGACGAGAAAGAAACTGCGTGAACATCTCAAAAAGGAGGGCTTTGACGATGACAAATGAACAATTGCTGGAGCTGTTGGGCGATACGGATGAGGATCTGCTGGAAAAGGCAGGGATCAACGAGATCGACCTTGACCGGATGCGGAATGATGCGGAAATGCTGGTCGAAGAATGCACCGAAGCCGTGCGCCTTCCCAAACGCCGCTGCTGGATGCGCATTACTGCTGCGGCGGCATGTCTGGGGCTTTGTGTGGGTGTCGGGGTATTCCTGCATGGACGCAGCGGCGGTCTGTCGCCCGGGGGAACTGCACAGAACCTGCAGCAGATCCCCGGGGCGTGGGTTGCGGATAACGCCGAGGTGTTCGAAATCTATGCGTTCGATGATTTTTCCGAGTATAAAAGCGGCAATCCGTGGCATGCGGATGCCGACCTGAAAACGCTGCCCGTGTATGAGAATTTCTATCATTATGTCCCCGGCGAGCCGTATGAAGAAGCGGACGAGGTGCGTATGACGGCGATTCTGGAGGAGGTTGCCGGAATACTCAATGCGGAGTATGAAACGAACGGCGTCACTCCGATCCTGATGGAGGATTCGAACCGCCTGAATTTCCTCAGTGCCGAGGATCCGGCACAGCAGATCTATTTCCATGTGGATTCTTTCTTTACCGCACATGTCGCTTATCAGGATGCAGAAACATACAGCAGCGGCGGAACGATTTATGAGGATTACTGCGAATCTGCGGCGCTGATTCGCACCATGTACCCGATGCCGTTCGGGATGCAATCGCCGGTGAGTGTCGTGGAAAGCTGTGATTATCGCTCGCAGGATGAGAATTTGTACAAAATTTCCGTTTATGAGGATGGCGATACCCTGACAGAGGATATCCTCAACTACAATCTCAGCCGCATTCGGGTGCTTGCGGATGACGCTGATCCCCATATCCGCCATTTTCAGTTAGACAACATCGACCGCACCCACAAACTGGGCGATTATCCGATCCTCACCCCCGAGGAAGCGCAGACGCTCTTCCTGAACGGAAATTATCTGGATGCGGCACGGGAAGCGAACCTGCTCCCCGATACCATCACGATCGAAGCAGTGGAGCTGCTCTATCGTACAGGAAACGAGGAACGCTGTTATATGCCCTATTATCGGTTCTTTATCCCCATTCACAACCAGTCGGACGGCGAAATGCAGGCGCATTATGGCGCATTCTATGTTCCTGCGGTCGAACCGCAGTATCTGGATATGCAGTGAATATGCAAAAAGGACGATGCAGACGCATCGTCCTTTTTATATGCTAATTGCGCTTCTTTTTGTGCAGCAGTACCATCACTGTGACCAGCAGATAGAACAGATGAAAATGGAGCAGCACATGCCATCTCAAGAAATAAACCGCATAAGCTGCGGCCGCCAGACCTATCGCGGTAATGAGAAATGACTGCCTTCGCCGCAGTGCGACACGGTACAGCAGTATGCCGGAAACTGCGGCAAGTCCCATATGCAGCACTCCCGGCAGGAAATTGATCGCAGCATCCAGTATGTCGGCCATACCATAACTGAGCTGGTAAAGCAGATGAATATGCCGTCCGATCGCAAACAGATTTTCCAGCATCAGAAGGGACGTGTAGAACGTGCAGAACACCGCGAATTCCTGCAAAAAACAAAGCTTTTTGCCACGGATCGCTGAAATGCACACAGGAACCGCCGCCGCAATGACCAGCCAGAGCAGCAGCAGAAATACCAGATCCGTTGTCACCAGATTCTGCAGATCGGGCAGATAGTGAAAAAACAATGATATCGCAATATAAGCGCCCAGCACCAGCGCCGCAGCGCTGACCAGAATGGTGCAGATGCGCCGCATTTTCGACAAAATCCGATTTGTCTGATCCATTTTACCCTTCCTCCCCGCTGCATGATTTCTTTCTTTTATGATAGCACAGAAAGTCCGGATTGTCAAGAAAAAAGCCCGGATTCTGCAATCCGGGCTTTCGTAATGATTTCAATTCTGATTCCATCAGATGGAAGCGGAATAGTTCGGTGCTTCCTTGGTGATGTAGATGTCGTGCGGATGGCTTTCCTTCAGACCGGCACCGGTGATGCGGACGAACTGTGCCTTCTCCCACAGCTGCGGAATGGTCTCACAGCCGCAGTAACCCATACCGGAGCGGATCCCGCCGATGAGCTGGAAGATGGTATCAGCCACAGCACCCTTGTACGGTACTCTGCCCTCTACGCCCTCAGGAACGAGCTTCTTTGCGTTCTCCTGGAAATATCTGTCCTTGGAGCCGCATGCCATCGCACCAAGGCTGCCCATACCACGGTATACCTTGAACTGTCTGCCCTGATAGATCTCTGTATCACCGGGCGCCTCTTCACAGCCTGCCAGCAGACTGCCGAGCATAACAACATCTGCACCTGCTGCCAGTGCCTTAACGATATCGCCGGAGTACTTGATGCCGCCGTCAGCGATGACCGGAATATTGTGCTTCTTTGCAACGCATGCCACATCATAAACTGCTGTGATCTGCGGTACACCGATACCTGCAACAACTCTTGTGGTGCAGATAGAGCCGGGGCCGATGCCGACCTTCAGGCAGTCTGCGCCAGCTGCGATCAGATCCTCTGCAGCCGCTGCTGTTGCAATATTGCCTGCGATTACCGGAATTTCCGGGAATGCAGCCTTGATCTTCTTGAGTGCATTGACAATATTTGCGCTGTGACCGTGTGCGGAGTCGAGCACCAGCACGTCAACCTGTGCCTTGATCAGTGCCTCTGCACGCTCCATCATATTTGCAGTCATACCGATACCTGCGCCGCAGAGGAGTCTGCCTCTTGCGTCTCTTGCAGAGTTCGGGAACTTGACAGCCTTTTCAATATCCTTGATCGTGATCAGGCCCTTGAGATAGCCGTTCTCGTCCACGATCGGGAGCTTTTCGATCTTATGCTTGCGCAGGATCTCCTGTGCCTGCTCCATGGTGGTGCCGACCGGTGCAGTGATCAGGTTGTCCTTGGTCATTACTTCGCCGATCTTTGCGCTGAAATCGGTCATGAAACGCATGTCACGGTTGGTGATGATACCTACCAGCTTGCCCTCGCCGTCAACGATCGGCACGCCCGAGATCTTGAACTTGCCCATCAGCTCGTCAGCATCGGAAACAAGCTTGTCCTCTGTCAGGGAGAAGGGGTTTACGATAACGCCGTTTTCGCTGCGCTTTACCTTGTCCACTTCTTCTGCCTGCTGCTCGATGGACATATTCTTGTGAATGATACCGATACCGCCCTCACGAGCAATTGCAATTGCCATGCGGGAGTCGGTTACTGTGTCCATTGCTGCGGTCATAATGGGGGTGTTGAGGTGAATATTGCCTGCAAGTCTGGTGCCGAGGGAGACCATGTTCGGTGTCACATCGGACTTTGCCGGGATCAGCAGGACATCGTCAAAGGTAAGACCCTCTTTTACAAATTTGTTTTCGTTCATCTGCATTTCTTCTCATCCTTTCCGTAAACATACGATACCATTTTTCCGTTATGATATTATTTTTATGATACCTCTTTTCAGCCAAAAAGTCAATACTTTCACCCCTTCCTGCGCTCCCAAAAAATGTACTAATTTTCACGGAAGCATTTAGCTACTTTTCACAATTTTGCGGAAAAATGTCCGACGCAAACCAAAACTCCACCAGAAACAACGGAATTTCGACAAAAAGGAGACTTTCGAAAAAAATGATTTTTTTGAAAAAAAGACTTGACAAGCCGAACTGTTTGTGGTATAATAAATAAGTCGTCAGGTGATGACATGAATTGAATAGGCATAACAAGATGCTGGTGTAGCTCAGTTGGTAGAGCAGCTGATTTGTAATCAGCAGGTCGGGGGTTCGAGTCCGTCCACCAGCTCCAGTTATGCATGGGAGAGTTCCCGAGTGGCCAAAGGGGGCAGACTGTAAATCTGTTGCAACTTGCTTCGATGGTTCGAATCCGTCCTCTCCCACCAAAAAAGCAGATTTGTCATTTGACAAGTCTGCTTTTGTTTTTTTCGTTCCATTGACATATCCCCTGCAATTTGCTATAATAATAAGGTAAAGCGGCCCAAAACCGGAGGTGACCCATGCACCGCTGCAAAACCAGATATCCCATCCTGCTTCTGCACGGCATGGGCTTCCACGATCGCCTGCCCATCCATGCGTACTGGGGCAGAATCCCGAAAATGCTGCGCCGCCACGGTGCGCAGGTTTATTTCGGCGGTCAGGATGGCAATGCGACCATCCTCTATAACGCAAGACAGCTCGTCCCCGTGATCCATCGGATCCTGCGTGAAACAGAAGCGGAGAAGATCAATATTATCGCCCATTCCAAGGGCGGACTGGAGGCACGCTACCTCGTTTCCACACTCGGCATGGGGGATGTGATCGCTTCGGTGACAACGCTCGCCACGCCCCATAATGGCTCTCTTGCCATCGACCGCCTGCTCAAAGGCATACCGCATCTGATCTTCCTCGGTTCCGCAGTGACGGATCTTGGCAGACGATGCCTCGGTGACCATAATCCACGCACCTATGACTGTATCCGCTGCTTCACAACGGATTATATGCGCCGATTCAACCGGCGCAATCCCGATGATCCACGGGTTTTCTACCAGAGCTACGCCTTTCTGATGGAGCATGCATGGAGCGATCCGGTGATGTCCGTCCCCTATCTGCTCAATCTCCTGTTTGACGGCGAAAGCGATGGACTGGTCACGCCGCAGAATGCGAAATGGACGAATTTCCGTGGAATTTACACCGGAACGGGCGGCAGGGGCATTTCCCACCCCGATGAAACCGATTACCGCCGCCGTCCCTTTGCCAAGGGAACGCCTGCACAGGCGCATGCCATCTCGGACATGGCGGAGTTCTATCTGCGCATCGCAGAGGATCTGAAAAGGAGAGGATTTTGATGACTGTGGTATCGTACACACCGCAAATGCTGCTGGTCGGCGCAGCAATTGTTCTGGGAGTTTACGCTTTGATGAGCCTGATTGCGTTCATCGCCTATGCAGCCGACAAGAAAAAAGCGAAACAGGGCGCATGGCGCATTCCGGAGAAGGTGCTTCTGCTGCTTGGATTCTTCGGCGGCAGCATCGGTGCGCTGCTTGCGATGAAAAACCTGCGGCATAAGACGAAGCACTGGTACTTCTGGGCGGTCAACTGGGCGGGCCTTGTCTGGCAGGCAGGCGTGCTGGTGTGGCTTGTCATCTGCCTGATTACCGCATAATATAGAAAAATATTGATGGAGGGAATTTTATGAAACTGATCAACAATTATCCTATGACCGAACGAATTCGTGGGATTGAGCCGTTTCGTACGCCGAAGAATTTCTGGCTGCAGGGCTTGATCTTCGTGGCGGTCTTTCTCACCGCCAATACCGTACAGAGCGTGGTGCTGATGGCGGGGATGATCCCGAAGCTGATGGACTGGGTGATGGAAACGGTGGAAAGCGGCACTGTGATTTCAGAGGCGGAGACCATGCAGTATATCAATGACCTGATGCTTGATCCGTCCCTGACGCTGCTGATGCTGTTCAGCACGGTCGTTGTGACCATCACCTGCCTGCTTTTCTGCCGACTGGTCGAGGGCAGAAAGGCGGAGACGATCGGCTTTACGAAAAAAGGCGCTGTGCCGCAGTATCTGATCGGTCTTGCAGTGGGCTTCGTGATGTTTTCGGCAGTGGTCGGCATCTCCTGGATCTGCGGCGGTCTGACGGCAAACGGTCTGGCAGGCGGTTCTGCGACGGGCGTATTGCTGGCGTTTTTCGGCTTTGTAGTACAGGGTATGAGCGAAGAGGTGCTCTGCCGTGGCTACTTTATGACCAGTGTGCTGCGCCACTCCAAGCCTTGGGTGGCAGTGGTGTCCAATTCCGTGATCTTCGCTTTTTTACATAGCATGAACCCCGGCATCAATCTGCTTGCCATTGTGAATCTGACGCTCTGCGGCATCATGTTCTCGCTTTATGTACTGCGTACGGACAATCTCTGGGGTGCCTGTGCGATCCACAGCATCTGGAATTTCGTACAGGGCAATTTCTACGGCTTGCCCGTCAGCGGCATTGACTCGGGTGATTCCGTGTTCACCTTTTCCTTGAATGAGGGCATGGGTCTGATCAATGGCGGAACCTTCGGTGCGGAGGCAGGCATTCCGACCACGATTGTCCTGACTGCGGTGATCCTGATCCTCCTGTTCGTTCCGTTCGGAAGATGCAGCGCAGCGCCCGAAGCGGAGGCATCCGCATGAAAACGGCGCTGATCACGGGCGCCAGCGGCGGCATTGGTGCTGCCATTGCCGCAAAACTAGCGCAGGAAGGCTACCTTCCCGTCCTGCATTATTGCAGCCACGGCGAGGGTATGGCGGAACGTGCCGAAGCGCTTGGCGGCTTTGCTGTGCAGGCGGATCTTGCCGATGTACAGGCGATCGAAGCCATGACGCAAATCATTCTTGCCCGGACGGGCAGGGTTGATGTTCTTGTCAACAACGCCGCCATCTCCCTGAGCGGCTTGCTTACGGATATTACGCCGGAACAGCGGAGCCGGCTCTTTGCGGTGAATCTGCTCGGTGCGATCGAATGCACACGGCTGCTTCTGCCCCAGATGGTGCACCGCAAAAGCGGCTGCATCCTGAATATCAGCTCCATGTGGGGGCAGGTCGGCGCATCCTGCGAGGTGGACTATTCCGCATCCAAGGCGGCGCTCATCGGGTTTACGAAGGCGCTTGCGCAGGAGGTTGCCCCCAGCGGCATCCGTGTCAATTGTATTGCCCCGGGCGTGATCCGCACGCCCATGCTGGACTGCTACGATGCGCAGACGCTGCAGGCACTTGCGGAGGAAACGCCCCTTGGCAGACTCGGTACTCCCGAGGATATCGCTGCCGCCGCCGCATTTCTTTGCAAGGATAGCGCCGCATTTATCACCGGACAGGTGCTCGGCGTGAATGGCGGTTATGTGGTCTAGTGCACAGCATTCCTTCTGAATCTACAGTAAAAAATCCCACTCCGGAAGGAGTGGGATTTCGTTTTTGTATTGCTTATGCAACCGGCAGTGCGTCGATCAGCTTAACGATGTACTTCATGATGTTCAGAGAATCGTTTGCTGTCGGCTCGCCGTCCTTGTCAACGTCTGCATTCACTCTGCCCTGCTCGCTCAGGGAACCGCCGCCCAGCAGGTTCTTGTTCAGAACGATGATGTCCAGAACGTCGATTTCACCGTCCACATTCGCATCACCGTACTTCACATCATCGGAAGGCTCGGGAGTCGGCTCAGTTGTCGGTTCTGTGGTGGGTTCTGTTGTCGGCTCGGTAGTGGGTTCAGTCTCCGGCTCAGTCGGAATTTCATAGTCCGGTGTTACCCAGATTGCATCCTCGAATACGATGGTTACTTCAGGATTCATGGTAACAGTCGGTGCGGTACCGTCGGAACCAACATACCATACTGCGATCTTGATGTAATCATAATCCAGGGAATAACCTACATATGCTTCATCATTTCCGTCAAGCCATCCATCAGCAACGCTGGTGGTGTAAACATCGGACTCGTTTGCGATGGAAATGCCCTGATATGCATAGTTGTGCTCGGACTGAGTTGCATCGTCTGTTACATTTGCCATGAAACCAACCAGACCATAGTAACCTGCATCGGTCAGACCTTCTACATTAACAGACCAGATGACTTCCTTGATCACTGCCTTGCCCTTGAAAGGGGAGATATCAACCAGAACTTCACTGTCAGTGCTGGATGTCAGTGTGACTCTGTCAGTCAGGATCAGACCATCTTCGTTTACATAAGTACCGCCGGAAAGCTCCTTGTAGAAATCAGCGAACTCAGTGTTCAGCCATGTCTGGCTTGCACGGTTGGTATAAGCCATGTCGCTTCCTTCGGAGCCGTCCCAGAGGATTGCGCAGATACCGTCTGCATTGTAAGCTTCGGAAGCAACGGTCTCTGTGAATACAATACGACCCTGATCATCGGGTTTGTTGAGGTTTTCAACGCCATACTCACCGATGATAACCGGGATGCCCTGACTTGTGAAGCGGCTCTGCAGCTCCAGGAAGTCATTCTTGACTTCGGCAATTTCAGCGTCAGTACCCCAGGTGTTCTGTACAGAAACGCCTGCCCAGGGATCATCATCATCGGAATAAACGGTGTACTGTGTCGGATCATAGTAGTGGATGTCGACAGCCAGCATATTTGCGCTGTCAGTCGGCAGCTGGTAGCTGGTGCTGACAGTGGCGTCGAAGTTGGTGTTCTGGCCAGGGATGATCAGCAGACGATCATCGTTGTAATCGCCGCCCGCACCGCGGACTGCATCAACGAATGCCTGACCCATGGTCTGGATTGTACCATAATCCCAGCCAATCTCGTTCCAGCCCTCAAATGCGAGGTGACGGTCGTAATCCTTGAAGTAGGTTGCGATCTGTGTCCACATGCTGGAGAACTGATCCTTAGAACCTGTGCCGTTATACAGCCAGTTGCCGGACAGACCATCATGGTGCATGTTGATGATGACATACAGATCATTTGCATAGCAGTAGTCAACAACTTCCTTGATTCTTGCGAGGTATTCTTCGTTGATGACACCGTTGGTTGTCATCTGATACCAGGTGACAGGAATACGAATGGTCTTGAAGCCGTGGAATGCGATGAAGTCGATCAGGCTTTCTGTGGTAACCGGATTGCCCCATGCGGTTTCAATCGCTTCAACGGTCAGCGGGTTTGTCCATGTGTTGGTGCAGTCGAAAGAGTTACCAAGGTTCCAACCGGTACCCATGTCTTCAACCAGCTCCATTGCACTCATGGAATTGATGTCAGCAGCGGAAACCGATGTAAACATCGCTGCGCTGCCTGCTGCCATGGAAAGTGTCAATGCACTTGCCGTAACAGCGGAGATTACTTTTTTGAACATATTCATTGCTTCTGACTCCTTTTCTGAATATATTTGTATGTTCACTATAGCATATTTCTGTATATTTGTCAATAAGATTCGCAAAAAAATCCGAATCTGTCCAAAACAAATGTACAAAACGCACAAAAAGAAATATCAGAATTCGGCATTTTGCCAATCCCATGTTTCGTGTCGAAATTGTGACAGATCGGGGAATACTGCTGAAAAATTCATGAAAAGTGTTGCATTCCATGCCGTAATGTGTTATAATAACACTGTATAATGTACAAAGCAGGAATTGCATTTTGCAACTATACATATTATAATATACATCATTAAGACGGCGGATATACCGCCGCTGAGAGGAGAACCCCTGTTATGTGTGGTATTGTTGGATATGTGGGACGCCGTGAATGTGCGGATGTTCTGTTGGACGGTCTGTCCAAGCTGGAATACAGAGGCTATGATTCAGCAGGTATTGCTGTATTTGATGAGCAGGTGATCCGTGTTGCCAAGTCCAAGGGCAGACTTGCGGATCTGCGTGCAAAGATGGAGACTGAGGGAAAGCCACATGGCTTTGTCGGTATCGGACACACCCGCTGGGCAACCCACGGTGAACCGTCCGACCGCAATTCCCATCCCCATGGCGGCGGCAGCGTAACGCTCGTACATAACGGCATCATCGAAAACTACAAGCGCCTGAAGGAATTCCTGATTTCCAAGGGCAGAGTATTCCTGAGTGACACCGATACTGAGGTCGTTGCCCAGCTGCTGGATTATTACTATCAGGGCAACCACGGAAATCCGGTGGAAGCGATCGTGGAAACCATGCGTGAACTGGAGGGTTCCTTTGCGCTGGGTATCATTTTTGCCGATTTCCCGGACAGAGTGTTTGCAGTGCGCCGTGAAAGCCCCCTGATCATCGGTGTGGGTGAGGATGAGAGCTTCATTGCCTCCGACGTGACAGCGATCCTGAAATATACAAAGAATTACTACCTGCTGGAGCATGACGAAATCGCAGTGCTCTCCAAGGGCAGGACCAAGATCTATGACCTGCACTATCAGCAGATCGAAAAGGAACTCAAGACCGCAGACTGGGACGAGAGCGCAGCAGAAAAGTGCGGCTATGAGCACTTCATGCTCAAGGAGATCTATGAGCAGCCGACTGCCATCAAAACCACCATCATGCCCAGAATCGTTGACGGTCTGCCGAATCTGGAAGAATGCGGCATCACACCGGAGAAGCTGCTGGAATTCAACAAGATCCACATCGTCGCATGCGGCACGGCAATGCATGCCGGCATCGTGGGCAGATATGTCATCGAAAAGCTGGCAAAAGTGCCGGTAAATGTCGATATTGCGTCCGAGTTCCGTTATCGTGAACCGCTCGTGGGCGAGGGTGACCTGGTCATCATTATTTCCCAGTCCGGCGAAACCGCAGACAGCCTTGCGGCAATGCGTCTGGCAAAGAGCCTCGGCGCCAAGACTCTTGCGATTGTAAACGCAAAGGGCAGTTCCATCGCCAGAGAAGCGGATATGCTGATCTATACGCACGCAGGTCCGGAAATTGCTGTTGCATCCACCAAGGCTTATATGGTGCAGATCGCTGTAATGTATCTGTTTGCATTTGAGCTGGCGCTGGCAAACGGCTCCATTGACGAAGCAGAGTGCCGCAGACTGACTGCACTTCTGCAGGAAACACCGCATGAAATCGAGAAGATCCTCGAGACCAAGGAGCAGACGCAGTTCATTGCCTCCTCCCTGATCACCGCAGACAGCCTGCTGTATATCGGCAGAGGTCTGGACTATGCGTTGAGTATGGAAGGCTCCCTGAAGCTCAAGGAGATCTCCTACATCCATTCTGAGTCCTATGCAGCAGGTGAGCTGAAGCATGGTACGATCTCCCTGATCACGGAGAACATGCCCGTGATCGCCGTAGCGACACAGACCAGACTGTTTGACAAGACCATCAGCAATATCAAGGAAGTCAAGGCAAGAGGGGCTAAGGTTATCCTGATTTGCGATGCGGAATATCAGCCCGAGCAGGATGTGGCGGACTACAAGTTCGGTCTGCCGAAGTTCGATGACCTGCTCATGCCCATGCTTGCGGTGGTACCGCTGCAGCTGATTGCGTACTATACCGCAGTTTACAAGGGCACTGACGTCGATAAGCCCAGAAATCTGGCAAAATCCGTTACCGTAGAATAAGCGCAGAGCTGGAATCCCCTCCCCCCTGAGGGGAGGGGATTTATCGGAGACGGCGCAATCATCTATGAAATCAGAACGGCGATCTGCCGCAGAGGAAGAAAATGTATGAAATGTAAAGCTTTATTATTATCCGCAGCCCTGCTGTTTTCCGTCACACCGCTTACTGCCTATGCGGACACGGAGGATACCACTGCCGCTGTGGAAGAAACACAGCCCGCCACAGAACGCCCCAAAACAGAGGACGGTCTGTACAGCTACACCATCCTGGAGGATGGGACAGCATGCCTGTATATGTTCCTTCCCACTGACTTTCAGGGGGAAATTGTTGTGCCCTCCGAGGTGGACGGCATTACTGTAACTATGATTGATGAGGCATGCTTCTATGAGACTTACAGCCTGACAAGCGTGGTGATCCCGGCAACCGTGACCGAGATCGGCCCGAACGCATTCCTTGGCTGCCGTTCCATCGAGGAATTCATTGTGGAAGAGGGAAATCCCTATTTCACAGCACAGGACGGCGTGCTTTATGCCAATAACGGCGAATATCTTATCTGCTATCCTGCCGGCAAACCGGACGAAAGCTACCGGATCGCTGACGGCGTGACCGAGATTGCGCCCGGTGCATTCGGCTTTGCGGATGATCTCAAATCCGTTACCGTTCCGGAAGGCGTGAAATTCATTGATGAATGGGCGTTTGCCTATTCTGGTCTGGAACAGATCGCACTCCCCGACTCCCTGCAGGAGATCCAGGATTATGCGTTTGCCTTCTGTAAGGCACTGACCGATCTGGATCTCGGTGAAGGCGTGACCCATATCCGCAATGCGGCATTTTTCACCTGCGAGTCCCTTGCAGAGGTGACCATTCCCGATTCCCTGCTTTATGCAGGACAGTATGCGTTCGCCGGAACAGCAATGAAATCCGTGACGCTTCCGGCTACCATGGAGTCCATTCTCTACTGCGCATTCGGCTATGATGCCGATTATACCGCAACCGGCGGCTTTACCATCTACGGTGTGCCCGGTTCGGCAGCAGAGGCGTACTGCTATGAAGTGGACGAGGAAAATGACTACGAGAATCATTTCATCTTTATGGATGTTGCAAATCCTGAAGCAACGGTTCCCGTGCAGAACGACGATTCTGCAGCCGATGATTCCGCTGCCGACGCCCCGGCTGATGATACCCCGGCGGACAGCAGTGATGTGCAGGAGGAAACCGAGGGAACAGAGACACCGGCTGCCAAGAAGTCCAATCCGCTTGTGATGGTGCTGGCAGCATGCGGCGGTGTGATCGTGCTGCTGGCAGCAGTTCTGGCAGTGCTGCTTGTGAAAAAGCCCAAGACCAAAGAACAGGATGATGAGGAATGAAACGAGGATTGAACCTGCTGCGAAGGATCGGTGCCGTGTGCGGTGCCGCACTGCTGGCGGTGACGCCGCTGACCGCCTCGGCAGAGACGCTCTTCCCCGGCGGTAATTCGGTACAGATGACTGACAGCGGCATGTCCGCCGACGGCGTCTGGACATATAATGACTATGGCAATGGTACAGTTTCCGTAACCTGCTCCGATAAATCCATCGTGCATGCAGAAGTACCCGAAGCGATCAACGGCAGGACCATCACCATGATCGAGCTGGACTGCTTCAAAGATATGACAGAACTTGAGAGCGTAACGCTTCCGAACACGATTACCTATATCGAAGACTGGGCGTTCCAGAATTGTACAAGTCTCAAGACCCTGCGTCTGCCCGACGGGCTTGAACGTATTGACTGGCAGGCATTCTATGGCTGCTCCGCTCTGGAGCAGATCAACATTCCTGCTTCTGTGACAAAGATCGAAGAATTCGTATTCGAAGGCTGCACTTCCCTGCAGGCGGTTGACGTGTCCGATGCGAATGACCATTATACCGATGTCGATGGCGTGCTTTTTGACATTGAAAAAACCAACCTGATCTATTATCCCGCTGCCAAGGAGGGGGCAACTTTCGAGCTGCCCGATACCTGCACCAAGCTTTCGGACTGGGCGTTCATCGGCAACCCCTACCTTGAGACCATCGACCTGACGGGAATCACCGAGATCGGTCTGCATGCCTTCTACCATTGCACAGCGCTGAAAAGCATTGCCGTTCCGGAGGGCATTACGGAGCTGAAGGAAGCCGTATTCGGCAGCTGTACCGCCCTTACAGAGGTTACCCTGCCGTCCACACTTGATGTGATCGGTGACAGCTGCTTCTACAGCTGCACCTCCCTTTCGGAAATTACGATCCCCGGTCGTGTGGATACCATTGGTGCGTATGCATTTTTCAACTGCCCGAGTCTTTCCACCATCACGATCAATGATGCTGTGAAAAACATCGGTGATTATGCGCTGGGCTATTATTTTGACGGCAATGCGGAAACGCCGGTTCGCCTCCCCGGTTTTACCGTGGATACGGATAATGACACCGCTGCCCATGAATACTGCGTGGTTAATGATATCAAGAGTACGGGCGGTGTGACGCAGAGCAGTGTGTTCCTGACAGTGCTCATCGTCATTGTGGTGCTGGTAATTGCAGCAACAATTGCGATCATCATCATCCAGAAGAAAATCCAGAAACGCTATGAACTCAGATAATGGGGAGAGATCAATGAAATTATGGAAATATGCCGCCTGCCTGATTGCAACAGCTCTGGCAGCGGCTGGACTGTCGATTCCGGCTGCGGCACAGGAGACTTTCAGCTACACGATCCTTGATGACGGAACAGCGGCAGTGACCTGTAATGATACCGCTGTAACGGATGTGCAGATTCCTGCAGAGATTGACGGCTATCCTGTCTCCGCACTTGCAGAGGACTGCTTCAAGGATTGCACTGCATTAAAAAATGTAACCTTTCCTGAGACGCTGACCAGCATCTCGGACTATGGTTTCCATAACTGCACATCGCTTGAAAGCGTCGTGATTCCGGCGCAGATCGAGCAGATCGGCTCTTTTGTATTCGAGGGCTGCACGGCACTGACAGAAATTCAGGTGAACGAAGAGAATCCATCCTACTGTACAGTGGACGGCGTGCTGTTTGACGAAGCTATGACACAGCTCATCCGCTATCCTGCGGCAAAATCCGACGAGAACTATCATATTCCCGATGCATGTACCAGCATTGCGCCATGGTCGTTTACAGATTGCGTGAATCTCAGACAAGTGGGAATGACCAATGTGACTGCAATTGGTGCAGACGCATTCTTCTGCGCCGCTTCCCTGGAAAGTGCAGTGCTTTCTGAAGGAATCCAGGAGCTGATCGGACCGACCTTTGCATATTGCACCAGCCTCAGAAGCATTGTACTGCCATCGACGCTGCGAGTGATCGGTGAAAACTGTTTTTATGGCTGCGTTTCACTGCAAAATGCACGACTCCCCGATGGGCTGCAGCAGATCGGAGAAATGGCGTTCTACGGCTGTGTCGAAATCAAGGAAATGACTGTGCCTGCATCTGTTCGCAGTATTGGCAGTATGGGTATCGGTTACAGCGTTGACCCCGAAACCAATGAAAATGCTGTCATTGAGGGGTTCAGGATCAAGACCGTGTCGGGTAGCAAGGCGTATTCGTACGCAAGACGCAATAAAATTGATTATTATGCACCTCTGACCAGAACGGCAACGATCATTATCCTGATCGGCGTGCTGGCGCTGGTGACCTTAGCAGTGTCGGTCTATATCGTGTACCGCAACCGTCAGAAGCAGGCTGCACTTGCCGCTGCACAGGCTGCGGCAGAGAAGCGTGCACGAAGACAGGAACGCAAACACAGAAAAAAATGACATCGGAGGGAATGCTATGCATTTCAAACAATATGTATCCGCACTGCTTGCGGCATGCCTGATGGGCGCTGCAGCGGCGGTACTTCCCGCAGCGGCGGAAACGGAATCTGATAAGACAAGCACGGACGGTGCTTTCGGTTATGTCCTGCTCGAGGACGGCGGTGTTGCTGTGAACAGCAAGAATACCAATGCAAAGCAGGTGCAGATCCCGGAGCTGATCGACGGCTATCAGGTCACTGCGCTTGCGGATGGCTGCTTTGCCAATCACCAGCAGCTGACACAGGTAACGCTCCCCGACGGACTGACTGTCATTGGTGCGGAGGCGTTCTCTTCCTGCGAAAAGCTCGAAGGGATCGAACTGCCCGAAAGTCTCACATCCATCGGTGCGAGCGCATTCAGCGGATGCTCGGCACTGACGGAGGTGACCATCCCCGCAGGCGTGACGGAGATCGGCGATTATGCGTTCGATACCACCGAAAGCATCACCGCCTTTGCGGTCGATGACGCAAATCCCAATTACACCGATCACGAGGGTGTGCTCTTTGACAAGGCAATGACCACGCTCATCAAGTACCCCGAATCCCGTCCCGATACTTCCTACACGGTTCCGGATACCTGCAAAACGATCGCAGGATGGGCGTTCATTGGTTCCCAGTATCTTGAGACCGTGGATCTCGGACAGGTGACAGCGATCGGTGAGGACGCATTCTACTACTGCGTCAAGCTGAAGAATATGACGATCCCCGAAGGCGTGACCGAGCTTGTGGGAGCAACCTTCTGTTACTGCGTTGCACTTGAGCAAATCACGCTTCCGTCCACACTCGAAGCCATCGGTGAGAACTGCTTCTATTCCTGTACGGCGCTCAAAGATGTGGTGCTGCCCGAGGGACTCAAGAAGATCAGTGCCTATGCGTTTTTCCACTGCACCTCCCTGCAAAGCCTGAATGTTCCGGCATCCGTGGAGACGCTCGTGACCGATTGCATGGGTTACTGCTACAATGAGGAGCTGCAGTCCACCGGACTGCAGGAGGGGTTTACGCTCTATGTGCAGAAGGGTACACCGGGCTATACCTACGCTTCCAGTAATAAGATCGACTACAAAACGACCAGCGGCGATACGCTGTATTATGTCCTGATCGGTGCTGCGGCAGCGGTGATGATCGGACTAGCAGCTGCAATCATTGTTGTGATCAGAAAACGTAAGGCGCAATAACCAGAAAGGGCAGAAAACATGATGCTGATCAAGAAGATTCTTGCATCGTGCCTTGCAGGCATGATGCTTTGCGGCACAGCGCTGCTGCATGTCAATGCGGAAGAGGAAACCCAGCCGAATACCTACGAGGACGGCATGTTTACCTTTGCGTATGTCGATGGCGGCGTGGAGCTGTATTCCTGCGATCCGTCCGCACTGGCGGTCAAGATCCCGGCACAAACAAACGGCTATAAGATCGTATCCATCGGTGACAGCGCATTCTATGCCTGCACAGCGCTGGAATCCGTCACCATCGGTGAAAATGTCGGACATATCGGTGAGGCTGCCTTCATGAACTGCACCTCCCTGCGTAAGATCGAGCTGCCGGATGCTGCAACGGAAATCGAACCCTATGCGTTTTACGGCTGCACTTCGCTGGAAACAGCGGTGCTGCCCGATTACCTGATGTCCATTCCCGACGGCATGTTCTATAACTGCAGTGCACTGCAGAATGTGGATTTCCCCGAAAAGCTCCAGACCATCGGTACAGCGTCCTTCTACGGCTGCAGCCTGCTGCCCACACCGGCGCTGCCCGAAACGCTGACTACCCTCGGGGATTATGCGTTCGGTTTCTGCTATGCGATCGACGAGGCGGCACTGCCGGAATCCGTGACCACGCTTGGCACCGCAGCCTATTACGGTTGTGTGAATATTACAGAATTCACCGTCCCCAAGACGATGGATAATATCGGGATGATGCCGTTTCTCGGCTGTATCAACCTTACATCCTATGCGGTGGAGGAGGGCAATACTTCCTATATCGCCAAGGACGGCGTGCTGTACAATACCGAGGAGCAGATCCTTTATGCGTATCCTCCGGGAAAGCAGGATGCATCCTTCACCATTCCCGAGGGCGTGACCAATATCCATGATGCGGCATTTTTCTCTGCTGTGAACCTTGAGGAGGTGCAGTTCCCCTCCACGCTTCTGCAGATCGGTGCCGGTGCGTTTGAGTACTGCGAGGGACTGAAAACGATTGACCTGCCCGAGGGACTGCAGCGCATTCAGGACAATGCCTTTGCGGATTGTTCCACACTGACCGCTGTGTCACTTCCCCAGAGCCTGACGGTGGTGGGCAATTACGCATTCTATGCTTGCCCGAAGCTGCTGGAGGTAACACTGCCCAAGAATTGCAGCACCGTGGGTGAATATGCCTTCGGCTACACTGACGGCACGGAGGTGGACGAAAATGATACGCCGCTTCCGGTGGAGATCGAAGGTTTCAAGCTCCGTGGCGGCGCAGGACTTTCCACGGTGACGATCATCCTGATCGTAGCAGGAGTACTGGTGCTGGCGGCAGTGGTGTTCTTCCTGGTGCGTGTGATCCGCAATAATCAGCTCAGTTCCGAGGAACAGAAGCAGATTGCCGAAGCGGAAGAAGAAAAGGCGCTTGCCGAGGAGGACAAGATTTACGTCAGCCTGATGGAACAGATCGAAGAAGATGTGAACGGATCCGTTCAGTCCGATGAAGAATAAGAGAAAGCCCGACGAGAATTCGTCGGGCTTTTTTTGTTTATTTGCGTTTTACAAAATGCAGCACCCCAGCCGCCAGCTTCCGCCGTCTTGTACCATAGGGGAAAAACCGGTCGATCCCCGTTTCAGCAGGCAGCGCCGATGCGCCGTCCTTCGGCAGATAGAGCGCATGCATCCCCAGATTCCGGGGGATGATGACATCCGAAATCGGGTTGTCACCAATGTGCAGGAATGACGAAAACGGCAGTTCTTCGCACTTTCTCACATAACGAAAGAGATCGCCGTTCGCCTTGTTCTGGCGATGCTCCGAGGAAATGTACAGCTCGGCAAAATTCTTCAGACCGCATTTGCACAGCATACGGCTGATGCGCAGTCTCGACAGATACATATCGCTGATGAGGATTACCCGCACATCGAGCTTTTTCGCAGCCAGCAGCAGCTCCGCTCCTTCGGGCCTCGGTTCGCAGATACGCAGCTCCGTTTCCTTTTCCATGGAACACAGCGTCTTGCACAGGGATGTGTCATAGCCGTCCATTTTTTCCAGCTCGGCATAGATCTCGGACATATTGCATTCCCCGCCCGGCGCACTGCGGCGTGCCAGACGCTCCGCCTCCACACGGCACTGCGGAAAATTCTTCGGCACCAGCGGCAGGGAGTTTGCCATATAGGCAAACACATCCGTCGGTTTTTCAAACGGACGCTTGATGAGCGTGTCGAAAATATCAAAGCTCAGGATGGAAATATGCTGCTCCTGAATCAGCGATTCCAGTTCTTTGACGGTCATTTTTTGATCCCTCCGGCAGCCTTTGCATTGGCAAGCATCAGCTTGATACGGTTTTCCTGATTGACTCTCGTTGCACCCGGGTCATAGTCGATCGCAATGATGTTTGCATTCGGATACGCTTCCTTAACTGCACGGCTCATGCCCTTGGCAACGATATGATTCGGCAGGCAGCCGAATGGCTGTGCACAGATGATATTCTCCGTGCCGCTCTCTGCCAGTGCTCCCATTTCTGCCGGGATCAGCCAGCCCTCGCCCATGCTTACCCCCTGCCCGATGTAGCGCTGGGAGCTTTGGCGCATGTGCTCGAAATCATGCGGCGCATCAAATACGCCGTGCTTCTCAATGGCATGGATCATCTCACGCTGCATGCGGCACAAAAGCTTGTACGCACCCTTGAATACGGGCGTTGCCTTGGTTTTGGCATCGTAGAGCTGTGCATCGTTGATTTTGTTGACCGCCCAGTACATGATGAATTCCAGCAGCAGCGGTACCACCGGTTCGCAGCCCTCGGAAATGAGGAAATCCTCCAGATGGTTGTTGGCAAGGGGGGAATACTTGACATAGATCTCGCCCACGATGCCCACCTTGATCTTCGGTACGGAGGAACGCTCGATCTTTGCAAAATCCTCGAGGATCTCCCGGTAAATCTTCTTGGTATTCGTATATTTGTTTGCCTTGAAGAGCTTGTCGAGCTTCTTCTGCCACTTCTGCAGGCATTTTTCCGCGCTTCCCCGGATCAGCTCATAGGCACGGCACTGGTTGTAAATCGTCATCAGCAGATCACCGTACAGTACACCGTACATGCACTTAAGCGTGATGGGCGCTGTCATCTGGAAGCCGCTTTCCTTTTCCAGACCCGAGAAATTCAGGGAAATGACCGGAACCTGCGGATAGGTCTCGGCAACGCATTTGCGCAGCAGATGAATATAATTTGATGCACGGCAGCCGCCGCCCGTCTGGGTGATCATCAGAGCGGTCTTGTTCGGGTCGTATTTTCCGCTTTTGAGTGCCTCCATGAACTGCCCGATGACCAGCAGTGCCGGATAGCAGGTATCATTGTGCACATTTTTCAGCCCCTCATCCACAACGGTGCGGGATTCGCTCTCAAGCAGGACGCAGTGATAGCCATAGGACTCAAAAATGCCGATGAGCAGTTTGAAATGGATCGGGAGCATATTCGGCACCAGAATCGTATGGGTGTCCTTCATTTCCTTTGTAAAAATGACATGATCTGCCATGGGGTGACTCCTTTCTTCGGGGATCCGATGCCCCCGCAGGGGAAATGCATTATTTCATTGCCGCCAGCAGACTGCGCAGCCGGATCTTGGCAGCGCCGAGATTGTTGATCTCGTCGATCTTCAGCTGTGTGTACAGCTTGCCCTTGCTCTCGAGGATGGTTCGAACCTCGTCCGTGGTGATGGCGTCAATGCCGCAGCCGAAGGACACCAGCTGTACCAGCTGCATGTCGGGCTGTGTGGTCACATACTGTGCCGCACGGTACAGACGGCTGTGATAAGTCCACTGGTTGAGCACGCCGAGCTTCGGCATGCTGCCGAGCGCTGCAACGCTTTCTTCCGTGACAACGGCAAGCCCAAGGCTGGTGATCAGCTTGTGGATACCGTGGTTGATCTCTTTATCCAGATGATAGGGTCTGCCCGCAAGAACGATGATCTTCCGGCCTTCCGCTCTTGCCTGTGCGATCACTTCGGCAGCCTTGTCAGCGATGGAACGGCGGAATGCCTCCTGCGCCTTGTATGCCGCATCCAGTGCAGCACTGACCTGACCGCCCACATTGTACTTGGCAAGCATTTTCTGCAGGACATTGCGCATATTCTTCGGGCGGTTCATATCCATGTACGGATAGCAGAAATTTTCCGCATGCAGACCGCTGTGGTTTGCCTTCATCAGTTCAGGATAGTACGCCACAACGGGACAGTTGAAGTGATTGTCCGTATCGGATTCAGCAACATTATAGCTCATACACGGCCAGAAAATGAAATCCACCTGCTTTTCGAGCAGGGTTTCGATATGCCCGTGAGCGATCTTGGCAGGATAGCAGACCGTATCCGAGGGGATGGTGTGCTGTCCCTTGAAATAGACCTTGCGGTCGCTTTCGCCCGAGATTTCCACACGGAACCCGAGACTTGTGAAAAATGTATGCCAGAACGGCAGCAATTCGTAGAAATTGAGCACCATCGGCAGACCGACAACCGCACGGGGGTGCTTCGGCTGCGTCTGCACAAGCTGCAGGAGACTTTCGTATTTATAGCTGTACAGATCCGGAACTTCCGTTTCCCGCTTGATGCCGGCGCCCTTTTCGCAGCGGTTGCCGGAAATGAACTTGCCGCCGTCGGAGAAGCGGATGACATTCAGGCTGCAGTTTGCTGTGCAGCCGCCGCAGCGGACATCCTTCGAGGTATAGGAGAAATTCTGGAGTGCCTGCGGAGAAATGAGCAAACTGGGCGCATCCTGCGCCTGTTCCTTTGCATAGAGTGCCGCACCGAATGCGCCCATGAGTCCGGAAATGGCAGGGCGGATGACCCGTCTGCCGATCTCACGCTCAAAGCAGCGCAGTACAGCGTCGTTGAGGAACGTACCGCCCTGTACGACGATATTCTTGCCAAGCTCATCCACACTCTTGGCACGGATGACCTTGTAGATCGCATTCTTGATGATGGAGGAGGAGAGACCTGCGGAGATATCTTCCACCGTTGCGCCGTCCTTCTGTGCCTGCTTGACGCTGCTGTTCATGAATACCGTGCAGCGTGAGCCAAGCTCGACGGGGTGCTTTGCGAACAGACCCATCTGGGAGAATTCCCCGATGTCATAGCCCAGTGCCATGGCAAAGGTCTGAATGAACGAGCCGCAGCCGGACGAGCATGCTTCGTTGAGCATGATGCTGTCGATAGCGCCGTTCTTGATCTTGAAGCACTTGATATCCTGACCGCCGATGTCGATGATGAAATCCACATCCGGACAGAAGAATGACGCCGCCTTGAAATGCGCCACCGTTTCAACAATGCCGTGATCCACGGAAAGTCCGGCACGGATGAGATCCTCGCCGTAGCCTGTGACGGCACTGCTGCGGATGTGCAGATTCGGGTGCTTGTCGTGGTAGATCTGCTTGAGCTTTGCCGCAATACGGTCAAGCGGCTGCCCCTCATTGGAGGCGTAGTGGCTGTAGAGCAGTCTGCCGTCCTCGGTGATGAGCACGAGCTTTGTCGTGGTCGAACCCGAGTCGATACCGAGATAGGCGTCACCCTCATAGGTACGCAGATCGGCATATTTCAGGTCGTGGCGCTTGTGGCGTTCCACGAATTGTGCATACTCCTCCTGTGACTGGAACAGGCAGTCGCCCGTGATCACCTCGGAGGCAGCGTTTGCATGCTGCACTTTATGTAACAGTTCCTGCGCAGTTTTCGCAGAAAGCTTGCTTTCTCTTGCATAGAGCGCCGAACCGAGCGCTACGAATACCGGCGCCTGTTCGGGGAAAATGGCATGCTCATCAGTCAGCCCTAGTGTTTCCACAAATGCCTTGCGCAGACCCTGCTGGAAGGACAGCGGGCCGCCGAGGAACAGGACATTGCCCTTGATCTCTCTGCCCTGTGCAAGTCCCGCCACAGTCTGATCCACCACGGCACGGAAAATACTTGCCGCCACATCCTCACGGGCTGCGCCCTGATTGAGGAGGGGCTGGATATCGGATTTTGCGAACACGCCGCAGCGTGATGCGATCGGGTAGGTACGCTTTGCCTGCAGCGACGCCTTGTCCAGCTCGTCAACCGTGATGCCCAGCAGCGTCGCCATCTGGTCGATGAATGCGCCCGTGCCGCCGGCACAGGAGCCGTTCATGCGCTGCTCCACGCCGCCCGTCAGGAAAATGATCTTTGCATCCTCGCCGCCCAGCTCAATGACCGTATCCGCATCCGGATAGCAGGTCTTGACCGCCAGAAATGCCGCATGCACTTCCTGCACGAAGGGAATTTCAGCAGAATTGGCAAGACCCAGACCTGCTGAGCCGGTCATGGCAGCGCAGAGCTGTGCCTGCGGAAATTTTGCCAGAATGCTTTCCAGCTGTCCGGCAACCGTTTCCTTTACCTTCGAGAAATGCCGCTGGTAGGCGGAATGAAGGATGGTTCCCTGCTCGTCGCAGACAACCGTTTTGACGGTGGTTGAACCCACGTCAATGCCAAGAAAATAGGTATTCATCATCATATCGATCCATTCTATGTTGATTGGTTTATACTAAGCTGTCCTCATGAATGACCTTGCCGTCGTCCATGAAGATTCTGGGAACTCGTTTGGAAATGCCGCAGACGACCTCATAGCCGATGGTGCCGTAAACGCCCGCCACATCGTCCGCTGTGATGCAGTCGCCGCCGTCACTGCCGATGAGGGTGACCATCGTACCGATCTGTACATCGGGCACATTCCCGATGTCGATCATCATCTGATCCATGCAGATGCGCCCCACGATCGGGCAGCGCACGCCGCAGACCAGAACCTCGCCCTTGCCGGAGAGGAGTCTGCTGTAGCCGTCGGCATAGCCGATGGTGACAGTTGCGATTTTCTGCGGTTTTTCGGTAATATAGGTTCTGCCGTAGCTGATGCATGTTCCGGCTTGCGCCACCTTGATGTGGCTGATTCTCGAACGCAGGGAGAGCACCGGCTGCAGATCCAGCGGCATCGGGAGCGCCGCATTCGGTTTCAGCCCGTACATGATAATGCCGGCTCTTGCCAGTGTGCTTTGCGGCTGGTTGCGGTAGCAGATCGCCGCACTGTTCATACAATGCACATGGGGCAGTGCGATCCCCTTTTCCCGCAGCGCCGCATCCACGGCAAAAAGCGCCGTTTCCTGTGCGTTGGTGTAAGCGATGTTGTCAGCGTCGTCCTCGTCCGCCACAGCGAAATGCGTGAACAAGCCCTCGACCTGCAGTCCCGGTCGGGAAAGGATCCCTTCCAGCTCCGTCAGGCATTGTGCTGCCTGCGCTGCCGGCACGCCGATTCTGCCCATGCCCGTATCCAGTTTGATGTGGCACCGGACGGGTCTGCCGGGGGATGCAAAATCCGAAAGCATTCTTGCGTATTCGCCCGAAACCACCGCCTGCAGAATGTTCTGCTCCGCCAGCATGGGCGCACATTCCGGAGAGGTGTAGCCAAGGATCAGGATCTCTGCATCGGGGCACCATTTGCGTACACGCACCGCTTCCTCAAAGCTGGAAACAGCGAAGAACTGTACGCCGGATGCATAGAGCTTCCGACAGACGAACTCTTCCCCATGTCCGTAGGCATCCGCCTTGACAACGGCGCAGAGCTGTGTGCTGTCCGCAAGCGTCCGCCGGATGGCGTCCACATTGTGCGAGAGTGCGTCGAGCGAGATCTCCGCCCATGCACGCTGACGATACTGCATGATCTTCTTCCTTTCTTCAGAAAAAATGTCGAATTGGTTTCGAAACGGGAACAGAAATGTAATAATTCAGTAAAAACCCCTGATTTTACTTGATGTTTGCACAAGGGTGTGCTATAATAAATTTGTTTGAGGAATCAAAAAGGGGGTGTGCCCATGAAACGGACAGAGGAGCATCCGCTCCTGCAAGGCGTTCCGAAAAGCCGGATCCTTTGTTTTACGGGGCATCGTCCCGAAAAACTGCCGACAGGAGACATCCTGCGGATCCTGACCGAAACCCTGCACTATTATATAGATATTGCGATTTTACAGGGATATACCCATTTTCTGACCGGACTTGCGGATGGTGTGGATTATCTGGCAGCGGAATATCTTTTCACGCTTCGCCGGAAACACCCCGGGATCCGTGTCATTGGTGTGCAGCCCTGTGAGGATTACCATGAATTCTTTTATGTCCGTGGCTACAGCCTGCCCCGTTTGGAGTTCATGCTCCGGGAAGCGGACGGACTGATCGTGCTGCCGGGCAGCTACCGCTCCTATACAGTGTTCCAGAAACGGAATTACTATATGGTGGATCGTGCCGCAGCGGTAATTGCGGTTTGCGGCAACGGACGCTCGGGTTCTCTGCAGACGTTCAATTACGCCGCCCGGAAGGGGCTTGCTTACTGCCGGATCTATGTGGGGCAGAACCCCGATCTTCCGGCATACCGGACGCTGACACCGCAAACATGGGTGACCCAGCGCAGCGGCTTCTGACAAGCTTCGGCAAATCACGATGCAAAAAACGAAAAGACGCCTATACTATTATAGCACCTAATGCGAAAAATTGCAAGTACAAACCGTAAACTTTCAAAAAGCTGCAGCCGGCACATGCGTCCGCTGCGGTATCTGTCTGACAAGGAGGAAATTATGGAAAAGAAAAAGAAGAAAAAGGGACATGTGGCGATTCCGTTTCTGCTGGCATTTCTGCTGGCGATCGTCGGCATCGGCGGTATTGCGATCTTCCTGTTCGATAAGATCGACGGCGATGACGATGCGGTCAGACAGATGCACAGCAATGTGACCAAGCCCACCGCAGAGGATAATATGACGCTGCTCTTTATTCTGGATGAACCGGCGGATTCCAAGCCGTATACCTTCCTGATCGCAAGAGTGCGCCCGTCGGAAAAGGAGATCATGTTCGTTTCGCTGCCTTCCAATATGCTCTCCCTCGTCAACGGCAGACAGGATACTCTCGCAGGGTTCTATGAAAACGGCGGCGTGCAGCAGGCAGAGCAGGCGATCATCCACGAAACACAGATCGACCCCGATCGCTACATCATCCTCGATTCGGCAGCCTTCCAGAAGATCTGCAATATCTTCGCCTGTGCGTACTACCAGGTCCCTGCCGGTACCGTCGGCTTCACCGACAGCGCCGAGCCGCAGTACCTCGGTCCGTCCCAGATGGAAAAGCTCATCACCTACCCGATGTTCGAGCAGGGCGAGCTGCAGCGCAGCGCCGTGACCGCAGATCTGATCTGCGAAATGCTCAACCAGACCTCCTACGAGCGCATTGTTGCCTCCATGGATCAGAATTTCAAGACGCTCATCAATATGATGGAGACCGATATTTCCGCCATTGACTACAACGAGCACAAGGACGCCCTCAAGTATATGTATAATTACGGCACCAGCATCGCCGTATTCCGCATTGCGTCCGGCGTGACGGAAAAGGAAAGCGATGTCTTCATCCTCGACAGCAATTTCTACAACAGCATTTCCGAATTCTTCGAGGAACCCGAAGAAACCACACCCAAAACGGAGGACTGACCTTGTATACCAATATTTTCGACACGCATGCACACTATGCCGACCATGCCTTTGATGCGGACAGAGCGGAGGTGCTGCAGCAGCTTCCTGCGCAGGGCGTGCGCTATGTGATGCTTGCCGGCTGCGATGTGCAGGATTCTGTGCAGTGTGCAGCGCTTGCCAATCAGTATGATTATATTTACGCCTCCGCCGGCGTGCACCCCGGCTGTATCGACGATCTGCCGGACGACTGGCTCGACCGGATCCGTACGCTTGCCAAAACAGAGCCGAAGATCCGTGCCATCGGGGAGATCGGACTCGATTACCACTATGAGGGCTACGATGCCGACTGCCAGAAGGCGGTGTTCATCGCCCAGCTGGAACTTGCAAGAGAACTGGAGCTGCCCGTCATCCTCCATATCCGTGAGGCAATGGGGGATGCGATGGAGATCCTGCGGGAATACCGGCCGAACGGCGTCATGCATTGCTACAGCGGTTCGGCAGAAACCGCCAGGGAGCTGCTTTCTCTCGGTATGCACATCAGCCTGACGGGTGTTCTGACCTTCAAGAATGCACGCAAAGCGCTGGAGGTGCTGGAGATGCTGCCCGCTGACCGTTTCCTGCTCGAAACCGACTGCCCCTATATGGCGCCCGTTCCGTTCCGGGGCAAGCGCTGCGACAGTGCGATGATCGCCTACACAGCGGAAAAAGCTGCCGAGGTCAAGGGATTGGACACGCAGACGCTGATCGACACCTGCTGCGAAAACGGAAAACGCCTGTTCCGGATCCCCTGATGCGTTTTGCCGGCAGCAAATTTTCATGTAATTTTCACATAAGCTATTGACTTTATGGCGAAATTGTACTATAATAATAGTAATTGTCGTGAAATGTTCACGAGAAAATTTCGGCAGTATTTCCCGCTATGCGGAAACCAAGCCGACAGGAGGTTAGATTGTGAAGAAAAAAACCGGAAAACCCGTCTTTTTTGTTGTCTTTTTCGTGATTCTGGCGTTTACATACTCCACGCTTTTCGGAATTTCAACATATTATGGCGACATTAAGACAACCTATGTCCACAGTCTGGAGGATATCCGACTGGGTATCGACATCCAGGGCGGTGTGGACGTGACATTTGAGCCCGAGGATGACATGGAAGCGACCACTGAACAGATGGACGCTGCCCTGCAGGTCATCAACATGCGACTGCTTTCTCTGGGTATCAATGACAGCGAAACCTATGTGGATTACAACAACAGCCGCATCATCGTGCGTTTCCCGTGGCAGTCCGGCGAGGAGGATTTCGATCCGACCGCAGCTGTGGACGAGCTTGGACAGATGGCAGAGCTGACGTTCCGTTATGGTACGG
Organism: Oscillospiraceae bacterium; assembly: GCA_045544635.1. GTDB lineage: Bacteria > Bacillota > Clostridia > Oscillospirales > Ruminococcaceae > UBA3855. The sequence goes on from JAZPZJ010000073.1 coordinate 60,004, forward strand.
AACCGGACGGCGAAGTCATCCTGACTGGTGAAAACGTGGAAAATGCGCAGGGCGCGTTCTATGAAAAATGGTTCGTACACCTGGAGCTGGATGATGCCGGTGCAAAAGCATTTGCAACCGCAACCGCACAGCAGTCCGCAAACGGCGGCTATATCTCCATCTGGATGGATGATGTGTGCGTTTCCAGCGCAACTGTCAGCGAGACTATCTCTGAGGGTGTGGCACAGATCACCGGCAACTTTGACGCCGAGTCCTCCAAGGCATTGGCTGACCAGATCAACTCCGGTGCACTGCCCTTCTCCCTGAAGACAACCAGCACCAAGACCCTGTCCCCGACACTGGGCGCAGGTGCACTCTATGCAATGGTTCTCAGCGGTATTATTGCCCTGGTATTCATCTGCGTTTACATGATCATTCTGTACCGTATCCCCGGCGTTGTTGCCGTGATCGGTCTGATCGGTCAGGTAGCAGGTATGCTGGCAGCAGTATCCGGTTGGTTCGGCTTCCAGCCCAGCTCGACACTGACCATCCCCGGTATTGCAGGTATCATCCTGTCCGTTGGTATGGGCGTTGACTGTAACATCATCACCGCAGAGCGTATCCGTGAGGAGCTTGCCAAGGGCAGATCCGTGGAGGCTGCGCTCAAGGCTGGTTATAAGAATGCGTTCTCTGCGATCCTCGACGGTAACCTGACACTGGCGATCGTTGCAGTGATCCTGATGGGGGCGTTCGGTACGAACACCAACCCCATCACCAAGTTCCTTGACAGCACCATCTTCTATTTCTTCGGTGCAACCACAGAGGGCTTTGTCTACTCCTTCGGCTTCACACTGCTCGTCGGCGTTATTCTGAACTTCGTTATGGGCGTGGGCGCTGCAAGACTGATGACCATGTCCCTTGCAAAATTCAAGGCATTCCAGAAGCCCACTCTCTACGGCTACAATAAGGATAAGTTCAAGGAAGCAAGACAGTACAACTTCAGCGGCATGAAGAAGGTTTACTTCTCCATCGCAGGCGCACTGGTTGCACTGGCACTCTGCACCAGCTTCCTCGGTGTGGAAGTTGCGATCGACTTCAAGGGCGGTACCATCGTATCCTACTCCTACAATGGCGACATTGACGAGACTGCCTGCAAGGCAGAGATCGAAGATATCCTGAATTCTCCTGTTACCATCCAGACCGGTGAAAGCTTCGATGCGGACACCAATACACTGACCATTTCCTTCAGCTACAGCGAGGGCCTGACCCAGGATCTGCAGGAAGAAATGCTCGCATGTGTTCAGAAGACCTACCCAGATGCAAATGTGGAGATGCTCGACAGCAACGATGTCAGCCCGTCCTCCGGCCGTGAGTTCTTCGGCAAGTGCGTTGTGGCAGTTATCTTTGCAGCGCTCCTGCTGATCATTTACATTGCATTCCGTTTCAAGAAGATCAGCGGTTGGTCCGCAGGTGTATTCACGATTATTGCACTGCTGCACGATATCATCGTGACCTACGGTGCATTCGTCCTCTGTGGTTTCGAGATCAATGCAAACTTCATGGCAGTACTCCTGACCATCTTCGGTTACTCCATCAACAACACCATCGTTGTATATGACAGAATCCGTGAGAATCAGGCAATCATGCCGAAGAAGAGCAGCATTGCAGAGCTGGTCAATACAAGTGCATCCCAGACCCTGCGTCGTTCTCTGCGCACTTCGATCACCACACTGTCCACCATGATCATCATCAGCATCGTGGCATATGTATGCAAGGTAGATGATATCATGAGCTTCTCCGTACCGATGGCATTCGGTCTGATTGCCGGTACCTTCTCTTCTCAGTGCATCGCACCCACACTCTGGGTATGGTGGAACGAGAAACGTGGCATCAAGACAATCAGCGATTACGCAAAGAAGGCATAACAACAGATCCCCGGCTTTTGCCGGGGATCTTCTGTATAGGACAACAAAGAGCGATGCCGCAGCATCGCTCTTTTTATGTACGTTATGACCTGTGCTATGTTGTGCCTTTGCAGTGATCATCAGCGGGGTTCACAGATGAGCTTGATTGCTGTGCGATCCTCACCGTCGATCTGAATGCTGGTAAATGCAGGAATGCAGATCAGATCAATGCCAATGGGCGCAAGATAACCTCTTGCAATTGCCACGGACTTGATTGCCTGGTTTGCAGCACCGGCACCAACCGCCTGGATCTCGACGCTCTTGTTTTCACGAATGACGCCTGCGACAGCGCCTGCTACAGAATTGGGGGATGAACGGGATGATACCTTCAAAATTTCCATAAGAACCTCCTAAAGTGTTGTGTTTTTAGATTGGTTTTTTTCTGTAAGGCACATGTTTTATGGTTTTGTTTATTATACTACATTTTTGATGAAATTGCAATAGCTACGCAATAATTTTGTGAATTATCTCACAATCACAGGCTCAATTTTCGTACAAATACCACAGGATTTTTCGAATTCGATCAGTACGCTGTTCAAAAAGCAGGCACCCTGCGCCTCCTCAAAACGGATCGGCGTGTGCAGACGCAGACGATCAATGGCGATTTCCTTCTTTACACCAAGCACCGAATCCTCCACGCCAGTCATGCCGACGTCCGTGATGTAGCCGGTGTGTTCCTTCAGAATGCAGGCGTCCGCCGTCTGCACATGCGTGTGCGTACCGAGCACCGCAGTGACACGTCCGGCAAGATAATGTCCCAGCGCCTTCTTTTCCGAGGTCGCTTCCGCATGGAAGTCCACAATGATATTCGGCGTGTCGATCTCCTCAAGCAAAGCGTCGATCACCGTGAACGGGTTATCAAGGCTTTCGAGGAACAGCACGCCCGAGAGATTTACCACCGCTACCCGGCATGCGCCCATATCCAGTATGCCGACGCCCCTGCCCGGGCATGCGTCGGAATAGTTCGCAGGACGCAGGATGCACTCGTTGTCATAGAGATGCAGGTTGTCCCTGCGCTGGAACGCATGGTTGCCCGTTGTGATCAGGTCAGCGCCGCTGCGGAAGAGCTGGTCAGCGGAAAATGCCGTGATCCCGTTGCCGTCAGCGGAGTTTTCGCCGTTGACCACCGTTACATCCGCACCCAGCTCACGGCGCAGGGCGGGAAGCTTCTTTTGCAGGAATCTGCAGCCGACATCGCCGACCACATCTCCGATAAATAACAGTTTCATATGGATTTTCCTTTCAAAAAACAGTGTTCCGCCCGAAGCAGGACAGAACACTGCGTTAGATTACTTTGTCAGCTCAGCGATCAGATCATCCACAGATTCGGGCATGTGCTTGACCGCAATGCCCTGCTCGCTCAGGATATCGTCGAGTGTGTAGCTTCTCGGCTGTACGGGCTTCGGCTGCGGACGCTGCTCGGGCATCTTGACCTCGTGCACACCGATCGGCTTTTCTGCCGGAGGCTGCGTCAGACGCACCTGCATTTCCGGCTGCGTCACCGGTACCGTGATGGTATGACGGGAACTGTTTGCGCTTGCCTGCGGCACCGGCTGGCTGTAGGTGCGTCCGGGTATCGAAACCGTCTGCATTACCTGTTCCTCTTCATATTCTTCTTCGTCAATGGAATCCTCTTCATACGCTTCAGCAGCAGCTTCCTCGTCAAACTCCGGTTCCTCTTCCGGCTCTTCATCCGTCTCTTCGGCTGCATCATCCTCATCCGGTTCAGCTTCGGTTTCTTCTTCAGCTGCTTCTTCCGGAATTTCATCCGTCTCTTCGTCCGTTTCTGTCTCTTCCGGTTCTTCGATTCCGTGATTGCGGATAGCGTTGCGGATCAGGAGCAGCGGTGCCTGGAGGATCAGACCGATCGCAGCACCCAGAATGAAGAGTACCGGAACGACCACAAGACCAGCCCACAGACGGGAGGCAAGCGACGGGAAACGCTCCTGCAGTGCGGGCAGCAGACAGCGCAGCAGCGGATCGCCCAGCAGCAGCGCAGAAAGTGCACCGCCGGCAGCGCCGCCGAAGAAACGGTGACCGGAGCCGGTACCGTTATGCTTGCTGCGGAAGATGCCCACGAGGCTCATGGCGATGCACAGACAGGGCAGACTTGCCATGCTGTCGAGCCACGGGCAGTACATTACACCCTTTGTCATGCTGACGCTCAGTACCACAACAGTTTGTGCGATGCACAGCGAGAGCAGGAAGATGATCAGGCTGATGATATCGCGGCGCTTGCTGTAGCGCTTGATATATGCGCCGCCGATATAGGCAGCGACGGGGAACAGCCCCTTGCACCAATCCGGGATCAGATAGATGCCATCGAACATGAGCATGGGCTGGAGTGTGCTGAACATTGCAGCAACGACCAGGAACGCCTGTCTTGCACGGCGGTTCTGGAGACCATGGAATGCCGCATTGAGGAAGGGCGCCGCCAGCAGCAGTGCGAAATACATGCCTGCAAATTTTGCGGTTTCCGAGGTGGAAAAATCAAAGAAGGACTGCACGATCGTGTGTACATCCATTGCCTCATGGAGTACAAAATAACGGATCACCGTCGTCAATGCGCCGCAGATCAGGTAAACATAGATCAGGCGGATGAAGATCTTGAAGTAGGACGCGGAGAATTTACGTCCGCTCATGACATAGCCCGTGCAGGTTGCCAGCAGCATCGCACCGGACAGGCAGAACCAGCGTGCCGCAAGCGGCAGTGCGTCCATGTAGGAATTGACAGGTGCTTCGGCATAGCCGATGACCTTGAAAAAGCTCAGTCCCAGCAGCATCATCACGCCGAGACAGCAAAGTATGTCAATGCCAAGGTTTCTTCTTTTTTCTGTTGTGTTTGACATTTTTTCACCTTCGTTATCTGTTTTTCGGGCAGACATCCGGCAGCCCGACCATTATTCCATTTATTATACCATATTTTTTCGCATTCTGCAACTGTTTTTCACGATTTTCGGCAAATTTTCCCGAAAAGCTTCCGCATTGCCTCCCGTTTGCCCAGATCCGCCCTGTTTTGCCGTCCATTGGCAGGTACGGCGGGCAATGAAAGAGAAATCATGGCATTCGACCATGTAAGGGAAAAAACAGGGAAAAAGAATTGTATCAAAGTGACAAATAATTTTGAAAATCCTGTGTAATCTATTGACAGTGCGCAGGCGGTTTGTTATAATAAAAGATACGGAAGTTCAATCCAATATAGAGAAAAACAGGGATGAACCCCATTCGTATCCGTGCGCTGCGGCGTACGGAAGAACCCCAAAAGAGAGGACGAGAATTTGTGCGTAAACGGATGAAACATTCCGGCGTGCACCACAGGGAACATTACAAACGCACCGTGTCATTCTTTTCCGCAGTACTCCTGCTGGCGATCCTGACACTGCAGTTTGCGAATATCTGGTACAACGAATACTCCGATGAGATCATCCTGCCCTTTTACCGGCGAGGCAACTGGGTGGTGATTGCCATTTATGCGGCGGTACTGTTTCTGTTCTTCAAGGTGTACGGCGGATTTAAAATTGGCTATCTGCGGCGGACGGATGTATTATTTTCACAGATCCTGTCCATACTGGGCACAAATGCCATTGCTTATCTGCAGATCAGTCTGATCGCCCGGCATTTTGCGAAAATTATGCCGATCGTGAATCTCACATGCGTTGAGCTTGTGATCCTGCTGTGCTGGACATTCTTGTCGGGCAAGCTTTATTTTATGCTCTATCCCCCAAGGCGGCTTGTGATCGTTTATGGCAGTCCCTCGGCGGCGGCACTCGTCATGAAAATGAGCTACCGTGTGGATAAGTACATGATCTGCGAATCCATCAGTGCCGGAGCGGATTATGAAGCCATTACGAAGAAAATTACTGATTATGATGGCGTGATCATCTGTGATCTTCCGGCGCAGCTGCGCAATGATCTGGTGAAATTCTGCTTTGACCGCCAGATCCGTGCCTATATTGCACCGAAGATCTCGGATATCATCCTGCGTGGTGCGGATGATATCCGTCTGTTCGATACCCCGCTGCTCCTGTGCCGCAATTATGGTCTGACCTTTGAGGAACGGATCATGAAGCGTGCCTTCGATCTGCTGTTCTGCCTGATCGTGATGATCCCGGCAGCCCCGATCATGCTGATCTGCGCCATTGCGATCAAGCTCTGTGACGGCGGCAGTGTTTTCTACAAGCAGCGGCGCCTGACGCAGGGCGGCAGGGAATTTGACATTTACAAATTCCGCAGCATGAGCCCCGACGCCGAGGCAAACGGCGTGCAGGTCTCCTGTGACCACGACGACCGAGTGACCCCCGTCGGCAGATTCCTGCGTAAATGCAGGCTCGATGAGCTGCCGCAGTTGATCAATATTCTCAAAGGCGATATGTCCGTGGTTGGCCCCCGTCCGGAACGGCCGGAGCTTTCTGCGGAATATGAAAAACAGTTCCCCGAGTTCCGTTTCCGCCTGCATGTCAAGGCAGGTCTGACGGGCTATGCGCAGGTAACGGGTGTGTATGACACTACGCCCTATGATAAATTGAAAATGGATCTGATGTATATCGAGAACTATTCCCTGTTCCGTGACATTCAGATCGTGCTGATGACCCTGAAAACCGTGATTTTCCCTGTTCAGAAGAGCAATGCAGAGCTGCTGCATCCCACGCTGCCGACGGACAGGAACAGCAGAGAGGAGAAACCATGAAAACGACCGCAGTGATTATGGCAGGCGGCAAGGGCGAGCGCTTCTGGCCGAAGAGCCGCACGGATTGCCCCAAGCAATTTTTATCTCTGACAGCGGACGGCGAGACCATGATTCAGAAGACAGTCAAGCGGCTTGCACCCCTTGTGGCGCAGGAAGACATCTATATTGTGACAAATGCCGCATATCTTGAGCTGATCGCACAGCAGCTTCCCGATCTTCCGCAGGAGAACGTTATTGCGGAGCCGTGTGCCAGAAATACCGCACCCTGTATCGGTCTTGCGGCGGCGATCATTGAGAAGAAATACGGCGAGGCAGTGATGTTCGTGCTGCCCTCCGATCACCTGATCCATGCTGAGGAGATCTATGTGGATACCCTGCGCAAAGCGGCGCAGGCGGCACAGCAGGGCGAGAATCTTGTCACCCTCGGCATTACTCCCACCTATCCCGAGACGGGCTACGGCTATATCAAATATGTCCGTGGCAGCGGCAGGGACGGCGTGTACGAGGTGGAACGCTTCGTGGAAAAGCCCGACCTTCCCAAGGCAAAGGAATATCTCACCGACGGCGGCTATCTCTGGAACAGCGGCATGTTCATCTGGAAGACCTCCAGCATTCTGAAGAACATCGGTCAGCACATGCCCGATCTGTACGAGGGACTGCAGCCGATCGCAGAAGCCTACGGTACAGCGGAGTTTGACGCAGTGCTGCAGGAGAAGTTCTGCACACTTCCTGCGGAGTCCATCGACTTCGGCATCATGGAAAAGGCGGATCATATCTATACCATTCCCGGTAATTTCGGCTGGGACGATGTGGGCAGCTGGCTGGCGCTTGAGCGCATCAATGAAACCGACAGCAGCGGCAACATGCTCTCTGGTGACATCATCAGCGTGGACAGCAAAAACTGCACCGTATGCGGCGGTGCACGCATGGTGGCAGTCCTCGGTCTGGAGGATGTGGTCATTGTGGATACCCCCGATGCAGTGCTTGTGTGCGATAAGAACAGCACGCAGGATATCAAGAAGGTTCTGGCAGAGCTTCGTGCACAGGGGAGAGAAGAACTACTATAAAGGCACATTTTGTACCTAACATTATATAAAGGAGATAACAACTATGAAACACGCACTTATCACAGGCATTACAGGACAGGATGGTTCCTATCTGGCAGAACTGCTGCTGGAAAAGGGCTATGAAGTATACGGTATCTGGAGAAGAAAGGCAACCGTGGATTACGGCAACATTGAACATCTCAAGGACAAGGTGCACCTGATCTATGCGGACATGACCGACCCCATCTCCCTGATCAAGGCAATGCAGATCTCTCAGGCAGACGAGGTGTACAACCTCGCAGCACAGTCCTTCGTGGCAACCAGCTGGGATACACCGCTGGGTACTGCGGATATTGATGCGATCGGCGTTACCAATATGCTCGAAGCTATCCGCACCGTGAAGCCCTCCTGCCGTTTCTATCAGGCATCCACCTCCGAGATGTTCGGTCTGGTACAGGAAATGCCGCAGACAGAGAAGACACCGTTCTATCCCAGAAGCCCGTACGGCGTTGCAAAACTCTACGGTCACTGGATCACCAAGAACTACAGAGAGAGCTATGATATGTACGCATGCTCCGGTATCCTGTTCAACCATGAATCCGAGAGAAGAGGTCTGGAATTTGTAACCCGTAAGATCTCCAATGCCGTTGCACGCATCAAGCTCGGTGTGCAGGACTGCGTGGAGCTGGGCAATATGGATTCCAAGCGTGACTGGGGTCATTCCAAGGACTATGTCAAGGCAATGTGGCTGATGCTCCAGCAGGAGACACCGGATGATTATGTCATCGCAACCAACGAAACCAGAACCGTCCGTGAATTTGTCGAGATCGCATTCCGCACCGCAGGCATCGAGGTTGTCTGGGAAGGCGAGGGCGTTGACGAGATCGGCAAGGACAAGGCAACCGGCAAGGTGATCGTGAAGGTGAACCCCAAGTTCTTCCGTCCCGCTGAGGTGGACGTGCTGCTCGGCAATCCCGCAAAGGCTGAGGCTGCCCTCGGCTGGCAGCGTGAGATCTCCTTCGCAGAGCTCGTAGAGCGCATGGTGAAGAATGATCTGGCTATCGTTGAGAAGGAAATCAAGGCAAGCCAGCTGATGTAATGAATGACAGGACTCCTGCTCCGCCGTGGGCGGGAGTCATTTTCTAAAGGGAGGACGCCTATGGAACAGAACACCGTACTCCGTACCGCCTTCAAAGGCTATCATAAAATGCAGGTCATGGTGCTCATCGACGGCCTGAATGCGCTCATCATGGCTGTGGAAAGCGGCGTTATGCCGAGAGAAGAAGCTGTTCAGGAAGCGCAGGCACTGCTGCGCAAGCCCATCCAGAAGGCATTCGGCGGCTTCCGCACGGACGATGTGGATGTGTTTTTTGCCGGACTTCTGATAAAACTGAAGGGAGAAACCAAGTGAACATCGCATTTGACGCACTGCCCCTCATGGGCAGACTGACCGGTATCGGCTATTGTGAAGCCGGGCAGGTTACTGCCATGACAAAGCTCCATCCGGAGCATCGGTTTTTTCTCAACTATTTTGCCATCCGGCAGCTTGATGCAAAAAAAGCCGATCTTGCGCCGTATCTGCGTGAGAATGTCATCGCAAAGCATGCCCTCTGTTCGCCCTACGGCTATCGGCTGCTGTCGAGCTTTCTTCCTGTGCCGTATCGTTGGTTCTTCGGAAAAGATGCCGATATCACGCATTTTTTCAACTACATCGTCCCTCCGTTCGTTCATGGAAAAACTGTTGTGACCGTGCATGACATGGTGTACCGTGCATTTCCCGAAACCGTCCGTGGCAGAACCAAGCATATGCTCGACCTCGGGCTTGTCACCTCGATGAAGCGGGCGGATCGGATCGTGACGGATTCGGAGTTCTCCAAATCCGAGATCATCAAATATTATCCCGAGTTTTCGGACAAAATCCGGGTTGTTCCCTGCGGTGTGGATCTGGAAAAATTCCACCCCGAGACCGATGCACAGAAAATCGCAGCCGTGCAGCAGAAATACGGACTTTCCGATTCGTATTTCCTGTACCTCGGCACACTTGAGCCGAGAAAGAATCTCGAACGGCTGATCGATGCCTATGCACAGTTTGCAAAGCGCCATGCGCAGCCTGCCCGGCTCGTCCTTGCCGGCGGCAAGGGATGGCTGTATGACGGCATTTTTGCCAAGGCGCAGAATCTTGGTCTGGAAAATAACGTGATCTTCACCCAGTACATCGACAGCGCCGATCTGTGTGCGCTTATGTCGGGCGCACTGGCGTTTACCTTCCCCTCCATCTATGAGGGCTTCGGCATGCCGCCGCTTGAGGCGATGGCTTGCGGTACGCCCGTACTCGTTTCCGATGCGGCATCTCTCCCGGAGGTCACGGGGGACAGTGCCGTTATCGTCAAGCCCGACAGCACCGATTCCCTCGCAGCGGGGCTGGAACGTCTGTTTACAGATGCGGATCTGCGTGCAAGACTTCGTGCGGAAGGGCTGGAACGTGCAAAGCTGTTCTCCTGGGAGCGCAGCGCACGGCTGCTTTATGATGTGTATGCGGAGCTTTGCCCTTCGCTGAAGGAGAATGCCGATGGCTGAAAAACTGCGAATTTTAGAGGTTAATAAATTCTATCATCCCCACATCGGCGGTATTGAAACCCTCATCCGCCAGCGTGCGGAGATCTTTTCGAAATACCCCGACGCCGAAGTGAAGGTGCTTGTCTGTCAGGAAAAGGGCAAAGGCTGCACCGAAACCATCGACGGCGTGGAGATCACCCGTGCGGGGAGTATCGGCACTTATTTTTCGTGTCCGATTTCGTTCGAATTTCTGCGGAAATTCCGTAAAATGGCGAAGTGGGCGGATGTTGTCGAGTTCCACACCCCCTTTCCGCTGGGCGACCTTGCCTGCCTGCTTTCCGGCTGCAAATGCCGTGTGGTGATCGCATGGCACAGCGATGTCATCAAGCAGAAAAAGCTGCTCACGTTCTACAAACCCCTCCTCAGACGCTTCCTGAAGCGTGCTGACGCCATCATTGCAGCAACGCCCGGACATGTGGATAGCTCCTCGTTTTTGCCGGAATTCCGTGAAAAATGTCGGATTATCCCCTATGCGCTCGACAGCAAGCCCTATGATGCAGCCGAGAAACTGCCCATTCTATCACAGCAGTGCAGCGATCCTGCATCGGTGAAGCTCTTTTTTGCCGGACGGTTGGTGTATTATAAGGGCGTGGATGTGCTGCTTGAGGCGTTCCGTCAGGTGCATGGCTGCGAGCTGTTTCTCTGCGGCACCGGCGTGCTTGAGGAGGAACTGAAGGCGAAAGCCGCAGGTCTGCCTGTGCATTTTCTCGGCAGACTCTCCGATGCGCAGCTGAAAGCGGCATTTGCCGACTGTGATGTGTTCGTATTCCCCTCCGTGGAAAATTCCGAGGCATTCGGCATCGTCCAGCAGGAGGCAATGGTTTACGGCAAACCCGTCATCAACACGTCCCTCCCCACGGGCGTGCCCTATGTGAGCGTGCATGGTCAGACCGGTCTGACCGTTCCCCCGAAGGATGTGAAGGCGCTTGCACAGGCGATGCAGACCTTGGCGGATGATGCGCAATTACGCCGGAAATATGGCGAAAATGCAAGACGGAAGGTCATCGAAGAATACGATTGCCCGAAGATCATGCGGAGGATTTATGAAGTATTAGCGCAATGAATCTCCCTGTCCCACTCATTACAACGAAAGAGGTGTAACCTATGGACGCACTTATCATCGGTGCCGGCGGTTTTGTCGGCTCCTATTTAATACAGGAACTGCAGTCCTGCGGCGTATCCATCGGCGCAACGAAGCTGCCGCATGAACGCATCCGCATCGGCGGCTGCGAGGTGTTTGACCTCGATCTTGGCAATGAAAACGCCATCCGCACGCTGCTGGCTAGCCACCGTCCGGCACAGATCTATCATCTTGCCGCACAAAGCTCCGTGTCGGTATCGTGGAAGGATCCGCAGCTCACCGTGGACGTGAACATCAAGGGTGTGCTGCACCTGCTCGATGCCATCCGCAGTGTGGAGGATTACTACCCCCGCATTCTTCTGGTCGGCTCGGGCGAGGAGTACGGCTACCTGCGGGAGGGTGCCTGCCCGATTTCCGAGGACGAGGCGCTCCATCCCGGCAATCTCTACGCCGTCACAAAGGCTTGCCAGAACATGATCGGCAGCGTATATGCCAGAGCCTACGGCATGGGCATCGTCATGGTGCGTGCGTTCAACCACATCGGCGTGGGACAGTCCCCCCTGTTTGTGGCAGCGGATTTTGCCCTGCAGATCGCAGAAATGGAGGCAGGCTTCCGTCCCCCCGTGATGCATGTGGGCAATCTGGCGGCAAAGCGGGATTTTTCCGATGTCCGTGACGTTGTGCGTGCTTATGTGCAGCTCATGGAAAAGGGCAGAGCCGGCGAAACCTACAATGTCGGCAGCGGACATGCGATTTCCATTCAGGAGCTGCTCGATACGCTGCTGGAGCAGAGCACCACATCCGTGGTCGTGGAGCAGGATCCGGATCGGATGCGCCCATCCGATGTGCCCATTATCGAAGCGGATATCACAAAGCTCCGGGAGGATACGGGCTGGACAGCCGAGTATCCGCTGGAGGAGACGCTGCGGACGATGCTCAATCACAATCGTCGGAATTTCGGACTTCCGACAAGATAACCAGAGAACAAAGCGAGGTAAGTGAACATGAAAACGGAAACCTATCAGGATATGTCCGGTTTCGGCAAGACCGGGCAGTCGCTCAAAAGCTTCGGTGAGCAGCAGAATGCCCTGAATGCGCAGCTTGCCGTGCAGATGGACGCACTGGCGCAGCAGCTCGGACAGGCACTCGACCGGATCGCACAGCTTGAAGCGGAGCAGCAGCGTGCAGCGCAGCGCTTCGAGAAATACATCGCCGAGGTCAATGCCCTGCAAAAAGAGGTGGATCGCCTGCGCCTGACGACCAAGCTCAACTCCAATACCATCGACCGCCTTGCCAAGGGCGGCGCCGACGAAGCATAACAGAATCCCTCGTTCCATCGGGAACGAGGGATTTTTGGTTTGTATAAGAATATTGATTATCGGAGAAGCTCAACCCATTCTACGGCTTCGCCTGCACCCTGCGCAGCAGCATAGACCAGCACTGCAGAGGCATCGGCGGCATCCACAGTACCATCGGCGTTTACGTCAGCAGCGGCAGTGACCGCAACTTCCGCACCCGTGCCGCTTTCGGCAGCAGCCAGCAGGATTTCGGCAGCGTCCCCGGCATTGACCACGCCGTCAGCGTTGGGGTCACCGGCGGATTGCCAGATGGATTGGGTGGAATTACTTTCCGATCCCGAAAAATCCTTCGCCATCGAAACCTTGACATCGCTCAGAATATCGCTGTGTTCCGCCAAAATTTCTTTCGCAATGTTGTGGGCGAACAAATATTCATCGTAGCTGTTATCTTCACAAGTTGCCGCACATTCTGCGTTGAGTTCATCAGTAAGGCGGGCGCCCCAGATGATTTCATTGTCCCATGCTGCATATTCATTCAGCTCCAAAACGGAAAGCTGCGGAAAATCTTCCACATGCAGTTTTGCATTTTCATCCTTGGGGATTAATTCAAGTACACCTTCCCACCATGCTCTGGAGTAGTTATGAGAACGGATGAAATAAACATTTTCGACAAAATCATACTCCATCTGAAATTGACGAGCAGTGTTCTGCATATGATTCTTTGTTGTAAACCACACTTTATATACTTCTGTTCCAAGATCAATGGATAAATCAGGATGCGTGTCACGCTCTATCTCATCCCATGTAATCACTTTCATGTTTTTAAAATCGGGCAGATCCTGCACATCTTCCTCGGTCAGGGTGGTACCATCTGTGACAACGAGAAAAGAGTTGGATGTATTGCTGGTATGAAGAACAACATCACCGTAGTAGGTTTCCTCATAGCTTTTCTGGTAATCCATGGAAAAGAAGTCCGTGCTCGTCTGATTGGAGAACTGATACGCACCGGCGGTAATGCAGGGCGGTACGGAAATCGCCAGTGCCATTGCGATTGCGAGTAATTTTCTTTTCATAATGATAACCTCCTTAATACCCGATGTTCGGGTTGTTTAGATAGAATTGGAGTGTGGTTTCGGTAAAACGCTTAGCATCATTAGTTTTTTTAGAGCTGTTCGGGGTTAGATAACTTTGTCCAGTGTAAACTCCAACTACGGTTGAAAGTTCTGTAACTTCTTCACCGATCGTGTATCTGCTTTTTACATAGACAGGGCTTCCGCTATTGCCGTCACTTGCGTCTGTGTTGAAAAAGAGTTTTTCTTCCTCAACTCGGATAAGTCTTCCGGTACCTGTATACAACTGATTCTCACCGTCTATGATTTGGTTATTTTCGTTTAAAACTTCTGATGGGAATCCTGAAATTGTGATCGGTATGTTGTGAAGAGCCGAAGCATCTTCATGAATAATTCCCAAATCAAACATACCGTATTCACTCAAATCCTCTGCAACTGTAATGAGGGCATAATCATTTTCGTGTGTTGGTGCATCCATGTCAATAATCAGATTTCCATTCAAATCCATCACAGACGGATCGGAAACATAAAACATGCCATTCAGATAATGACAATCACATCCAGCACATCCACATCGCCGTCCTCGTTGAGGTCGCAATTGGCAGTTGCGCCTGCATTCATCGGCGCAGCCATTGAGAAAAGGCAGGCTGCCGCCATCATCATCGCCAGCAAAGATTTCTTCGTTCTCATGTTACATAACTTCATTTCTTTGGAATTTGAAGGATGCGCATCTCTTCTTGCTTTTATCATACCACATTTTTCCACTGGAATCAATCCCCCTAAGTGATATCAGTGCACAAACTTGACCCTTTTTCCTTGTGCAATATCGCTAAAAACAGGGATTTTCCTGACCGCTGCCGAACATGTGCACCGCTGTTCCATAGTCCACATTCCGCAGCACGCACCGCACCGGTAGCTCCGCGCGAAAGCTGAAGATGATGTCGCATTTCCGGAACAGCCGCTGCCATGGATTGCGCCGCAGCGTGACCTTGGCAAGCTGCTGCCGTCCGGCAATGACCGTGTGAAAGCCAAAGCCCCTGCAGTACCGCAGGCAGATGTGCGAATCCGTCACACTCACACCGCTTGTCAGCAGTGCTACCAGCTGCACCGCCACCTTCCAGACGATCGGGAGGAGAAGCATCAGCTGCAAAAAGCCGATGATTTCGATGATTCCCGGAAAGAGACGCCGCAGCAGTATGGAACCGGGCACCGCTGCCGCCGCACAGACCACGGGCGCCCAGAGATACCCCCACCACGCCGTCAGCGGCGGACGCAGGGTGTTCGGCATCCGCTTTGCGTGCGGAAACAGCAGCCCCAGCGCATGATCCAGCTCTGCGCCCTTCAGGATCGGCAGGCATACCGGAATCACGCCCCGCCGGCTTCCATAGCCGGGACAGTTGACCGCAAGCGCAGACACGCCGCACAGCTTCGTCAGCAGGTTGCGGCGGATGTCGATGAAGTTGATTTTGCTCCTGCGCAGCCAGAAGCGGCGTTTCGTCAGGATGCCGCTGTGCACAAGCAGCAGCTCGCCGTCCGTTTCGAGCCGGAAGCCGCCGTAGCGCAGGAGATTGCTCACAAGGGAAAGCAGCCATGTGGACAGGATCACGATCCCGATGCTCACCGCAGCCGGCGGAATGCCGTACAGGTGCTGCGCCACTTCCTCCGAGACAGCGGCGATCCTGCGCACAATTCCGGTTTCCTCGATCAGGTCACGGCTGATCCTGCCGCCCTGAAACCAGAATGCCGCCGCATAGAGCGAGCCGGACAGGCTGCTGGAAAAAATCACGGAAAACAGCAGGATCCGCAGCGGATGCATCCGGAAACGGCAGCTGCACCGACAGCAGCAGCGCAGCTTCGGCATGGCATGACGAAAGCACTCTGCATCCGCTTTCCGCAGCAGCAGGCGCAGATCGCCCGACCGCCTGCCTCCGGAGGCAGTGTCCGCAGACAGATATGCCCCCTGCAGCGGCTGCAGCCAGAACGGGTATTCCAGCGTCAGCGAGGAAAGGCGATGCGTCGGAAAATAGCGGCTGCGGCGCAGAAGGATGCCCTCGTGCACACAGATATCGCCGTCCTCAAGCGAAAAAACAGTACGGTACCAGCGGATCCACCCGAAACCCAGAATGAGCAGGAGAATGAGCAGATCGAACCACGATCCCCGGATCCAGCGGAATACCTCCTCGGGTGAGGTGCGCAGGCTGAACAGACTGCGCAGCAGGGGGAAGACCAGCAGCCAGATATTTTTAATGCTGTAGCGGATGATCCGCAGCGGATGCTCACGGTGCATGGAATACCCCCTTTTTTCGCAGAAATTCCGCAATCTGCAGCCGGTCGCTGCGGCTGAGAAACGGAATGATGAGCCTGCCGCCGTAGACATGGAGCATCAGGAAATTCATGCCCCATTTCCCGTCGAGCGGTCCGCGGATGATCTGCACGAACTGGACATTCTGCAGGAGGATGGACTGTTCCCGTCGGAACAGGATGCCGCAGCGCAGCGTGATCTGCGCCGAGGTCACATCGCAGCGGATGCTGCTGACAAACAGCGGAAGCAGCAGAAAGCCCGTTGTCAGGGCAATTGCAGCAGCACTCCAGGATACAATGTGCACTGCAAGCGGATGGGACCGCAGCAGAAGCTTCGCTGCAGTATGGATCAGCAGTACGGCAAGGGCAAACAGGATCTGCAGGCATTTGACTGCGGAAAAATCAGCACGATAAGTGTTCATGGCGCCTCCTCTTATTACGGTCATGCTGTCGGAAATTTCTCCATATAGTATACCATGAAATCCTGTCAAATAATACATCATTGCAAAAGAAAGGGGAATGCATATGCAGGATCTGCTCAATGAACTCAATCGCATCGTCTGGGGGAACGGACTGCTGGTGCTCTTGCTGGGCACGGGCATATTCTGCCTGTGTTCCGGAAAATATGCGGCACTGCGCAGTCTGCGTCTGCTGCGCAGACGAGGGGAGCGCAGCAGCGGACACCGCCTGTCGGCATTTCAGGCATGCACGACGTCCCTTGCGGCGGCGATGGGGACGGGGAATATCGTGGGCGTAGCAACTGCCCTGACCCTCGGCGGTTCCGGTGCGATCTTCTGGATGTGGGCAGCGGCGATCGTAGGCATGGCGCTGATCTATGCGGAAAATGTCCTCGGCTGCCGCTTCCGCCGCACGGATGGGAGGGGGAATCTTGTCTGCGGTGCCATGGCGTATCTGCGCTATGGACTGGGCAGCCCGAAGCTTGCAGCGGCATTTGCAGTCTGCTGCGTGGGAGCGTCCTTTGGTATGGGCAACATGACGCAGTCGAACGCCATGGCACAGACATTGGAGGTGGCATTTTCCCTGCCGCCCCTTGTGACGGGTGCTGCCGCCGCAGCGATCACGGGAGCGGTCATTCTGGGCGGCGCCAAGCGCATCGGGCGCTTCACGCAGGCAGCCGTGCCGCTTCTGTCGGCGGTGTATCTGCTGGCGGCTGGTTTTGTGCTCTGGCGGTTCCGTGCGGAGCTGGATGATGCGTTTTTGGCGATCTTTCAGGAAGCATTCGGGATCTCTGCTGTCGGCGGCGGCATCAGCGGTGCTGCCGTGCAGCGTGCACTGTCGGTGGGACTGCGCAGGGGTGTTTTTTCGAATGAAGCGGGACTCGGCAGCAGCAGTGTGCTTCATGGCGAAGCGGACGGTGATCATCCTGAACGGCTTGGTGCACTTGGCATCTGCGAGGTATTTCTGGACACCTTTGTCTGCTGCACAGCGACAGCGCTGGTGATCCTGTGTACGGGGGCGCTTGACACGGGAGCGGACGGCGGTGCGCTGGTGCTGGCGGCATTCCGTGCGGGCATGGGAAAAGCGGCAGATTCGATTCTGCCGCCGGTGATCGCATTATTTGCGCTGTGCACGCTCATCGGGTGGTCGTACTGCGGCAGCAGCGCCGCCGCCTACCTGACGGGCGGAGCGCATGTCCGCACCTATCGGGTGGTATTTTGTCTTGCCGCAGCAATCGGTGCCGTGCTGGAGCTGGAGCTGGTCTGGACGCTTGCGGATATCGCCAATGCCGGGATGGCGTACTGTAATCTGCCGGCGCTTGTGCTGCTGTATCCGCTTCACGGAGGGAAACATTCCGTCACAGCACCACCCGGAACAGCCCATGCCGGTTGCAGTACGCATACAGGAGTCCCCTCTTGCGCCGCTGGATGCGGCACGCCGCATTCTGCTCGGGATAGAGCTTGACAAATTCCGTGCGGTCGGCGGTGACATAGCAAAGGAACGAAATATAGTGGGATTTTTCCATGGGATGATCGAGCGTTATGTAGAAGTCACCGTCGCTTTCTTCGATGCGCAGTGCGTGCGTTCCTTCGGCTTCCTCCGCTTCAAGCGGCGGCAGGGCAATGCCGCAGCAGCTGAATGCGCCGCTGCCCACGGACTGGATCACATTGCCGCAGACGGGGCAGACATAGAACTGCAGTTTGCGGATATTGGAGGATCGGTTGCAGTTGACGGCGATTTCGCCCGTGAGCAGTTCCGGAACGGAGACCCCCAGTGCAGCAGCAAGCTCCATGAGGATGGAGATATCGGGGAGCCCTCTGCCGGTTTCCCATTTGGAGATGGTCTTATCGCTGACACAGAGGGCTTCGGCAAGCTGCTTCTGTGTCAGCCCTTTTTGTTCACGCAGGGTGCGGATGGTGGATCCGGTGATGTAATGCATGGTGTACCGTCCTTTCGTTGTGGGATGGTTCTATTATAAAGGAGGGATGGGAAAATGTCAACCTACGGTAGGGAGAGTGGCAGAAATTGCCTTCCCATTTAATTTTTCCTTAAATTTACACCGATTTTCTCAAAAAGATTGATTTTTTGCGGACATTCTGCTATAATAAGAACAGGTATACATTTTTGTAAGAATGCAGGAGGGCATTATGAGTAAGATTACACGATTTTTTGACGATATGAAGCAAAAAGAGGTCGCATTCATCGGCACGGGCGTGAGCCACACCGAGCTGATCTCCCTGTTCCGTGACAAGGGCATCTCTGTGACCGTGCTCGACAAGCGCAGTGAGGATCAGTTTCAGGAGACCTATGCGATGCTCTCCGCAAAAGGCGTGCAGTTCCGTCTTGGCGAGGATTATCTCGATTCTTTGACCGATTTTGACGTGGTGTTTCGCACCCCCGGTATGTACTTCAACAATCCTGCCCTGACAAAGGCGAGAGAAGCCGGTGTGGTCATTACCTCCGAGATGGAAACATTCTTCGATCTCTGCCCGTGTAAGATCTACGCAGTGACCGGTTCCGACGGTAAGTCCACATCCACAACACTGATTGCGGAAATCCTCACAGCTTCGGGAAAAACCGTCCACAAGGGGGGCAATATCGGCAGGGCGCTCCTCCCCATCATCGAACAGATCTCCGAGGATGACGCTGCTGTGGTCGAGCTGTCAAGCTTCCAGCTCATTTCCATGCGCAGATCCCCCGATACCGCACTCATCACCAACATCACCCCCAACCACCTCGATGTGCACGGTACCATGGAGGAATATACCGAGTGCAAGACCCACCTCATTGCACACCAGAACGGTTTCTCCCGCACCGTCCTGAATCTTGATAACGACGGCACCAGAGCGCTTGCGCCCATGGTGCGTGGAAAGCTCAACTGGTTCACACGCCGTGAAATTCCGGAGCGTGGCGCATTCCTGCGTGAGGACGGCATGCTCTGCTACACCGAAAAGGGCGAAGTAACGCCCGTTGTCCACAAGGACGACATCCGCATCCCCGGCATGCACAATGTCGAGAACTTCCTTGGTGTGATCGCATCGCTCTGGGAGGATGCTGCGATCGACGATTTTGTCAAGGTTGCGAAGGAATTCGGCGGTGTGGAACACCGAATCGAGTTCGTCCGTGAGGTCGGCGGCGTTCGTTGGTACAACGACAGCATTGCGACCAGCCCCACCAGAGTACTTGCCGGTCTGCGCAGCTTTGATCAGAAGATCATCGTTCTCGCCGGCGGCTATGACAAGAAGATCCCCTTTGAACCGATGGCAGAGACCGTCTGCGACCGTGTCAAGACCCTGATCCTGATGGGCGTGACTGCCCCGAAGATCGAGGCGGCGGTGACTGCGGCGAAGAATTATGACCCCGCAGCCCTGAAGATCCTGCATGCCTCCTCCATGGAGGAAGCGGTTGCCATTGCGCAGCAGGAAGCGCAGAATGGCGATATTGTGACGCTTTCGCCTGCGTGCGCAAGCTTTGACCTCTATCCGAATTTTGAGGTGAGAGGCCAGCACTACAAGCGACTGGTAAAGGAGCTGAACTGATGAAAACCCAGATTATCGCCGATATGCTCACTGCCCTGTGCAGGGTGACGGGCATTTCCGGCAATGAAACCACCGCTGCGCTGACAGCGGCGGAATTTCTGAAATTATATTGTCCCGATGCGCACATTTCCCATGGGAATGTGATCGGCACCTGCGGAAATACGAATCCCGATGCGCCCCATGTCCTGCTCGATGCGCATATTGACCAGATCGGTATGATCGTGACCAGCATCACCGCGGACGGCTTTGTGACGGTCGGCAATATCGGCGGCATTGACCGCAGACTCCTGCCGGCGCAGCGGGTGCATCTGCACGGCACAAAGGTCATTGACGGCGTGGTATGCGCCATGCCGCCCCATCTGACGGATGGGGACGAAAAAGTCTTGAAATTCGAGGATATCCGTATTGATACGGGCTACGGCGCCGAGGAACTGCGGCAGATCCTTTCTCCCGGCGACAGCGTGACCTTTGCCGGGAATATCGCCCGTATGCTGGGCGACCGCTTCACGTCTCCGGCACTTGATGACCGCTGCGGCGTAGCGGCGATCCTGAGTGCGCTGCACAGCGTCAAGGACGAGGAACTGCCCTGCCGTGTGACGGTGCTCTTTTCCACACAGGAGGAGGTCGGTGAGCGTGGGGCAAAGATCGGCTGCTATGCCGTGAATCCCGATATCGCCCTTGCCGTGGATGTGAGCTTTGCACGCAACCTTGGCGACAGCGAAACTAAGACGGGCAAAATGGGCGAAGGTCCCATGATCGGCTTCTCGCCGTCCCTTTCAAAGAGCGTCAGCCGTGCGCTGTGCGAAGCAGCGGATGCTGCCGGTGTTCCGTGGCAGTATGAGGTCATGGCGGGTACCACGGGTACCAATGCCGACCAGTTCTCCGTCTGCCGTGCGGGCGTGAAGGCTTGCACCGTTTCCATCCCCCTGCGCTATATGCATACGCCTGCGGAGATCATTTCGCTTTCCGATGTTGCAATGACGGGCGAAGTGCTTGCCAGCTATCTGAGGAGGTGCAAGACATGCTGACCTATCTGAAGGAATTATGCAATATCTGCGGCGTATCGGGTGATGAGGACGATGTGCGTGCGTATCTGATTTCCAAAATCGAATCCATGCCCGGTATTCTGGAGATGAGGGTCGATCCCCTCGGCAATCTCCTTGTTCATAAAAAGGGCAAAGCTCCGGCAAAACAGCGCATCCTGATCGGTGCGCATATGGACGAAGTGGGGCTCATTGTGACCGGCATCCGCAGTGACGGTACCCTCTCCCTTGCCGCAGTGGGCGGCGTGGATGCGGATGTAGTCATGGGCAGAAATGTCATGGTGGGCGAGCATAAGCTCCCCGGCGTGATCGGCAGTACCCCGATCCACCTGCTTTCGGGCAGTGCACGGGACGAAAAACCGAAAATGGACGCACTCTATGCCGATATCGGCGCAAAGGATACGGACGAAGCAAAACGCTATGTCTCCCCCGGCGACAGCATCTATTTTCTGGGCGAATACACCGAACTCGGCGGCGGCAGAGTCGCATCCAAGGCGATCGACGACCGCTTCGGCTGCGCTGTGATGCTGCAGCTTCTGGAGGGAGAAATTCCCTGTGATGCGTGGTTTGCGTTCTTTGTACAGGAAGAGGTCGGTCTGCGTGGCAGCCGTACTGCGGCTTATGCGATCGATCCCGATTTTGCGCTGATCCTGGAAGCCACCACCGCAGCGGATCTTGACGGTGTAACGGGTGATGCGGCAGTCTGCCGGCTGGGTGCAGGTCCCGTTGTCTCCTTTATGGACAGATCGACCATCTATGATAAGGAATTGTACCGCATGGCATGCAAAGAAGCCGCAGAGCTGGGTATTCCCTGCCAGACGAAGAGCCGCATTGCCGGCGGCAACGACGCAGGTGCCGTGCATGTGTCCCGTGAGGGTGTGCGGACGCTGGCGATCTCGGTGCCGTGCCGCTGTCTCCATTCCCCCTCGTGCGTGGCGCAGGTGAGCGATATGGAGCAGTGCATGCTGCTGACAGAAAAACTGATGGAGAAATTAGCGGAATTATGATCAGACAACTCGAAATTGACAGTGAACTGGATACACAGCGCCTGCGCCAGAGCTGGCGTGGACGGAAGATGTACTCCTATTATAAAGCATACGGACTCGGCTACTCGTTCTGCCAGTTCTATGCTGTGGGTGAAAGCGGCATCATGCTGCGGCTCAATGACACCGTGCTGATCTGTGATGCGGATGCATCGGAAACGGAGAATCTCGCCGTTTTTCTGCAGATGCACCAGCCGTTCCGCATCGAATGCAATGAACCGGTGCGCTCACAGCTTGCGCAGGCATTGCCGGAGTACCGCAGTCTGCACCGGACGATGTTCCAGCTCGTCCCGGACGAGATCCCCGTGGATGCGGAGGATGCGGTGGAATTCAATCCGCCGCTTGCAGAGGTTTATGAGATCCTGTCGGCAGGCTTTCCGAATCTGCAGGACTATGCCCTGTGGCTGACGGATACCTCCCACCGATGCCGCCACGGCGTGAGCCGGGTCATGACCTACCGCAAGGACACCACCGCCAGCATCATGTTCGATATCGACAACCATGTGCTGGTCGGACAGGTTGCCACCCGTCCCGAAGCAAGAGGATTGGGACATGCCCGGATTTTCCTGCGATGGCTTGCAGGATTCCTGGCGCAGTTTGACAAAACCGCCGTACTCTATGCGCTCGATATCCGGGAGAGCTTTTACCGGGAAATCGGCTTTCGGGCGTTGGAGACGGAATATGTGCTCGAACGGATGGAGCAGGAACAGGATAGTTTACAGAAAGGTCGTTTGGACAATGGGAATTCGTGATTTTTTTCAGATCGACGAGCGCCTTGAAGCGCTTGCAGAACAGGCGGAGCAGAACTGTGCGGCTTGCTTTGCAGAAATCGACCGCACAGCACGGCAGAATGCTGCCAAGATTTTGTCGGCTTTTGCCGAAAACAGGGTAAGTGAGGCTTGCTTTGCCGGCAGTACGGGCTATGGCTACGGCGATCTCGGACGGGAAACGCTCGATAAGGTGTGGGCGCAGGTCATGGGAACCGAGGATGCGCTGGTGCGCCATAATTTCGTATCCGGCACGCATGCGCTGAGTGTGGCGCTCTTCGGTGTGCTTCGCAGCGGCGACAAGATGGTCTCCATCACCGGCAAGCCCTATGATACGCTGGAGGAGGTCATCGGTATCGCAGGCGAAGCGGGAAACGGAAGCCTTGCGGATTACGGCGTGACCTACGGACAGGTCGATCTCCTGCCCGACGGCAGAGCGGATCTCGATGCGATCCCGGAAGCGGTCAAAGAGGCAAAAATCGCCTATATCCAGCGTTCCAGAGGCTATTCCCTGCGCAGAGCCTTCACTACTGCGGATATTGCAGAGATGGTCAAGGCAGTCCGCAGCAGCAACCCCGATGCGATCATCATGGTGGATAACTGCTACGGCGAATTTGTCGAGGACAGGGAACCGACCGATGTCGGCGCTGACATCATCATCGGCTCGCTGATCAAGAACGCAGGCGGCGGCATTGCCAGAACCGGCGGCTATATCGCAGGACCTGCAAAGCTTGTGGAGCTGTGCGCATACCGTCTGACCTGTGTGGGGATGGGCAAAGAGGTCGGCTGCACGCTGGACATGAACCGTGAGATGTTCCAGGGACTCTATCTGGCACCGGATATCACCGCAAATGCGCTGAAAACTGCCGCTTTTGCAGCGGAGCTGTTTACGCTTCTCGGATTTACATGCACCCCCAGAGCCGGAGAGCCGAGGGGCGATATCGTCACCGCACTGCAGCTGCGCAATGCGGAAAATCTCGTTGCATTCTGCCAGGGAATCCAGAAAGGCTCCCCCGTGGATGCGTATGTGGTTCCCGAGCCGTGGGACATGCCCGGCTATTCCAGCCAGGTCATCATGGCAGCAGGTGCCTTCACGATGGGTGCATCCATCGAGCTTTCCGCCGATGCACCGCTGCGTGAACCCTATGCCGCATGGATGCAGGGCGGTCTGAGCTTCCACAGCAGCAGGATCGGTATTCTTTTAGCAGCGCAGGAAATGCTGAATAAGGGCTTATTAAGCTTGTAAAGCGGAAGCTTGTTCTGCAGGGGATGGCGTCCCCCTGCGAACAGGATTGCCGCCTTGACAATAATAAAAGGAGGAATCTACATGCCACAGACAACCAAAACCCAGAACAGACAGCCGAGGAAAGTGCCGCGTCGCATTTCTCCGAAAGCTGCCGCAATCCTGTTTGCCGCCATCGTTGTGATCGTTGTCGCAGCCATCATCACCATCAAGGTGCAGCAGTGGCGCAATGACGGCGCACGCTATGCGCAGACGCTTTCCGAGCAGATCGGCGTCAGCACCGAAACAGCGGAAAAATACGCCCATCTGAAACTCGAAAAAACATCGGCATATGCCTGCGTGAACATGGCAGCCGATGAGGATGACTTCATTTACGAGAGCAAGAAATCCGTTCAGGTCAGCGGTGTGACCATCCCTGAATGGCTCATTCTGACAAGCACCGTCAATAACGTCGTCACTGAAGTGAACTATTACGACTACCGCCAGCTCAAGGAATACGGCAACGGCGTGAAGACCAAGGCGCATATCAGCTTTGAGGGCATCAACACCGGCATGGATTCCGAGGCAGTGCAGAAGTACATGGGCTTTGCGCCGTTCTGCACCAGCTATAATGGCGAAAATGTCGTTGAGTCTTACAAATATTATTATAAGGATAAGAATACCGGCGATACGGTTTCCTATCTGCTCCATGTAACCTATAATCCCGACGGCAAGGCAGCTTCCGCTGCCGAAGAGGAGAATTACTTCATCCTCTCCGTACTGACGCTTGATTAACGAAAACGCTGCTGCACCGGAATCCTGTGCAGCAGCGTCTTTTTTATTGGAATTTGCGGCTTTCTTCCACCGCCAGCGCATCGCAGCGCTCATTTTCGGGATGCCCCGCATGCCCCTTGACCCAGACGAATGTGACCCGATGCCGTTCCAGCAGCGGCAGAAGCTGTTCCCACAGATCCACATTCAGGGCGGGCTTTTTGTCCGATTTGATCCAGCCCTTCTTCTTCCAGCCGTAAACCCAGCCCTTGGTCACGCTGTCCACGACATATTTGCTGTCCGTGGTCAGGGTAACGGCGCACGGTTCCTTGAGTGCAGAAAGCGCCGCAATCACTGCGGAAAGCTCCATGCGGTTGTTGGTCGTGTCCGCTTCGCCGCCCGAAAGCTCCTTTTCTGCCGTGCCATAGCGCAGCACCGCACCCCAGCCGCCGGGTCCGGGATTGCCGCTGCATGCACCATCCGTGAAAATTTCTACCTGTTTCATCCGCCATACTCCTCTCAATGTGATGCCTTGTTACTATCATACCATATTTCCGGCGGGATTGCAAATAGAATTTGCAAAAACAGCGCCAAGCTGTCCGCTTGCCGTTAACGTGGAAATTCTCCGTCAGGCTATTGACTTTTCTTGCAAAAGCAGTTATAATGAATATAACTGGATATCTGCAGGTCCGTGCATTTTTCCTGCCGGTATCAAGGAATATGGTAGAAAGAAGTGATTGTTTTGAAAAAACTGAGAATGACGCTGGCAGGTCTGCTGAGTATGACCCTGCTGCTTTCCGCAACTGCATGTGAGGGTGAAACTGCTGAAACCAGCAGCCACTACAAATCCGAGGACGATGTTACCATCTCTGCACCGGCTGATGACCAGCAGGGCGGCATGGATGTGGACATCAGCGGTCAGACCATCCACTGGCTGGCTACTTATGACCTCAACCCCTCCAATAACCAGGACAGATCCGTTGCCCTGACTCTGTTTGAAGATGTTTACGGCGGTAAGGTGGAGTGGATCCAGTGTACCTCCGATGATAAGTTCGACGTACTGACAAACCGCATCCTCGGCGGCGATCCTGTGGATATGTTCCCCTATGAGTGGGATGCGCTTCCGAATGGTGTGTATAAGGATCAGTACCAGCCGCTCGATGATTATCTCGACCTCGAGGATGAGATCTGGGATGACATGGAAGAAGAGATCGAGATGTTTGCATACAACGGCAAGCACTATGTTGTTCCTTATGCAATCGCAGATCCGCTGCTGATCACCTACAGCCGCAATATGTGCCAGGAAAACGGTCTGGACGATCCCTATGAGCTGTATCAGGACGGCGAATGGGATTGGGATGCATTCATGGAAATGATGAAGGCATATGTAGCCGGCGGCGACGGCAGCACACAGCGCTATGGTATCGCTGGCTGGTTCGGTCAGGCTATGGTACAGTCCACCGGTCAGACCATCGTGAAGTTCGACGGCTCCAAGTTCACCAACAACATCTATGATCCGCAGATCGAAGCAGCTGAGGGTCTGATGGAAGAAATGAGAAGCCTGCAGCTCTATGATGCAAACTGGTATGCAAACTTCCCGGATACCGGCAACGTACTGTTCTACGGTATGGCTGACTGGTCCCTGGGCGCATCCAATGCAAAGAACCCCGACGCTGACCTGATGGTCGTTCCGTTCCCGAAGGATCCCGATGCAGATGAGTACTACCTCTGCGCAAACTTCGGTGCAAAGATGCTGGTCAAGAACTCTGACAAGGGTGACGCAGTTGCAACCTACATCTACTGTGAGCGTCTGGCTGAGACACAGGATGAATATGTACAGGCTGCAAAGGAAAAGGCACTGATCGAAGAGAAGTCCGCTTCCGGCGTTCTGCTGAGCTTCAAGACCGAGGAGCAGTATGACGCAATCATGGAATACAAGGCAGATACCACACCGGTATTTGACTTCGGCTACGGCATGGGCAGCACCATGTACGGTGAGGGTGAGTACACCTATGAGACCAGAGGTATCATGAACAACCTCATGGACGGCATCCTCAAGTATGATGATGTAGACTCCTGGGCAGTGCTCCGTGACAACTGGTCCGCTGCGATTGATGACGTGCTCGAGACCTATAATGCTGCACTTGCTGCTGAGTAAGCAGTAACACAGCACGGAATATGAAATTTCAAGCGTCCTGCCAGAACGGCAGGACGCTTTGCTTTTCCCTGATAAAAAACAAAAGAAAATTTTTGCGAACCTATTGACATTTCCGCCGTTTTGACGTATAGTTAATATGGTATATTTTATACCTTTCTATCGAAAGAATTACAGAAATGTCGATTTTTGCCGAAGTCTGCACATTTCTTTGAAAGGAACGTGTGAAATGGAAAATGTTGTCAGCCTGAAGGATATCGTCGTGGAGTTTGAGGACGGCGAGCGCATCCTGAAAAATATCAGCCTTGATATCAAGGATAAGGAATTCGTGACCTTCCTCGGTCCGTCCGGATGCGGTAAAACCACCACCCTGCGTATCATTGCCGGCTTTATTGAACCGACTGCGGGCGATGTGGTGTTTGAGGGCAAGCGGATCAACGGTCTGCCCCCCCACAAGCGCAATGTCAATACCGTGTTCCAGCGTTATGCGCTCTTTCCGCACCTGAATGTGTACGAGAATATCGCATTCGGTCTGCGTGTGCAGAAATGCCCGGAAAAGGAGATCCTCAAGCGTGTCGGCGAAATGCTCGACCTTGTGAACCTGCGTGGCTATGAAAAGCGTACCGTCAACCGTCTCTCCGGCGGTCAGCAGCAGCGTGTTGCCATTGCCCGTGCACTGGTCAACCGTCCCAAGGTGCTCCTCCTTGATGAACCGCTCGGTGCCCTTGACCTCAAGCTGCGTAAGGAAATGCAGACCGAGCTGCGCAAGATCCAGCAGGCGCTTGAGCTGACCTTTGTCTATGTCACCCATGACCAGGAGGAAGCCCTCACCATGTCCGACCGTATCGTGGTCATGAACGGCGGCGTGATCCAGCAGATCGGCTCTCCCACCGATATTTATAATGAACCGGTAAATGCTTTCGTAGCGGACTTCATCGGCGAGAGTAATATCGTCAACGGTCACATGCCCGAGGACTGCGTGGTGGAATTCACCGGCAAGCGCTTCAAATGCGTGGACAAGGGCTTTGCCCCCAATGAAACCGTGGATGTGGTCATCCGTCCCGAGGACGTCAAGGTCATTCCTGCCGAGGGCGCAAAGCTCACCGGTATCGTGGAATCCGTCGTGTTCAAGGGTGTACATTATGAAATGGTCGTGGACGGCGTGGATCACAAGTGGATGATCCATTCCACCAAGGCGGAACCCGTCGGTGCCATGATCGGTATGGATTTTGATCCGTTTGATATTCACATCATGAAGAAGACGGAGGAGAACTGAAGATGAAGCAGCTCAAAATTTTCTCTGTTCCCTATCTTGTCTGGATGGTGGTGTTCATTCTCGTGCCGCTGCTGATGGTGGCGTATTTTGCGTTCACCACCGATGACGGCACACTGACCATGAAATACATCTCCGATGTCGGACAGTATGCCAATATCTTTGTCCGTTCCATCTGGCTGGCGCTCATTGCAACCGTGATCTGCCTTGTGGTGGCATATCCGCTGGCGTTCATCCTTTCCCGTATGGACAAGCACAAGCAGGGTACCATGCTCATGCTTGTGATGCTCCCGATGTGGATGAACTTCCTCCTGCGTACCTACGCATGGATGACGCTGCTGGGCAACAACGGCATCATCAATTACCTGCTGGGGGAGATCGGTCTGGGACCGTTCAAGCTCATCAATACCTCCGGTGCGGTCGTGCTTGGTATGGTGTATAACTACCTGCCGTTCATGATCCTGCCGCTGTATTCGGTGATGGTCAAGATCGACAAGAGCGTGCTGGAGGCAGCGTCCGATCTTGGCTGCAATTTCTGGTCGTCCCTGCTGCGTGTGATCGTACCGCTGAGCATGCCGGGCATTACCTCCGGTATTACGATGGTATTCGTGCCGGCGATCTCGACTTTCATTATATCCCGTATGCTGGGCGGCGGCTCGAATCTGCTCATCGGTGACCTGATCGAGATGCAGTTCCTCGGCAATTCCTATAACCCCCACCTCGGTGCGGCGATCTCGCTGGTGCTCATGGTGATCATCCTTGTGATCATGACCGTCATGAACCAGTTCGATCCCGATGATCAGGTGTTGATTTAAGGAGGGCGGCAGATGAAAAAATTAAGTTATCTCTATGTGACACTGGTGCTGCTGTTCCTGTATGTACCGATTTTTGTCCTGATCGTTTTTTCGTTCAACGAAACCAAGAGCCGTTCGGTGTTCAGCGGCTTCACCTTTGACTGGTATATCCGCCTGTTCAATAATGACATCATCATCAAATCCCTGATCAATACCCTCATCATTGCGGTGCTGACCAGTATCATTGCCACCGTACTCGGTACGCTGGCGGCGATCGGCATCAACAGCATGCGCAAGATCCCCAAAGCGGTGGTCATGAACATCACCAATATGCCCATCATCAACCCTGAGATCGTGACCGGTGTTTCCCTCATGCTGCTGTTCGTATTCTTTGCGGCACGCATGAATCTGGAATTCGGTTTTGTGACCCTCCTGATTGCTCACATCACCTTTGATGTGCCGTATGTCATCCTGAACATCATGCCGAAATTCAAGCAGATGGATCCGCACCTGTACGAAGCGGCGCAGGATCTGGGCTGCAGCCCGTTCATGGCGTTCCGCAAGGTCATTCTGCCGGAGATCATGCCCGGTATCGTCAGCGGTTTTCTGATGGCATTCAAGTCGGATCGTAGCCATGTCGTTCTGTGAGCCAAGGAGTTGAGTAGATTTCTTGTCTTCCTAAGACCGCTTGGCCTCCGACTTGCAGGATCTGGGCTGCAGCCCGTTCATGGCGTTCCGCAAGGTCATTCTGCCGGAGATCATGCCCGGTATCGTCAGCGGTTTTCTGATGGCATTC
>JAZPZJ010000074.1:0-26657 GCA_045544635.1 Oscillospiraceae bacterium
TTCCTTATCCTCAATATAGTAATACTTCATTAATACAACAGTATCATGATAATTCGTACTATCTTCATTTTTTGCCATACACACCCGAAGTGCTTTTGACGAAAGTATTTTACTCTTACAAAATTGAGCTTTTAAGATATCTAAAAAATTTATATGATAATCAGCAATTAAACTATTCATTCTCAGAACAATCAGAACAATTTGATTTTGAGTACTATGAACAACCATTTCCTAATTTTAATGATCAAAGAGAGTATAATGATTACATTAACCATCGAGGAAAATTTAGAGACAAGTGTAAAAGGGAGGCTGAATGTATATCAAAACAACTAAGCCAACAAATTAACCAATCAACAGATGAGATTTATCGTGTAATATTTAAGTTTGCTGTTGACGAATTTCTAGAATCAGAAATAAACATACGCCAACTTTTAGCTCCAACAATGAAACGTCTAACGCGCTAAAATGGATTTTGGCTAATCTATGCGAAAAGTTGTCCAACAATCTCTTTTCTTTGTTTGCTGCACATAAGTTCTCTGTCGACTTCGTAAGGGGTGTGGACAATTTATTTAGAAATCTCCAGTAATCAAACAGATGACATTGCCAAAGCAAATTACGAATATTCGCATCGTGAAGAATAGTTTCCAGAGTACACTTTCAGCAGACGTGGACTCTAAATCCTACTTGCCTTGGTGTATGAATTATACTGAGAGATATGATCGCCGGAATACAGTTTTAGAATCTGTACATAATGCATGGAAAATAGCTATAATAACAATGTCATCTATTTTGTCACACCATGCCATATTGGTGTTACAAAAAAGATGACACCACAAAAAAGCCCGATTCGTCGGGCTTTTTTGCTACCCGAACGCCGAAAATTTTTAGTGTAAAACCATAGATGACATTGGGGGCCCCACCGGATTCGAACCCTTTTTGAAAGCCCGAAAGGCGGCTTTGGGAGAGTTTCCGGAGAGTGCAGAAGAAAAAATGCCCTTGAAACTCAAAAATTTTACGAAAAATCATTCACAAACTTTGCAAGCTGATTTTGTTGGTATCTCACAATGATGAGATGCCAAGAAAGTCAGCTTTTTTGCGGGCAACGCCCGCTGGTGAGATGTTGCCTTTGCACTTCGTGCAAGCGGCAACCGGTGTTTTGAAAGCCAATTATAGAGTAATTGTCAGGAGAATGTGCCGACCTTTGCACCACAGGTGCATTGGGAGGCGATTGCCAGCGGCGGCTCGCCGCCCGGAGATTGCACAGCATAAGGATCTGATGTACATGGCGGAGGGCGTGGCACACTGTCTGCTGTTCATCGATTCCAAAACCGGCGATGGAGTGCTGGTCGAGGCGGAGGAGTATGACTGCGCTCGGAATTCGCATTTCGTTCCGAATGCATGAGCGATTGTCGAGCAGAACAATTTCACTGCCGGTGAGCGTGAACTTCACGCAGAACTGGAGGCAATAATCTGGGTGTGCGGTTCCAGCTGCAGTGCGGCACATGGGTTTTGTACCAGAAATATCGTGGCGCAGATGGTGTGCTTTCCTTTGCATATTTTCTTTCACAGCAATGAGACAGAAAACGCCTTGCAAACTGAACGGGAATATGGTATAATAGAAAGCGAAACAGATTCTTCAAAAAGGAGTGCGTTCTATGAAATGTCCCTATTGTGACCGAGGGATGCAGGTCGGTGCGCTGACTGCGAATTGTCGTGCCAATACCGGAATGCTCTGGGTGAATGGTGAAAAATCCATGATACGCCAATTTTTGTCAACAGGAAAGATGCTGACCCCTGCTCCGATTATGGGGCTGCATTCCGTCAGCGGCTACTATTGTCCGCAATGTGAAAAGGTGATCCTGAATACGAAAATAGAAGAATCATAAATCGCAAAGGAGTGAGCACATGCCCTTTTTACCTGTATCCCGGAATGATATGGTGCAGCGGGGATTGGAACAGCTTGATTTTATCTGCCTGACAGGTGATGCTTATGTCGATCATCCGTCCTTCGGTATTGCCATTATTTCCCGTATGGCGGAGAGCCTTGGTTTTACCGTCGGTATGATTGCGCAGCCCGTGTCCGATGCAGATTTTCAGCAGCTTGGTGCGCCGAAATATGCTTTCCTCGTCACAGGCGGCAATATCGACAGTATGGTCTCAAACTACACTGTTGCCGGCAAAAAACGCTTCGATGATGCCTACAGTGCCGGAGGGAAGGGCGGTAAACGTCCCGATCGTGCAGTGACAGTCTACTGTAAACGCCTGAAGAAGCTTTTTCCAGATACTGAAATTGCCATCGGTGGTCTGGAAGCTTCCCTGCGCCGTTTTGCGCATTATGATTATTGGGCGGACAGGGTGCTGCCCTCGATTCTGGTGGACAGCGGCGCCGAATTGCTCATGTACGGTATGGGTGAAGTGACCATTACTGAGATCTGCAGCCGTCTGCGGGCAGGGGAAAAGCTCTCGGAGATGCACGATATCCGTGGTACCTGCTACCTGACGGAGCCGGAGCACACGCCTATGAATGCGGTGCAGTGCGATAGCTTCGAGATCGTGCGGGATAATAAAAAAGCTTACGCCAAGGCGTGCCGCAAGCAGTATGACGAACAGGATGAGGTTTACGGCAGAACCATCGTCCAGCGCCATGGCAGCCGCATGCTGGTGCAGAATCCGCCCCAGCGCAGCCTGACGCAGGAGGAATTTGACCACGCTTATGAGCTGCCGTACATGCGTGCCTACCACCCGATGTATGAGCGGATGGGCGGCGTGCCTTCCATCAAGGAAGTGGAATTTTCCATTACACATAACCGTGGTTGTTATGGGTTCTGCAATTTCTGCTCCATTGCCCTGCATCAGGGCAGACGCATCCAGACAAGAAGTGAGAATTCCGTCCTGAACGAAGTCTCTGCTCTGACGCAGAAGGACGGCTTCAAGGGATACATCCATGATGTCGGCGGTCCGACAGCGAATTTCAGGGCGCCTTCCTGCGAAAAGCAGCTGGAGCATGGACTTTGCAAGGGAAGAAAATGCCTTGCCCCTACGCCCTGTAAGAATCTCAGAGCTGACCATAGCGAATATCTGGCGCTGCTTCGGAAAATCCGTAAAATTAAGGGCGTGAAGAAAGTGTTCATCCGTTCCGGTATCCGTTATGACTACCTAATGGAGGATCCGAGTGATGCGTTCCTCAAGGAGCTGATCGGAAACCATGTCAGCGGACAACTCAAGGTCGCCCCCGAGCACGCCAGCAACCGTGTGCTTGACTATATGGGAAAGCCCCATATCGAAGTGTACGAACGCTTTGAAAAGAAATTCTATGAGATCACCAAGGGCATGGCAAAGGAGCAGTACCTTGTGCCGTACCTGATGTCCTCCCATCCGGGATGTACATTGAACGATGCGGTGGATCTGGCAGTATTCCTGAAAAAGCACAATATCCGTCCCGAACAGGTGCAAGATTTCTATCCGACACCCGGAACGATCTCAACAGCCATGTTCTATTCGGGATATGACCCCTATACAATGCAGCCGGTCTTTGTTCCTAGAACGGCGGAGGAAAAGAAGCTCCAGCGTGTCCTTTTGCAGTATTACAAAAAAGAAAACCGTGATCTGGTGGAAAAGGCGCTGACGATCGCAGGACGCCGTGATCTGATCGGAACCGGTCCGAACGCCCTGATTCCGCCATCCGAGCGTTCCGCAAAAGTCGCACCGCAGCAGAGAGGCGGTGCACCGCAGGGAAGGGATCCCCGCAGCCGCAAGTCCTCCGGCAGACCGCAGATCAAAAAGAAAACCATCCGTAATACCGCACAGAAAAAGAAAAAGGGATGAGTATCCCTCGGAAATTCAATCCAAAAAATCCCCTCTCTCGAGTGATCTCTCGGGAGAGGGGTGTTATTTGATGGGGTAACCGGTGGGTAATAGCGTGTGAAATAGCATGAAATTCTTAAAAATAAGGGATTATTTTCACTGAGAAAATGGAAAACAAAAAATCCTCAGAAACATCGCGTTTCTGAGGATTTTGGCGCAGAAAGAGGGATTTGAACCCTCGCGCCGGTTACCCGACCTACTCCCTTAGCAGGGGAGCCCCTTCACCACTTGGGTATTTCTGCAGATATGGCGGAGAGAGTGGGATTCGAACCCACGGTGCGTTGCCGCATCACCAGTTTTCAAGACTGGCTCCTTAAACCGCTCGGACATCTCTCCAGTCCGTGAACCAGCTTTTATATTATAGCACAGATCGCTTGTTTTGTCAAGCTTTTTTTGAAAAAAATTACATTGTGTGCATCCGCTCTCAGCTCAACTGCAGTGATCTGTCTCGAGGTTCTGACGAACATAGTAAAATATTGCTTGAATACTTGCAATTGTGCAGAAAAAGTGCTATAATAAAATTAAGTATCATTTCTGCATTACGGGAGGAATTTATGAAGAAATGGACAATCGGAAAGCCGGATGCTGCAGTGGTTTCGGCACTGCAAAGTAAAAGTGATTTGTCCTCGCTCTGCTGCAGTGTGCTTGCAGCGCAGGACTGTCTGAATATAGAAATGGCAGCGGAACGTATCGGCTGCCGGGAGCTGAGCGATCCCTTTCTCCTTTGTGATATGCGTGAAGCAGCGGAGTGCATCAATGAAGCCGTTGATGTAGGAAAGCGTATCTGCATTTATGGGGACTATGACTGTGACGGCGTTATGGCAACCGTCATTCTGTACTCGTTCCTTTCAGAGATCGGAGCCGATGTGGTTTGGCGGATCCCTGAACGCAGTGAGGGCTATGGACTCAATGAACAGGCGGTCCGTGCCATGCATGAAGATGGCGTCGAGCTGATCGTAACGGTCGATAACGGCATTTCTGCTATTGCAGAAGCCGAGCTGATCGCACAGCTTGGCATGGAGCTTGTGGTCACTGACCATCACCAGCCGGGCAAGGAACTGCCGCAAGCAGCTGCTGTGGTGGATCCCCATCGTGCTGATAATTACTCGCCGTTCCGCCTTTACTGCGGTGCCGGCATTGCGCTGCTGCTTATTGCCGCACTCAATGGGGGCGACACGGAAATGGCGCTTGAGCAATTCGGAGATCTTGCGGCGGTGGCAACCATTGCCGATGTCGTTTCCCTGACGGGGGAGAACCGCTACCTTGTGCAGATGGGACTGCAGTATCTGGAGAATACCGAGCGCCCCGGTTTGCGTGCACTGCGTGAGATCAGCGGACTTGGCGACAAGGATCTCACCTCCACCATTGTTGCTTTCTCCATTGCACCGAGAATCAATGCTGCCGGCAGGCTGAAATCGGCAGGACTTGCGGTTTCTTTGCTGCTGGAGGAAAATCCCAGAACAGCCCAGACAATGGCAGAGGAGCTGAATCAGATCAACGCCAGCCGCAAGGAACTTGAGCAGGAGATCCTTGAGGCAGTACAGGCACAGATTGCCCGTGATCCGCAGATCCTCCATGAACGTGTCCTTGTGTTCAGCGGTGAAGGCTGGCATACTGGCGTGATCGGTATTGTAGCGTCCCGACTGGAGGAACGCTATGGAAAACCCTGCTTTATGATCGGCGTGAAGGACGGTGTGGGACATGGTTCTGCCAGAAGTTTTGGTGAGTTTTCCGTGTTCCGCTGCCTGACAGTATGTGAGGCGTATCTGGAAAAATACGGTGGACATCCGGCGGCGGGGGGATTTACCATCCGTGCGGAACAGATCCCTGCCTTCGTGCAGTGCGTGGCGGAATATGCGGCAGCACATCATCCCGAGATGCCCGTGCTGACCATGCATGCGGTCTGCTCGCTTCAGCCCGCACAGCTTGCTGTAGAGGAGGTACAGAGCCTTTCACAGCTTGAACCGTTCGGTGCGGATAATCCCGAGCCGCTCTTTGTGATCGAAAATGCCCTCGTCAGGGAGATCCGTCCCCTGTCGGGCGGTTTACATACAAAGCTCATCGTGCAGGTGCAGAATGCCGTGTATGAGGCGCTGCTCTTCCGTACAGCACCCGAGCAGGTTGCGCTGCAAAACGGCAGTGTATGCCATCTGATGGTCAGACTCAGTGTCAACACCTATAACGGTATGACAAGTGTCCGCATGATCGTGCAGGATTATCGTGTTTCTGGCTTGAAACAGGGGAAAATCATCGCTGCTATGCAGACCTATGACAAATACCGCAGAGGTGAGCTGCTCTCGGCGGCGCATTATCGTGCCATCTGCCCGACGAGGGAAGAATGCGTCACGGTATACCGTGCGGTGACCGAAAAGGGGATGACCTATGAGCAGCTTTCCCTGCTGATGTATCAGCAGGAGATCAATTATTGTAAAATGCGCATTTGTCTTGATATTTTCTGCGAGCTGGGACTGATGCAGCAGGATGTCTGCAGAAGCAGTGTTTCGCTCTGCCATGTGCAGAAAAAAGCGGATCTGCATACTTCACAGATCCTGCAGGCGCTGATGCAGCGAGTAAAGGAGGCTATGGTATAATGGGTGATAAGGTAATTACGATTGATGAACTTGTGCAGATCATCCTGACTAATGATAAACAATATGACGTGAGCAAGATCCTGTCCGCCTATGAATTTGCGGCAAAAGCCCACGAGGGGCAGCTTCGTTCTTCCGGACAGCCCTATATCATTCATCCGCTGGCGGTCGCACGGACGCTGCTTGAGCTGGGTATGGATACGGATACAGTCTGTGCGGCACTTCTGCATGACGTGGTGGAGGATACTGCCGCAACAACGGAGGATCTCAAGAAACGCTTCGGCAACGATGTGGCGCTCCTCGTGGAGGGTGTTACCAAGCTGAAGAAGATCCCGATTTTTAATAAAGAACAGCAGCAGGCGGAGAATGTCCGCAAGATCATGCTTGCCATGGCGGAGGATATCCGTGTCATCATCATCAAGCTCTGCGACCGTCTGCATAATATGCAGACGCTGGAATTCCGCCCGGCGGACAAGCAGCGCAGCACCGCAGCGGAGACCATGCATATCTATGTGCCGCTTGCCAACCGTCTGGGTATCCGTGCGGTAAAGGACGAGCTGGAGGATCTGGCGTTCCGTTATCTCGATCCCTTTGCCCATTCCGAGATCGAGCAGATCATGCAGATGAAGTGTGCGGAACGGGAACAGTTCATTCACTCGATCCAGGAGCATATTGCGGAGCACCTCAAGGAACAGCGTTTTGAACGGGAACCTGAGATTTCCGGCAGAGTCAAGAGTAATTACAGCATTTACAAGAAAATGTACATGCAGCACAAGGAATTTGACCAGATCTACGACAAATATGCCGTGCGTGTCATTGTATCCAATGTTGCGGAATGCTATGTGGTGCTCGGTCTTGTGCACGATATGTACCGTCCGCTGCCGAACCGCTTTAAGGACTATATTTCCACACCGAAGGCAAATATGTACCAGTCTCTGCACACCACCGTGCTTGGACGTGAAGGGATTCCGTTCGAGGTGCAGATCCGTACCTGGGATATGCATGCTACTGCTGAATACGGTATTGCTGCCCATTGGAAGTACAAAGAGGGCGTCAAGGGCACCGATAAAATGGATAAGCGCCTGGCATGGGTCAGACAGGTGCTCGAAAACCAGCAGACCTCCGATGATGTGGAGGAAATTGTTCGCATTATCAAGAATGACCTTGCCCCCGAGGATATCTTTGTCATGACCCCCAAGGGCGATACCATCTCGCTTCCCGTGAATGCAACAGTCATCGACTTTGCGTACCGCATTCATACCCAGATCGGTCACAAAACCATGGGTGCTAAGGTGGACGGTAAGATCGTTCCCCTTGATTATGAGCTGCAGACGGGACAGATCTGTGAGATCATGACCAGTAAGGATCCCGAGAAGGGTCCGAACCGTGCATGGCTTGATATTGCCAAAACAAACGATGCCAAGGCGAAAATGCGTTCGTGGTTCAAAAAGGAACGCCGTGAGGAGAACATCGTTACAGGCAGAGCAACGGTAGAAAAGGAGCTCAAGCGCAGCCGTATCCGAATTCCGGAGGAGGAGCTGGAGAGCTTCCTTGCAGATGATCTGAAGCGTCATAATTGCAATACACTCGAGGATTTTTACGCATCCATCGGCTATGGCGGCATCAGTCTTTCCAAGCTCCTGCCCCGCTGGAAGGAACTGTACCACAAGAATTACTGCGCCGAAGAGAATGCCCAGCAGGATCAGCCCATCGTCACACCGATCCGGAATAATTCCAAGAGCCGTATCATCCTTGACGATATCAGCGATTGTGCGGTGAAGTTTGCGCAGTGCTGCAATCCGCTGCCGGGCGACGAGATCGTCGGCTTCATCACCCGTGGTCACGGCATTTCTGTCCACACCACGAACTGTGTGAATTATAAGTCCATGCTCAGCCGGAATCTTCCCGAAGAGCAGGATCGTTGGGTGGAGATCCAGTGGACGGATACCTCCGATACCGCAATGCAGACGGGCATTGAGGTCGTTGCGGTCGATCGTCTGGGTCTGGTGTTTGACATCAGTGCCATCCTGACTGAAGCACGCATCCCGATCGTGCATTCCTCCTCCCGTATTCTCAAGAATGGCAATGCGATTTTTGATGCTTCCATCCGGATCGTCAATAAATCCCAGCTTACCGCCGTATTTGACCGCATCCGCAAGGTCAAGGGTGTACTTTCAGTGGAGAGAGCGACAAATTAAAGAGAACAGCCCCGATTCTCAGAAATCGGGGCTGTCTTGTATTTATGTCGGATTCGCTGCAAGCGAAGCATTCTTCTTTTTGTTTGCTTTTTTGGAAATCACAAAGAATGTCACTGCGCCGAGGAGGAGTGCTGCGGAAATGGCGGGGTAGAGCCAGAGGGGAAGTGGAGTATTGCTGCCGTAAGGCGTTATTGCAGCACCGCCGATATATGACGCTGAACCACTGCCATAAAGTAGATTACCCTCTTCATCGGTGGCAGGAGAGAATTCAAAGGATTGCTGAAGCCATTTCATGAAATCAGCAGCGGAATAAATCGAACCTTCGGTGATTCCTGTATAGCTTTCCTTTGCAATGGAACGGAAAAATGGAATAACATATTCTCCCTCTGTTGTATTCAGGTAGACAATTTCCATTTGGTAACTTGGACTTGTTGTCAGCTTCATATCAAGAATCTGCTCAGGTACAAATTTCCCATCTATGATAGCATGTACTGAATTAAGCAGAGCAGCATTGTATGGCAAATCATTCATGGATTGGTCAATGGATTTACGAACGAACATCAATGCATCATTCTCATCACGCTGCAATGTGACAATACCGCTGGTATTATCATTTTCATAGGGAATCTGATAGATCCCATCCTTGCTCAGATGAGTGGAAAACACCTCGCCATTGAAATCCTCCATATTTCCGAGCAGATAATACAGCTCGTAGCTGGCATCAAGATCATATCCCTGTACGGAAAGCATACTGGTCTCATTTGATATCGAATATACTGTCGAATCGGATGATTGATTTTCAAATTGTGAAAAAAATCCGCTGATTTCTGTTTTTTCATTTTGATTCAGCAGATAGGATTCGGTTGCTGTGCAAAGAATATTCTGAAAAGCAGAAAACGTCAGAAATGCGGAAAGTAAACATACGGTAATTCTTTTTTTCATAATTATCCCTCCTGTGGGTAACAAGCACCTGTAAAATTCCGATGTACTATCTTACCGTCTTGGTTCGTAAAATAACTTGAACAAAATGCGTCAAAAGACGTGACATAGGTATTATCGTCGCCTGGATCATAGTAAATAATAAATTTGTTGCCATCAGAATCTAATTCAAAACCAGAAATAGTTACCATATGTCCTGAATCTGGATCCCAAAAATATTCACCTGTTGATGCATTATATCTCCAGATATAGTAAGTCCAACCGGCGATTGCTACATTATTATAGACCAATTGTCCAATAAAGAATTCAGATGGATATTGATAAGCACCATAGTTATATGTGGCGGTTTGAGAGGAGCGTATCTTGCTGCATAGGCGGTCTCTGGTAATGTCCCCGGTTTATCAAGAATTTCACCTTTAACCAATCTCACGAGTGTTTGTTGTTCGGGTGGAACAGTTCCGGGGTTTTCATGCCCGCCACTCGCTCTTGCACAAGCAACCCAACACCAATTCGTGTTCCATTGTTCCTGCTTATCATAAGAAACAGACCAAACAGTTGCTTTGGCTGTAAGTGCGAAAGAAGTTATGCAATTACACACCGCCGCAGCCAAAATAACACACCTGCGAATCTATGCTGATTTTTCATCGTATCACTCCTTTGTAAGCTTTCATCATTTGACGTATGCATGCATGATAAGTGATCACTTATTGTCTATATTATAGCATAAAATGGATTGATTGTCTACTGATGATTTTTACAAGGAATCCAAGATTCGTTTGTGCAGTTTTATCACCAGAATGTATAATATCGAAAAAATCAACCAAGTGTAATCTAGAAGCGGGGTATCATAACTGCTTGCAAAAAATAATGCGATATGCTATAATAAAAGAAAAAGGGAGGAGCGACTATGCAGTTACAAAATATCCGGCGGCATTTTTCTACCATCACACGCCACCGCCATGCGGTGATCCGGCATTGCCGAAAGGCAGGCATCTT
This sequence comes from Oscillospiraceae bacterium, assembly GCA_045544635.1. GTDB lineage: Bacteria > Bacillota > Clostridia > Oscillospirales > Ruminococcaceae > UBA3855. The sequence continues at coordinate 10,586 of JAZPZJ010000074.1, forward strand.
CTGGCAGGGGCTTCGGCACGATCTGTCCAAATACACCCCCACGGAATTCTGGCAGGGTGTGAAATATTATCAGGGCACCCGCAGTCCGAATGAACAGGAACGGCAGGAAACCGGCTATTCTCTGGCGTGGATGCATCATAAGGGACGCAACCGCCATCATTTTGAATACTGGACGGATTATTCTGCGCAGACAGGGCGTATGGAGCCTGTGAAGATGCCGCTGTGCTGGGTTGCGGAGATGTTTTGCGACCGTGTAGCTGCCAGCAAGATCTACAATGGTGCAAATTACAAGGATTCGGATCCGCTGGAATACTTCCTCCGTGCAAAGCAACGTCGTGTGATCCATCCCGAAACATCCGATCTGCTTGAAGCGCTCCTGCGGATGCTGGCAGAAGAAGGGGAGGAAAAGACCTTTGCCCATCTTCGCAGACTTGTCAGAGAACAGAAAACCTACTGATTTTGTTCCAGAAACACAGAAAACAGGATTCCTTTTGACTGATTTTACGAAAATTTAACATATTTCTGCTAATGGATTTGACATCGGACTAGTAAAATGAAAGCGTTCGGTCAATACTGAGAATGGAAAAATTACAGTATGACAATAAGTTGAAAGGAATCTGATTATGGACATTTTTGACGTATTAGCCTTGATTGGCGGCCTGTGCTTATTCCTCTTTGGCATGAACCTTATGGGTGATGCGCTGGAACGAAGCGCCGGCAGTAAGCTGCGATCCCTGCTTGAAAAACTGACAACAAATAAATTTGTAGGACTTCTGACAGGTCTTGTTGTGACCGGTGTGATTCAAAGCTCCTCTGCAACCACAGTCATGGTTGTCGGTTTTGTAAACTCCGGACTCATGTCTCTGAAGCAGGCGATCAATGTCATCATGGGTGCCAACATTGGTACCACTGTGACCGCATGGCTCCTGAGTCTTGGCGGTATTGAGAGTGATAATCTGTTCATCCAGCTGCTGAAGCCTACCTCCTTCACGCCTGTTCTTGCGCTGATCGGTATCGGACTGCATATGTTCAGCAAAAGTGATAAGAAGAAGGAGATCGGTACGATTTTCCTTGGCTTTGCAACGCTGATGTTCGGCATGGATGCTATGTCCGAAGCGGTATCCGGTCTGCGTGATGTACCGCAGTTCCAGGAACTCTTTATCATGTTCAAAAACCCGATTCTTGGCGTTCTCGTTGGTGCGATCCTTACCGGTATCATTCAGTCGAGTTCGGCATCCGTCGGCATTCTGCAGGCGCTTGCAAGCACCGGACAGGTTTCCTTCGGTGCGGCGATTCCGATCATCATGGGTCAGAACATCGGTACTTGCGTGACAGCGTTGCTTTCTTCCGTTGGTACAAACAAGAACGCAAGACGTGCCGCATTTGTACACCTTTTCTTCAATATCATCGGTACAGTAATTCTTCTGACGGTATTTTCCATTATTTCGGCGCTGCTCAAGCCTGCGATTCTGGATGAATCCGCAACCTATATGGGCATTGCGGTGTGTCACTCCATCTTCAATGTCACCTGTACCTGCATCCTTCTTCCGATGTCCGGCCTGCTGGAGAAGCTTGTTTACAAGCTTGTTCCGGAGGACAAGGCACAGGAAGAGGAAACACCCCTTCTCGACGAAAGACTCCTGGTTACACCGCCCATCGCGCTCGAACAGTGTGCACATCGTGCAGCTGATCTTGCAGGCTTTGCGGCAGGTGCACTTGGCGACAGCCTTGCAGTACTGAAGAACTATACGCCCGAGCTGGCAGCTAATATTCGAAAAAATGAAGAACTTAGCGACCAGTATGAGGACGTACTCAACACCTATCTTGTAAAGCTCAGTTCTCATCAGATCTCTGCCGCAGACAGTTCTGAAGCTGCAAAGCTGCTGAAGATCATCGGCGACTTTGAGCGCATTTCCGACCATGCAGTAAATATTCTGGAATCCGCAGAGGAGATGCGGGAGAAGAATATTACGCTCACTCCCGCTGCCGTGCAGGAGCTGTCCGTAATCAGTGCGGCGGTACAGGAAATCACCGACTATGCCTATAAGGCATTTCTGAATAACGATCTCGATGCTGCTGCACAGGTAGAACCTCTGGAGGAAGTAATCGACAATCTGCGTGAAAAGCTCCGTTCCCAGCACATCAAGAGACTGCAGCAGGGTGAGTGCACCATCATTGCAGGCTTCATCTGGTCCGATCTGCTGACGAATCTCGAGCGTACTGCCGACCATTGCTCCAATATCGCAGGATGTGTGATTGACATGGCTGCGGAAAATATGAACATCCATGAGTCCCTCCGTGAGATGCGCAACACCAGTGAGGACTTCAAGGAGCGCTTCAAAAACTATCGTAACAAATACAGTATCGTATAAATGCAAGCCCCGGATCTTAAGACCCGGGTCTTTCTGTATGTCCTGTATCAAATGCGCCATACTATTCTGAAAGAGGAGGTATGTGAATGAAACTGTATGAGAGAGCGCTTGCACTGCAGGAGGAGACAATTCGGCACAGACGTTATTTTCACGAACATGCGGAGACCGGAACGGAACTTCCGCTAGCATGCGCCTATGTCCAGCAGGAGCTTACAAAGCTGGGTATTCCCGCAAAGGAATGCGGATGCGGCGTGTCGGCGGAAATTGGAAAGGGGGCGCCCTGCATTCTGCTTCGTGCGGATATGGATGCCCTGCCGATGCAGGAAGAGAGCGGACTGCCCTTTGCAAGCCGGAATCCCGAAGCCGCACATACCTGCGGTCATGATCTGCATGCAGCCATGCTGCTGACTGCTGCAAAGCTCCTGAAGGAAGAGGAGGGAGCATTGCATGGTACGGTCAGACTCATGTTTCAGCCCGGTGAGGAAACACTCAGCGGTGCGAAGGATATGGTCATGAATGGAATCCTTGCAGATCCAAAGCCCGATGCCGCTCTGGCGGTGCATGTCGGACCTGAGGGAGAGACAGGGGAGTGCTGGTATAATGCCGATTCTGTGATGATGCTTTCCTGCGACGCATTCTGCATCACACTCCATGGAACGGGCGGTCATAGTGCATATCCGCACAAAACTGCAGATCCGATCGGGGCAGCAGTACAGATTTATGCTGCACTTACGCATCTGCGTACCTATGAAGCGGATCCCGGGTATAAGACGGTCCTGACTATCGGCAGTCTGACGGCAGGCAGTGCATACAACATCATTCCGGAACAAGCAGTACTGCAGGGCAGTCTCCGCACAGAGGATGCATCCGAACGGGCACGATTGCTGCGGCGCATCTATGAGATCGCATACCATCTCGCAGAGGTGAACCGCTGTAAAGCGGAGGTCACACTGCTTGCAGAAAATCCTCCGCTTTGCTGTGATGCGGCGTTTACTGCCGAGGTACTCGCATCGCTTTATGCACTGCCCTGCAAGGAACTGCATCCGGGGATCTGTTCCTCCGGATCCGATGACTTTGCGCAGATCACAAGCCGGATTCCCTCTGCGTATTTCTTCCTGTCTGCAGGATTTCCGCAGGAAACAGCGTACAACAGCCACCATCCATCCGTCCGCTTCAATGAAGCAGTACTTCCGTTCGGCGCCGCCCTTCTTGCAGAGGGTGCGATGGCATGGCTTGCAGGGCATCGAAGCAGATAAGCTGCATTTGCATTGGATTTTCTCCCCTGAGATTTGGTGGATTTTGTGAACTTTTTACAGAAAGCTTGCAAAATTCAGACAGATATGCTACAATAGAACTAGATTGTTTCATTGAAAAGAGGGGGAAACACAATGAAAAGTAAAAAGCAAATTGCACTTCTGACTGCTGCTGTTTCCGCAGCATCCGCAGTGCTTGTGACTGCAGTCGGTGCAGCCTATCAGTATGGGCTTTCTGATCTTCTGCATCTGCAGGATGCACTTCTTGCACAGGCAGAGATCACAGCACAGGATGATTTCGACGGAAACGGCATCGTCAATGCATTCGACCTCGGCGCACTGAAAAAGAACCTCGGTGCGGATACAGGCGAAGTCAAGGACAGCAGCTTTCCTGCAACGGAAGATTATGTCAAGTATCAGGGAAGAACATCCTATTCCGATGATACTGCTTGGCTGATCCAGTCCGGCAGTGCTGCAGAATTCACCGTTACCGGCACAAGCGCATCCGTGCAGCTGGCAGGTGACGGCGGTATCAATAATGGTGAGGATTTCCGTCCGAGATACGGTGTCTATGTGGATGGCGAGCTGATTCTGGATACCACCATGAGTACGGAGAGCGAAACCGTGACACTCTTTGAGGGAACAGCGTCCAGAACCGCAAAGGTCAAGGTCATGCTCCTGTCAGAAGCCATGTATGGCGGCATTGGTGTGAAGTCCATTGATGTGACATCATCTGCTGCGATTCCGGTGCAGCCGGCAGCAAAGAATGATCTGATGATCGAATTCATCGGTGATTCCATCACCTGTGCTTATGGCGTAGAGGGCACATCCAGCTCTGAATCCTTCAAGACGACAACGGAGAATTTCTCACAGTCCTATGCGTATCTGACCGCACAGCAGCTTGGTGCGGACTACAGTGCAGTCTGCTACAGCGGTCACGGCATCGTCTCCGGCTATTCTACGGGTGATAAGAATGCAGATTCCCTCGTTCCGGATTGCTATGATCTTGACAGCAAATACTGGGAATACAACCAGCCGTGGGATTTTGAAAAGCGTCTGAATGATGTGGTTGTTATCAACCTCGGCACGAATGACATCAACTACGTCGGCAAGGATCCTGATACCAGAAATCAGGAATTTATCGACGGCTATATTGCGTTCCTGACGACGCTGCGTGAAAAGAATCCGGAGGCATATCTCATTTGTACAATGGGTACGATGGGTGGTCCGGAGATCTATGATCTGATTGAGCAGGCAGTGGAAACCTACAAGACAGAAACCGGTGACGAACGTGTTATGAGTTATTTCTCTGTCACACATAATTTCCAGGTGGACGGCATCGGTTCTGACTGGCATCCGTCTGCAATCACACAGCAGAACAGTGCCTATGTTCTGGCTGACAAGATCTGTCAGGCACTCGGCATGGAATCTTCCCAGCTTGGTCTGAATATTGCAGTGGATTCTGTGTATACCTATGATTCCAATGCAGATTCCGGTGCGAATGTCTATGGCTATGTGAATGATTATGACAAATCCTTCTGGATCAATGTTATGACCGGCGGTGCAGAGGCATCCGATATTCAGGCGTACATTCCCGACCTCTATCTGAAGGAGGGCGGCGAATACCGCATGGAATTTGACTACACCTGTTCTGCAACGGGAGAGATTCCGGTCATCCTGCGTGGCGAGTCCGGTGACTATGTAACGGATACCATTGCAGCGGCAAGTGAAAAAACGCATTACGAAACCACCTTCACTGCCGATTCTGACGATGCCGCACAGATCATCTTCCAGATGGGCGGACAGGATAACTACAACCTGACGCTGTATAATATCAAGGTTGTCAAAACAAAATAACATTCCAGCGACAGCAAAACCACCCGCAAAAGCGGGTGGTTTTTGTATTATGAAGTGCAGAAAATGCTTGTGCCGATTGTGCTCAACTCCAGTCTTCTTTTCCGTCCCGATGCTGCTTCAGCGCAGCGTAGCGGAGCAGCTGCTTGCGGGAGGAAATTCCCAGTTTGCTGTAAATATTCTTGTTGTGATATTTGATCGTGTTTTCAGTAATGTGAAGGGTCTCTGCAATCTGCTTTGCAGTCTTTCCCGAAAGATACAGTTCATAGATCCTGTATTCTGCAGGGGTCAGCGTACCGAGGTTTTCCACAAAGAAGTTGTATTCCTCGGGAACGATCTCCTCTTTGCGCTTGTCAGCAAGCCGGTCAATTTCGCTTTTGGCAAGCTCGTATTTTTCTGCTGCCGTTTCGTACTGTTCCTTTGCCTTGCGTGCCTCCTCTTCCGCATACTGCTTTGCATGCTCCAGTGCATCAAGCTGCTGTTCATAGATATTGTCCTTCTCCTCCAGGAACGCAAAAAGGTCGTCGATCTCACGGATCCGAAGCTGCTCGCCGTAATCCTCCCGTGCTTTGACCTGCTCGATTTTTTTCAGGATCGGCGAAACGTATTTCTTGCTCATGAAAACACAACAAACGGCAGCCAGAATTGCCGCAATCAGAAAGATCAGTATGAGATGGATCTGACCCTTGCGCAGGAAGTTTTCGTACTGTGTTTTCGGGAGTATGACTGCAACGCTGAAGGTTCTGTTTCCAAGCGTAATATTCTTTGTGACACCCACGCATTGCTCATCATCGAAATCAAAAAGCTGGTAGTCGTTTTTTTCCTTAATCTGTAATCCGTTGTCAGTATGGTTGTAGCGACCGGAGCTGAATTGTCCTGTATAAATGCCGCCCTCTGTATCAAGCAGTCCACAGGTTTCACTGCCCCATTTTCCATTTGTGGTTTTGTGGGAAAGCTGGAACAGCAGATCACTGATTTCAAAACCGCACACTCCAATGATCGTCTCATTATAATCCCGAATGGGAACGTAAACATATCTTGCCTTTTCCCAAGTATCGGGGATCGTGGTGACTGGACTCAGGACATAGTGTGTTCCATCAGAAAATATGTCGTCGCAGTTTTCAAAAAATGCGGTGCTGCTTTCATTTTTCCATCCGCTGTGAAAGTTGATGCCCCTGTTTTTTCCGGTGGAGAATGAACCTCTATAAATGGAAAAATCGTTATTGACTGTGTTTTCGGAATAAAGATTGATATATTTGAGATATATTCCATTGTAAAGCTCGGTATCCGAGTTGCTGTTTGCAGTGGTATTCAGAATATAAAATGCACCGCTTGCAGGAGCAACCTGCATATTGAGATAAACTGAGTCGTAAAGCTTGTTCTGCAATGCGTCAAGTGCATCGGGATCATCTTTCAGATCCTCGAAGCGGATATGGTTCTCATTCAGGTAATCCTGAATAGAAGCTTCCAGCTGCCCTGAAAAGGAGATCGCACAAGCGGCAAGCTCGTCGCTGTCACGTTCAATTCGATCTGCGCAAACGGAAAGCCGTGCATTCAGGTCATTCATGATCTGCCGGTTGGTGGGATTGAGAATGCCGAACAGATTCAGCAGAATAAGGATCACTGCAAGGAACAGACAGATGACCGAGAGCACATAGAACGTAAATCTTCTGCGCATGGACAAGCCTTCGGATTGGAATTGCTTTACAAGGCTCTTGATGTCAAGGTATTTCAGGAGTTTCATCATCAGGATATCCTCACAGATCTTTGTCGGAAAGCTGTTTGAGTGCTTCAAGAGAAGCGGCGGCAAGTTCTGCAAGCACTGCTTCCTTGTCCTCGCCGTTTGCTGTTCGTGCAAGATATTCATTATGCGCAGATTTGAGCACCAGCTTTACATTCTGTTCGAAGCGGCTCTGCATGTCCGATGCATTGGGGTAAAGCGGCAGTGCATGGAGTGTATGACGCTCCAGCATACCGTGCATCATGTCATAGAGATTCCGGAAATTTTCCTGTTCAGCGATGCTTGTATCGGCAAATAGAGCTGTAAACGCCTCATCCGTCACAGGCAGATATCCCGTACTTGTGACAAAGCGCAGGTTGTTTTCCTTTTCAGTAAGCCATTTTGCAAAAATATAGGCGCCGTAATTCTTACGTTCGTCCTCGTTTTTGAGAGCGAAAAGCCCGCCGCCTCTGTGGACAGCGACCGGATTCTCCTCCGTAAAGATAGGGTACGGCAGGGAAACCGAGGAGATGGATTCCGTGGTATTATCGGGATAAAATACCATTTCAGGCTGATAGAGAATATCTGCAGTCGATCCGATATTTGAGATGATTTCTACCGTTTTCCAGCGGGAAGCGGCATATCCGTCATCCAGACAGATCCCGCCGTAGATTGCCGTCCGGCTTAAAGGATACCAGATCGTTTCAAATGCGGCATCATTGAGATTCAGCTTTCCGTCCTTGATGAATTCACTGCCGCAGGCTTTCATGCCAATGTATGCATAGTGATAGTAATCATTGATCTGTGTAAAATTCTGTCCCCCCGACCAGTCGTAATAGAGATTTGCAGTTTCAAAAAATCCGTCGAAGGTATGCAGACGATCGGTTGAAATACCTGTTTCAGCGCTGAATCTGTCAAAGAGCGTCTTGTTCAGAAACAAAGCCTCGGAGGATTTGGCAATGGGAAGCATCAGCAACTTGTCACCGAAATAACCTTCGGCAATGAATTCATCTCTGAACGGGGAAAGCGCTTCCTCGGAAAAGTAGTCATTCCAGCAAAGCAGCCTGTCCGTTCCCACAAGTTCTGCAACTCTCGGGTAGGCGGTAAACAGATCGGGCAGATTTTCTGCGCCCGGTTCACCGTTTGCCGAAGCGGAAAGTGCTTTGTCGATCGCTGAGGAGCTTGTCACGGATACGACATTGACAGTTACACCGTTTTCTCTGCCAACGGTATCGTTGAATTCGTCGATCGCATCATTCAAGGGGGATTGGGTCTGACTGCCATAAACATGCCACATGGTAAGTGTGACAGGATGATCGGCATCCGGTTTTTGTTTATTGGAACAGCCTGTCAGAAAGACGGCTGTGATGATCATGGTCAGTATTATCGAAGTGATTCGTTTCATGATATATTCCCTTTCAGTGCGAGTTGGCTGCCCGTTTTTGACATATTTTTTTAAGTTCCCACCCTTTTTTCTGAATTCGGGTAGTGTCAAAAAAGCAGAACTGCGTTATAATAATATCTGTTAGGGTAAAAGAGAGTATATATCCTGCCTTGTGTTTCGGGTACTCTGTATGTTCCTGTGGGTGCGCCAACAGTCACAGGAACCGCCCATCTATTTATTTTAGCATATTGCAACGATTAAGTCAAGATTCAAAAAACAAAAACTAGCAACCAAGAACCGATCTCATAAAGGAGGATGTACAGATGGGATTATTTGATTCACTGTTCAAATCAGCAGGGAATGCACTCAGAAATGAAGTCCAGAAGCCTGTCTCCAATACCGCCCCTGCAGTTGGCAAGGGTGGGAACCATACAGAAAGTTTTACGTTCTCAGCGCTTCCCGTCAGCTTGGCACAGCTGCAGGAAATGCCGGAGGCTTCTCTTGACTCCGCATTCAAGACAGCCGCACTGACAATCGCCGTGCTTTGCGCTTATGAGCAGAACCCCGATGGCTGTATCGAGATGCTGAATTTCCTTAAGGGACCGGCAGAAGTCAGTACATACGAAAAAGGCTTTCTCAAGGAGCGCCTGACAGGGAAGTACTACAAGACATTTTCCTTCTTTGAAGGTGCGACCCCGGAAAACAGCTACAAGCCTGATACCCCTTATGTGATCCATGTAAGTGAGAACCCGTATTCCTTTGACGAAGAAAACTGGGCAACGCTCTATGTGAAAAGCGGCGGTGCGGACAGCCCCCGTCCGATCAAGCTGAGAAAAAAGCCCTCTACGGGGCAGTGGTTCTTGAACGATATTCAATGCCTTGCCGATATCCGTGTTCCCACGGCGGACGATCCCTGGGCATAAAGGAGGAACAGTATGGGTTTATTCAGTAAAGAGATCTGCGTTTTCTGCGGTACAGAGGTTGGCATGCTCAAGCGTTCGAAGCTGCAGACAAAAGAGTATATCTGCAACGACTGCAAGAGAAAGACCAATCCCTTTGCAAGGATGGACTACACCTCAAAGGAAAACGCACAGCGCATGATGGATACGCTTGCACAGGAGGAAACGGATTTCGAGAAAAGTTTTGATGATGCCGAAAATCGTTTCCAGAGCGCAGAGCGAAGCTTCAATTCATGGGATCTCGGAAGTCTGAGGGTGCAGTACCGCTGCAACACGAAACTTGGTGCGTTCCAGATCCTGTCTGAAAATCACAGCCGTTATGAGCATATTCCTGTCTTTCATTTTGATACCATGATTCCGTATCAGTTCAATGAGGGAAATCCGCAGCTGTCCGACATGCGCAAGCATGAAATCATGGACGAATCGGCGGAATATGCTGCGGTCAAGGAAGAAACGGACATGGACGGCAAACTCACCGGCTGTACGATCATCATTCCGTATAACGACATCTGCATCCGTGAGATCAGACTGAATGCCAGCATCAGCGAGGAAAGCCAGAAGGATGTGTTCTATGATCTGGCAGAGCGGATCAACAGAGACCGCAGAGTGTGGATCAGCAAGGGCATCTATGATGCAGAGCGAAAGAACAGAATGCAGATGCACAATCTCCGAGATACCGCCGCAGAAGTGCTGAAAGCCGCTGCATCGGGCGCAAGTGTGGAAGAAGCCGTGAAGCAGGGAATTGAAACGGCAAATGCTATCGAAGAAGGCAAGGTAAAGCAAGGCTTTTTCGGCAAATTATTCAGAAAATAGGAGAAGGGATTATGAAATCAAAGAAAATTTGGGCAATGCTTCTGGCAGCCGCAACGCTAACTTCCATGACTGCCTGCGGAAAGAGTAAGGATACCGATTCTACCGAAAATGAAACCACTGCTGCCGGACAGACAACGACCGCAGCAACAGAAGCAGCAACCAAGGATACTCCGACCACCGAAGCACCTGCAAGCAGTGCAGAAAGCGTGAAAGTTTACTACGGCTGGGGTTCCAGCTCTGACGAGGCGAAGTATACTGCGGAGATCTTTTGCCCCGAGGGAGCTGAATTTGACGAAAGCACACTGGAAAGCTATGAAGAGAATGGCAGTGTCATGATGGTGACAGTGTTCGATGAGGTCAATGAATACAGAGCTGCCAGCTGCACGTACTGGCATCGTGACGCATACAACAACGAGTCTCTGAATTATCCGATCATTGCACAGCTGTATTTTGACGGAGCGCTTGAAGCAGAAACCGCAGCAGAAAACAGCGACTGTTCCCAGAAAGTCACACCGCTGGGCTTCAAATGGAATGGCTATGATGTGGTTCTGATCGAAACAACCTACACATTCTTAGATTACGGCGAACAGACCGATGTATTTGTCGGCGTGGAATATGACCTTGATTACTGGAAAACAGAGGAAGGTACGGGCAAAGTCCAGGATCTGACAACAAAGGCTCTGTTCGGATTTGATGTGTATTCTCTTGGCATGGATGATCTCACCCAGGAGCAGTACGCATGGATCGCTGGGGAACTGTTTGGCGTGGATTCCGGTGTTTCCAATCCCTTTGCTGCGGAGGAAGAAACAACGGAAGCCACCGTCAGCATCGACAAAAATGCTCTTGTCGGTGAATGGATGGATCGTACAAGCGACTGGGAGGATACCTATATCTTCAATGCAGACGGCACAGGCACATTCATCAGCGGTCCGGAATATGATTTCACCTATGAGATCAGCGGTGATACACTGACGCTGACTTATGCGGAGGATGATGTTGAGGAATTCACCGCATCGGTCGATGGCGGTAAGCTTGTTCTTGTAGATCAGTTTGCATACGAGCAGACCTTTGAGAAATCAGAAAGTATCGAAGAAACTTCCGCTGAAACCGAAACTACGGAAGCGGCGGAGGACGAGAATCCCTATGTCAAGGCAGTGGTCGGTACATGGAAGGAAAGCGAAACAGGATGGGATGAAACCTTCACCTTCAATGCGGACGGCACGGGACATTACAGCTGTCTGACGGATGGCGGCACCTATGAATGCGGTTTTACCTACGAATTTTTCAGAAGCGATTACCTTGATATTCATTATGAAGACGGCGATGAGGGCGGTTTCCAGATCGTGATTGACGGCGATACATTGACTGTCAGAAACGACTATGTATGGGATCTGGCTTACACACGTCAGTAATGCAGTATTTCAAAAAAGAGCGAAGGAGTGAAGGCTCTTTCGCTCTTGTGCTAGGAAAGGAGAAATAATGAAAAAGATCACAGTCTGGCTTCTGTTGCTTTGCGTGCTGCTGACGGCAACGGGCTGCAGCGAAAACACTGCAAAAGAAGCAGAAAGTGCGTCTGAAACATCGACACAGGCGGCAGCTTCTTCTGAGGGGCAGGAACATTCCGCTGTTGAAACAACAGCACAACCGGAAGATACAACGGAATCCGAAACAGAAGCTGCTACCACGGAATCCGCACCGCCTGCAGCCGGAATTCAGCTGCTTGATCTGGAAAAAACCTCGTGGTATGATTATGAATGGTCCGACGAAAATGCAATGACATTGGTGGAGTGCGAGTATTCGTCAATTCTGCTTGGGGATGATGACGCCGGTCGTTATCCCGAGCTTGCCGATGCGCTGCAGGAAACGGCAGATGCACAGGAGGGCTATCTGAAAGACGAATACAATATGCTCACAGAGCTGGCGTATGAACAGGCAGCTAATGGTACGGACGGATTTTCACCGCTTGTTTCTACACGGGATACGCATGTCAGACGTGCGGACAGCACTGTCCTGAGTATCCTGGTAGACATGTATTATGATAACGGCGTGTTTAGTTCCAGGGATTTTTTGGGTGAGAACTATGATACGGAAACTGGCGAAGTGCTTTGGTTTTCCGACGTTGTAACGGATGTAGCTGGATTTGCGCAGGCTGCGAAGGAGCAGCTTTTCCATGAGGAAGGCGCCGATGTGTTTCATAATGACAATATCATCAAAGAATATTTTGAAATGTACGGCGAGGACGGTACCCATTGGACAATCGACGATTACGGCGTTACCGTATACTTTACAGAGGGTGAAATTGCAAATCCGGGATTTGGGATTCTGTCTGTGACCGTGACGTTTGCGGAACATCCTGCACTTTTCAATCCGAAATACATGACAGCCTCCAAGGCATACATTGTTGCGCTGCCGATGGATATGTGTTTTTCCGCCGATCTCAACGAAGACGGGATCTGTGAGAAACTCGGTCTTTTTGACAGCTACGATGAAGAAAATCCTTGGTGTGCAACGATCGAGATCCATACACCGGAGGTTTCCTATGTCGAAAGCTTCTGGGCTTACGACTGTGAGCCGTACTATGTAAAAACTGCCGGCGGAAGGCATTATCTGTACCTGTTCACTGAACTGGAAACCCAGATGTATCTGTATATTTATGAACTTCAAAATCAAACCATCAGCAAGGTCGGAGAAGCGTCGCTTTCTCCCTTCTATGATGATGGAATATCGGCAGTGCCGACAAATCCAGATCGGATGCATTTCGATGTTTTCACGGAAGAATCAGGCAGTGTACCTGAGGGGGATGCATTCTTTTCTGTGGGTGATGACGGCATGCCCGTCAGATCCTGATAACAAAGGAGGTCAGAAACATGAAAAAAGCGATCTATCGTTTACTATCAGCAGCCGTAGCAGCAGCAATGCTTTTCTGCACAGCACTCAGCGGTGTATCAGCAGCAGAACTGGGCACATATGATGTAGTCGTCAGCATTGTATATCCTCGTCCCGATGAAGCAGCGCAGAAGCCTGTGATCACAGAATCGGGCACGGAGATCGAGTTTCTTGGCGGCTTCTGGACGGAGTCCAGCACAGGCTATGCAAAGATCTATGATCACCCCGTTCTCACATGGATGATGGAAGTGGAAGGCTTTGCAGGTTATAATGGCTATTTCACTACATTCACAGATGCGGACAAGTATGATGTCTCCGTTCTTGGCAGGATCGAAAATTACACAGGCTTGTCAAGCAATCAGGGTGAGGCGACCTTTGTGGATGCCGGCACCGGTGAAGTCATCGATGCGGGCAATGTACAGGTAATGTCAGTATCTGCAATGCTGACCATGCTTGGAAGCGGAACAGAATTGCCCGATGGTCTTACAGAGTCCGATGCGCTTGTGATGATTTCTATAGACGGAGAATTAATGTGTTCGCCTGAGGGACACATCCACGAATATTCAGGATATGCATACGATGAAAATCAGCACTGGTATGCTTGCGAATGTGGTGTTGCATTAAGAGGAACCGCTTATGATCACTCCTGCGCATACACAATTAACGAACCGTGGCAGATTGTAAAAAACGCCGCAGAGACAGAAAGCGGACTGTGGGAAAAGGAATGCTACTGCGGACATATAATGGAATCTGTCATTATTCCTCCAAAAAGCGAGCAGACCATAGTTTCGACATATGAAGAGCTGCAGTCCGCCCTTGCAAAAGGCGGAAAGCAGTGGATCACACTTGATGTGAGCGGATCAACAAAATGGACGGTGCAGACCGATATGGAATACGACAATATGCTTGTTCTGGATGATCCCACGGCAGATATCGTACTGGATCTGAACGGCTGCGGCCTTGCAAGAGAAACAGGCAGATATGACAAGGCACTGTTTGACATTGCTGCGGGTTCTCTGAGAATCATCAGCAAATCCGTAGCAACCCCTACGGACAGCAGCAACAATCTGCATTTTTCAAGTGCTGCAAGCGAGGACTGCGTATTCCGTGTGCATGAGGGAGCATCGCTCCGTCTGACGAATGTTTCTGCCATGACACCCACGGACGAATGGGCATACAGCTGTCCGTTAGTCATTTCAGAGGGCAATCTGCAGATCGACGGCGGAAGCTATTATCTGTATGACAATAATTTCACGCCTTCGGCAAGTGAGTATGCACTGGCTTCCATCGTTCTTGACGGCGGTACGGCTGTCATCAACGGCGGCACATTCGACGGCAAGGGCTGCGGTGTGCTTGTCAGAGGCAGCACAAAGCTCACCGTGAACAGCGGCAATTTCAACAGTTGGTACTATGGATTGTATCAGACAGGCAACACGAAGGTGAGCATCAACGGCGGAATATTTGGGGATGATGAAGACCCCCATAGCTTTGGCTTTTATATGGACGGCGGTACGGCAAGAATTTATAGCGGAAGCTTTTACGGAAAGACAGCGGGCGCTTATGCAAAAAGCGGTGATATCTGCATCAGCAACGGCTATTTCAAAATGATGGAAGACACAGGATATGGTGCATTTTCGTTCAACGTAACAGATGTCAGTGCCGAGATCATCCGCGGTGACTTCAGAGGAGCAAAAGGCATCTCAACCCGTTGGGATATGTTTGATGAGTTCACGGAAGAGGAGCCAAGCGCATACATCGCTTACGGCTCCACTGCAACAGATTCCGGAAAGCTGATTGACCTTTCCGAAGCAACAACATATATCGGCGAGGATTATCTTGAAGTCACAACAACCAAGCCTGTATTTACCTTACAGCCTGAGGATGTAACTATCTATGAAGGCGGAAGTGCGCAATTTAAGGTAAAGGCTGATAATGCTGACAGCTATTACTGGTATATCGCAGATGCAGATGATGATTCACTCCAGCCGTATGCCTGGTCTGATGTAGAGAACTTTTGTGATGTATCGGGCATAGAGTCAGATACGCTTATCATTAAAAATGCGGGAAGCTGGTTGGATAACAAGGCAGTTTACTGCGAAGCATACAATGGAACTTACAAACTATCGGATACAGCCGTTATCAGCATCAGCGACGAAATTCCTTTCTGTACAAATTGCGGATTGAGTGCAGACAGCGTACCTGACTATTGCTATACTTGCGAAATGTGCGTAGACTGCGCCATAGATGCAGGTGAGCATTGTCCCGAGTGTCAGGAATGTTTCAGTGTGGTAAATCGCTGCGATGATGAATGTGGCTATTGCGTAGATTGCAGTGGCGCAATACGAGGAGATGCAAATCTTGATTATGTGGTAGATACTCGAGATGCGGCGTGTATCGCAAAGTATTGCAGTCTTGTTGCAAGCGGAGAGGTAAATCCCGAGCTTTCGGCAATTGATAATGAGCTTGCAAAATATCTCGCCGATGTTAACGGTGATGGTGTTGTTGACACAAGAGATGCGGCATGCGTTGCAAAGTTTACATCAATCAAGTCGAATTATATAGGTGATGATTCTGAGGCAATAGTTAATAATAATATTTGGAATGAAATTTGCGGTTGAGAACAGAATTCACAGATTTGAGAAAGTTGCCTAAAACAATCCTCAAAACGATTGTTTTAGCGTCACATTTAGCAGAGGTAATTGAAATCCTTTGCGAAATGGATAAAGGAGTACTTTAAAACTCAAAGGATTTGAATAAATTACAGACTCCCCGTGCAGAACACTTAGTTCTACAAGGGGAGTCTTGTTATTATATTTTTTATTTTTTCCAAA
>JAZPZJ010000075.1:0-59363 GCA_045544635.1 Oscillospiraceae bacterium
GCATAGCTGGGGGTTTTCTTGCCAAAAATGGCAGACATCATATCATGATGTCTGCCATTTCAAATTATGCATGATTCCAGACTGCAATAGCAGAGCAATTATCTGCATTGCAGTTTTCTGCATTCCTGCGAATGACGGCTAACATATCTGTAAGCCATTGCTCAACAGAATCCGCCGTTTCAAGCAACGCACACATTTCCGTCTCCGTAATGAGCTCCCAGAATCCGTCAGTGCAAAGCAGAAATGCCTGACATTCGCTGCTTTCAATTGGCTTTGCAAGCTCATACATCGGTCTGCTCCACTCATCGCCCATTACACGGATCAGTCGGTTTCTGTCCGGATGAAAGCGTATCTCTTCATCCGTGATTTCTCCCATACGGACGAGCGCTTCCGGAACGCTGTGATCCCGGGTACGCCACTTTACTTGACCACCCGAAAAGGCATATAACCTTGAATCGCCAATATGACCGATATGCGCATATTGCGCATCCATTACCAGAACCACCGCCGTGGTTTTCATCTGCCCTTCTGCCCGCATTGTCTGCTGCAGCTGCACAAGCTGCTCCTGCGCCTGCAAAAAAGCATCATGAAGATATGCAGCCGGTTCTTCAGCAGTCTTCAGCAGATCAAGAAACACTTTCACAACAAATTGTGAAGCATACTCTCCCTTTCCGTGACCGCCGAGTCCGTCACACACGATAAAACATTGTTTTCCATGCGCTTCTGCTGTACCAACGCAGTCCTCATTCACAGACCGGCTGCCCGGAAGTGTGACATGTGCATAAGAAAGCATGGACACCCCTCCTGTTTAGAGCTGTTCCTTCAGAACGGAGATCACATATTTCTGGATCATATCTATTGTATTTGCATCCTCACCCATATCAATATGACTGCGCAGTCCCTTAATAATGATCAGCAATGTATCCTTATCGGTGGCACGGACATTTGCCTTGATATCCAGCGGATTACAAAGCATAATGGCGGATGCCAGATTTTCAGATCCGGAATAGGTAGGGATAATACTGCCGAGTGCCTGATCGACGATCTTTTTGCCTTCGGGGGTGTTGATATTTCTTGGCTCATGTTCCTGGGAAAGACGGTAAATCCGTTCTTCCTCGCTTTCAGCAGCTGTGGGGGCACTCTGTGTTTCAACTTTTCCCCAGCGGTTATCGCCGTCACTGTCCTTTACAAAATACACGATTAAAATAATCATGCCAGCAAGTGGAATCAAACCAAGCAGAATATTCCACCCATTCTTTCCGATATCATGCAGTCTTCTGACAGAAAGCGAAAGTCCAGGGATCATCAGACCAAGGCTCAGAATCGCTACCGGCGGTAAGAACGAAGCTAGCCCTGTAATGACTGTGCTGACGATCATATTGAACAGGAAAGCCCACCAGAATTCGCTCTTGGAAGCTCTTCCAGAAAAATTGAAATAATTCTTAAACATCAGCTTAATTGCTTTGCCAAAGCCCACCTTCTTGTTTACAGGAACAGCCGACAAATTTGCTGAGGACGCCGCAGTTGGATTCACGCTCAGCGAACCACCATCCCAGGCACCCATCGTTTTTTCCAGTTCTACGATCACTGTACCACATTCGGGACAGGAACGACCTGCTGGGGTCACTTCTTTCTGACAATGTTTACAATACATCTGTTTGTACCTCCTAGTTATAAAAAGATGTCTTCCATATCAACATGCACCGGATCGAAATGATACTCTTTATCAGTAGCAGCAGGCAATTTATTATGCCATACACTGGCATATGCATCATCATATTCCTCCGCATAATATTCGTCCGAATTGCGAACCGGAATATATGCATCTGTCAATAGATATTCTGTACGCTCTGAATCCGGATCAAAGACAACAAGCGAGAAAACATCTTCTTTCAGCGCCGGGAAATCAAGAGCAGAATGGTAAGAAAGACGAACCGTCATATCCGAAAGCTTCAGTGCATAACCTTCCTGACTCTGATTTGTCAAAGGCTCAACTGAATCCAGAGGATTGTCGATCATCTCGAGTGTATTCAGATCTTTAAAACCAATCAATACATTCAGATCGTCCGCATGCAGATTATTCTCATTGAGGTATACTGACTTTGCAGAAGGAATGGATGTCAATGCCGTAATATCCGTCAGCATATTATGGGAAAGATAAATTCTTGTCGGACTGCTGTTCACCGCAAATGCTTCAATGCCCTCCAGCGAGTCCAACATATTATAGCGGGCATCAATTTCAGTTCCGGCATTCGCCCTGAGTTTCTGACAATTCTTTAATGGCTCAAGACTCGAAATCTGGTTGTGATGGAATGTCAGCTCTGTTAATTCATTAATTGTCGCAAGCGGTCCCAGACTCCGAACATAATTATAAGAGATATCCAGATATTTGATCTTAAAACAATCCTTGAGCGGTGAAAGATCGGTAATCTGATTACCGTTTACGTACAATGTATTAATATTAGAATGGCCATCCAAAGGAGAAAGATCCGTAATTTGATTTCCGGAAAGATGAAGTGTCTTTGGTCCTTCCGTATCCTTCAATGCAGACAGGTCGGATATTGCATTATCATTCAGAAACAGCTCCATATTCTCCAGCAACGGATGCTGTGAAAGTGCGTTGATATCCGTAATACGATTTCCGGATGCATCAATCTTCAGAAGCGACGGCATTGAAGAACAGAAGGAAAGATCCTTTAATTCGCATCGATTGCAATACAATCTAATAAGCTGATCATGCTGCAGCGATGTTAAATCAAGATCTGGGATGTCATTCAAATAAACGGTATGGAGATTTGGAAGATGATTAAGCGCAGAAAAATCAGTAATCGCTGTATTACCTGACAAATCGAGTATTTTCAGATCCACAAGCTTACCGATCTCTTCAAGATGCGCATCCGTCAGTTCACAGTTGATAAGACTAAGCTCAGAAAGCTGTGTATATCCCTGCAGTTCCTCAAGTTCTGCGATAGATACGGACTGATCCCGTATCTCAACAGACTTGCTATCCTTGTACGATTCCTCACTAGTAATACTACTGCTCGAACTTCCTCCAGAACTGCCTGATGGCTTATCACTTTCCATCATTACAATAACAATAGTCAGAACGATGAGGAACACGCCAATCACACCGGCTCCGGCAAGCAGCGCAAATTTCGGCAGACGGTTTGGTTTTTTATCCGTTTTCTTCGTTTTTTCCGGTTTTGTTTTCCGGGCAGCGGCAGGAACAGTAGATGAAATCATTGAAGAAGCAGCAGGTTTCATACAATTATCGTAGGCAGCGATCATTTCCTGCATATTCTGATAGCGTTCTTCCATTCTGACAGCCATGCCTTTCAGCACAACTGATTCTTGTTCTGGCGTCACAGAAGGATTCAGCTTTGAGATTGGCTCGACATTGTCTTCAAAAACTCTGTTCATGGAGTCCTCAGGGGTCACACCAGTCAAGAGTTTATAGATCGTTGCAGAAAGCGCATAAATATCCGTCCATGGGCCCTGTTTTCCTTTGGTGCGGTACTGCTCTTCCGGAGCATATCCCGGTTTAAGCAGGATGGACAGACTTTTCTCTCCATCCGCACTGACTGTTCTCGCTGCACCAAAGTCCAGAAGTTTGGCGTTACCAGAAGAAAGCACCATGATATTTGCTGGACTGATGTCACGATGAATCAGACCCTGCGCATGTACTTTTGCCAGCACCTGCATCACAGGTCTCAGAAGAGAATACACTTCCTCAAAAGACATCTTCTGACGCATCTGGAGGCAGTCCTTCAGATCAGATCCTTCCAGATACTCCATAACAATGTATGCAGTGTTATTTTCTTCAAAGAAATCACGCACTGCCACACAACTCGGCTCGGATGCAAACTTTGCAAGTGTTCGGGCTTCGGTCAGAAAGCTGACCTTTCCCTTTTCAAAATGCTCCCCTGCTTTTCCTGACCCTTTTGTAATCTCTGCAGAATATGTATGATTTCTATTGACTGCACCGGTGGGATAATACTCCTTTACCGCAATCTTCATATCCAATGTAATATCTCGCCCAACGTAGGTGATACCAAATCCTCCTTCGCCGAGCACCGCACCAAGCAGGTATTTATCATTCAGTATCGTACCTGGCTGCAGCTGATGGATCTCCGGCTGATACGCACTTGCAGATCTTCCACAATGCGAACAGGTCTCCCCATCGGAAGGCTGCATGCAATAAACGCAGTAACCTTTCATTGTTTTCCTCCCTTACGCATGATCGTCCATGAACACATTATTTGTTCATGGAGTAACGCTTGTATTTCGTTAGAAAAACAAGTCTTCTTCTACTGGCGAAGCGTTTTCGGGAGGATCACCGTTCAGCACACGTTCTGCATGTGCTGTCAGATCATCCAGTGCTTTTCTGCTCGCATCGGTGGCATAGCCTTCAAACACAACCTTACGGATATCCTTGTGATTAAACATATGCAGTGCGCCATTTACAGATACACCGCTGGGATATGCAGCACCAAGATATTCGTAGCATTCTTTTTTTTCTGCATCAGCAGGATAATAACCAATAATCATCATTTCGATCCGCTTGTTGTCATCAACAGAAACAATTGAACCTACAGGCAGCAGTTGACTCATTGATTTTTCGCCTCCATTCGTTTAATTGTCTCGGTAAGAAGCAGATTCATTACCTTAGGATCCATATCTTTCAGACGTTCCGCTCTTGCTGCAATACGTGCAAGATATTTTTCACAATACTCATCACGATAGCCCTCGAACACAACCTCACAGTCTTTGTTCACGGGGAAGAATCCCTGGCTCTTTGCCTGACCGGGCATATACCCGATCGGGAAGAGGGAAACGATATAATACAGCTGATAGGAACGTTCTTCCTCAGCCAGATGATAGCCCGTTATCACAAGATCAATTCCCTTATTACGGATAACAGAGCCAATTGCCAATAAACTCATATTTCACTCCAATCTGCCGTGAATTCACAGCCTTGCAATCAGAATAACTTCTTAAATCCGGAAGCAATACCGGAAAATACTTTTCCGCCGGTTTTTACTGTTGAACTAATGAAATCGCTAACGCCATCTCCGGAAACAATATCATGATACGTATCACCAATCGCACTTCCGATATTCTGCACGACTTTGCCCGGATTAAAACCGATAGTATCTTCGAGCTTGTCGTTGAATTCAGACAAAGAAACACCGAACATTTGCTTTGTTGCTGAATCGACAACATTCGATGCCGTATCACCAACTGCGCTGAGCAGCACTCTGCCGGGCACATCCAAAACATAACCAAGCCCACCAGAAATCACGCCTATCGGATCGCCGTTTTCCCAAGCATCAAGAATACGTTCTGAATATATCTCGGTATCCGTTGTTGCAAAGCCATCCTTATCCAGTACGATTTTCGTTGTCTGGAGAAGGAAATCGGTTGCAATTCCAACAGAACTATAACCGCCTGCCAAATTACCGATATCCACAGAAGCTTCTGCGATATCCAGCAGTCCGCCCACATAATCTCCATTCTTGAAAGACTCATAAACGTCTACCGGATCCACGGTAAGACCGGTTTTATCCTTGATAACGTCTATTACCTTATCCTTGAGTTCATCAGTAAGACCGGGCATCAGCAGATCTGTAATCGAGGAAAAATCACCTTTTTTGCATGCATCGACAAATTGTTCATACATCTGCGGTGTCAGAGTAGTAATCATTTCCGGATCGATGCCAATCTGGGAAGCAATATCCTGCAATATACCAGATCCAGCCTGTTTGGCAACCTCACCAAGAGTTCCATTGAAGAGATTCGCAAGTGCAGAATCAACAGATTCGAATGTATTTGCTGCAGTTTCTGCAACATTGATACCACTTTCCAGCAGTACCAGAATTGTGCCGAACGCATTCTGTGCGCTGGTAATCTTGGAAACAAAGTTATTTGCCAGATTCGGGCTCCAGCTTGCATTGATCGTATTAAGCAATCCTTCTACATTTTTGAACAGATCAGTATACTGATCATACAGCGCTTTCATCCCGTTTGCCTGCGAAAGCAGTTCGGCGGGTGTCAATTGAATCATATCAGCCATTGTGAATCACCTCCGATTATAATTTGATAGCATCATACAGACAGGCAGCAATCGGTTCCTGCATCGTTTTTGCAAGATAGCTGCCTATCGGGCTGCCAGGATTGAATCCCTCGAGTGAATTTTCTAAATCGCCCATAATGGTATCAATCAAACTGGGAGCAGGAAGTAAGATCTTTTCAGGTGTCATTCCAATCGTTACAAGCTCGGGTTTAACTCCGGAAACAGCCGCTGAAGCGACAGTAAGGATACCGGAAATGGATGCATCTACATTACTTGCCATATCCGCAATACTCTGCTCCGTGGATTCGAAGTCATGCGTTACTTCCCGCAGAACACGCAGAAAACTATCCGAACACTCCTGAAGCTGTTTGATCTTCTGCTTGTTGGTTTCAGTGTATTCGTCAATTCTGGTTTTTTCTTTACAGCCCCAGTCATTATGGGAAGTAATCCCAGCAAGTGCTGCGACTGCATCTTCGATGTTATTATTTGCGGTAACACAGCTTTCGACAAGCTGCTTCATCAGTTCTGTATCAAGAGAAATCATGCCTTACTCCTTTCCGATCAAAACGAACTGCGGATTTTATTTGCCGAATCACTGTCGAGCTTTGTGAACGTTTCTGCTGATTGTTCGACATAATTCTGGTATTCCTGAAGGATATTGCACATTTCCTTTGCCTTTCCTGCATAGCCGTGCATCAGTCCGATATAGCTTTCGCTGGAGCTGCCCTTCCACAAACCTCCAATGGCCTGAATCATACTGTCAAGACCGCTGTTGATTTCAGTGATGTTTGAAATACACTTCCCGATCTGAGATGCACCATCCAGCAATGCATCCGTGTCAATTGTAATTTTAGCCATTGATCGCACCTCCCAGATCCTCACTCATAATAGTTGCCTTCAGTGCAGCATCTACCTGCTGGTAATGCTGTACAGTCTTCTTGATAAACGACTTTGTTTCTTCAAGCCGTGTAATCATATCCATAATTTTTCCGGTAAGCTCTGCACTCTTTTCTGCAGATGCCATCGCTGTCTGTCCCTTTCCATCGGATGCCTGTCTTGTCAGATTCTGCAAAGCACTCTGAGAATCACGCAAAGAAGCGATCGCCTTATCAATACGGTTGCAGTCTGCGTTTGCTGCAGCCTCGTCGATGGTAATTGTTCCGTTTTCGTCATAATAAGCCATATTATGCTACCTCCCTGATAATCTCAAGTACAGACTTCACAAATGCATCCGCAGTCATGCTTTCTGCTTTATTCTCACTGTTTTCTTGATACATAATACCGTCTGCTTCAAGGAAGAGCTTTACGACTGCAGATTTTCCGATCACCGTATTCTTGATCGCAATAATCCTTGTCACATCTTCCTGCTGAAGTTCTTCGGTCACCGTAACAGATTCACAGCAATAGTTCTCCGGCAGCAGCTCTGCAGCAAGCTGCGCAATCTCCTCTTTACTGATTGCAGCAACCCTGAGTTTCCCTTCCACTGTGCTGGATACCATTGTAACAGCTCCGTTGTAGCTATGGAAACGCTTAGTTGTAACATCTGCCTCTTCACCGAGTGTGGTGATATCCACACAGGATTCAAATTCACCAAAGAAAATGGGCATTACCAGATCCTTCGCTTTTTGTTCAATTTCAATATTACCGGCAAAATCCTCAATCAGTATTCCTGCATCTGCAAGTGCACTGCGTGTCTTGGCTTCACAAAGTGCATAATTATGCCGGATGTCCTCCATTGCAGCAACATAAGCATAATCGATGTATTTTGCCTGAAGAATCGTTCCTAAATAATACAATTCATTTGGGGTAATGGTAATAAAATGCTCCATCATGTGATCAGCTCCTTAAGCAAAATTGATTTTGGATGATAATTCCTTATCATGTTCCTCGTATTGGGTTGCAAAGGTCTCCATTAAGTTCGTACAATCTTCAATAAAATTTGTAAGATCGTTGAACTGCTGACGAATATACAGCAGCTTAGCAACAAAGGCACGCTCTGACTCTCCCTGCCATTCGTTTCCGATAGAAAGCACTGCAGTTTCGATCCGGTTCATATTACCGTTCAAATCGTTGCATACTGCCCGAAGCTCGCTGCACCTTTCACGTAATTCGTCTGTGTTCACTGATACTTTCATATACTTCCTCCTTTTCAGGCAAAATTTCTGTTTATGCAGTATCATACATTCCTCCGATCTCAGAGATCGGAGGAATGTATGGTACACCGACAAGGCATAACACCTTGTCGGTGACAGCGATTAATTGCCGAAGCCGTTCATTGTTGTCTGCAGTGTCTTATCGGTTTCTTCCAGTTTGCGTGCAGCAGTATCCATGAGCTTTGCATAGTCCTCGAGCATCTGAGAGAACTGTGTGAATGTAGACTGCATGCTCTCATACTTTGCAACAAATGCATCCTGTGCATCGCCCTTCCAGATTTCGTTAAGTCCGTTGATCAGTGTACGCATTTTGGACATTGCCTCATCGTGCTCACCCTTGAGACCTCTCAGTTCTGTTGCCTTTCCAGCCAGAAGTTCGGGAGTTACCTGAATTGTTGCCATAAAAATTTCCACCTTTCAAATTTGAATAATATATTTGACGCAATTGCGTTCAAAACTTTGGGAACAAGTTACCGGTTCTCTTCTCCGGTTATTCCGTTGTCTCAGCAGCTTCCGCCTCAAGACCTTCTGCATACGCAGCGCCAATACCGGTCAGAAGCTGTTTTGCATCCGATACATTTCCGCCGCTGACAGAAAGCTCCTTGGCAAGTTGAAGAAGCTTGTCCCGGAAAGCATTGCCTGCTCTGCCCTGCCATCCGGATTCTGCAATGATTTGTGTCGTTCTGACATTTTCCCGCAGCGCTTCAATTCTGTCACTGATTTCCTGCAGCTTGTTGCCATAATGCACCAGTGCATCTTCAAAAGTAATTTCTTCCATAATTAATCCTCCGTCATGGTGATGATATCACCGTTCCAGATCCCCTCTTCCCGCAGCGTACGCTCGGGATTTAACCGGACACCGAGACGATTGCAATACAATTCAAATGCAACTGCAGGTCTGATATACAAATCCGGTTTATGCGCATTCAGCGCTTCATGCAGATCTTCCTTAAACTTTCCCACAGTAATATGGCTGGGGTACTCAATATCAAAAGAGAAGCTTTGATTTGAATTGGTCAGTGTTATCAGTAAAGTATCCATTCTGTTTTCCTCTCTATCCACTGCACTTCAGGAATTGTTTACGGCGTTTCCTGCTCACTGGAAAGATGCCGTAGGATATCCTCTTCCGAAATGGAATCAAAATGCAGCAGATTCTGTTCATCGCAATGCAGCTGAAGCACCTGATTTTCTGCATTTACCAGCAAACAGTTGAAGCCGCTGCTGTAATAAACGTCTTTGCGCTGATAGGTCTGTACACTCAGGAAACGTGCTGTTCCATCAATTGCAGCAAGCAATGTGCTGATCTGCATATGGGATCTGATCTGTTCCGCTGCGGCTGCTTCTGCAGCATCACGATTAAATGCATCCATTTCATCACGCATTTTCTGCACTGCTGCAAACGGGATTGTTTCATGGATCCTACTTTCCCTGTGATTTTCAAATAGCGGAGATACGGTTTTCCGCAGCGCATCTTCCATCACCTGCAGCTGATAGGCATCCTCTGCGATCTGACGCAGTACAACTGTTTTCCCATCTTTTTGCAGAAGCCATTTTTCTTTGACACGACCTGCGCCGGAATTGTACATAATCAAAGCCGCCATATCGGGATTTCCGATACACCGCATCATATCATCCACGGATTTCTGCCAGCAGATCGATCCATCCAGTTCAAACAGGATCAGCATTCGTTTTTCGAGCTTTTCCATCGTTTTTCGAACATGCTGCCCGATATTACCCTGCCATTCTCGCAGGGTGTGATCTTTCACACCAAATACGGACGAATATCCAAGTAAACCTGCCAGAACATAGATCTCCCCGGAAGAAAGTATCAAGATTTCATGATGATTCATCGTGTGAAACGCCTCAGCTTTCCGTAGCGATAGATGTCGGGTCTGTCACTTCTGTTTTGATCTTTTCGGCTGCAGCTACCGCTTCATCCAATTCGTTTTCCTGTGTCACAATATTCTGTGCGAAATCCTTTGTAATGACGGAATCAAGCTCTTCTTCGTCAAACTTGATGCTTTCCGCAGAAACGCTGCTGATTGCTGCATCATCGGAAGCGTCCAATACACTCTGCATCACCTTTGCTGAAGAATCTGCAGTATCAACGCAATATTCTTCCTGAATCATTTTTGCTACTGCCGCAATATTTGTAATCTGCATATCGCTGCTGCTCTGTGCCACAAGCTGCTGAACCTGGTTCTGCGTCACCACTTCTGGATTCTGTTCAACCGGAAGCATATCTGTGAATGCTGCAGAAAGTTCAAACTGTAATGCCGAAAGCGCTGCGGTGCACCCACTGATCAATTCACAAAATTTCTGTTCCTGCGCCTTATATTCATCATCAGCACTAAGCATGACACCTTTGAGCGTCAGCAGCATCTCATTCATCCGGAAGATGCGATCCATACCTGTCGCAAAATTCTCGAGAACTGCATTACATTGAGGATAGGACGGCAATTCCGGATTCGTGGACATTTCTTCATAGAGGTATTTCATCTGTATGTATAATTCATCCATATCGGATGAAATTCCGACAATCTTATCGGAGAGCAGTTCCAGATCTGAAAATGCTGCTTCTATCATACGCTTTCACTCCTCAGTTGGTTTCATTAATTTTCTTAAATTTCAGGCATTTGCCATTCTGATAAAAAATACCGCTGCCTTCACCGGCATCTGTTTCACGCTCATTGTACTTCAGATTATTCTGGAAGAACGTGTACTGTGCCGGACTGCCGCCCGTTGTCACGCCATTCTGGTTTGCCACAATAACACGGGTCAGACTTTCGATTTCATTGTATTTTGAAACATCCGCAACTCTGCCGGCGCAGATAAAGATCACACCGAGATTCTGTGCAAGACGACAGATACGCTCCATGGAGTTCTTAGAAGCATCTGAAACAGTATCCACAAAATCCTTGATATCATCTACAAAGATGCAGAGCAGCTCATAACCAGCAATAAACTGCTTTTCATCAAGCTCACCGCCCTGCTCCTGCCGTGCCTGATTCTGGGCTCGTTTGCGGACATTCAGATGGTCAACAAGTTCAGCAAGCATACTGCTGACAGTAGCATCATCACTTGTCACCGCATAGCGATGTGCATTTGTTTTAAGAGACTCAAGCGATTTTGCAGCGCTGTCGAACACATAGGTCTTGGTATCCGTATTTCCTTCTGTAATGATCCGGAAGAAATCCCGGAGCATTGCACTCTTTCCGGAATGCATGGAGCCTGAAACAAGCAAGGAATAATTGTCAGTCAGATCGACAAAAGCTGTCTCAATGTTTTCATGATTGATGCCGACAGGGAGCAGTGTTCTGCATTTATATTCGGCTTTCATTCTGTCAAGAGTGATGGTTTCCGGCATCACGGGAATCGGCTTCGGGCGCTTGCCGCTCCATGCAGCATTCATCTGTGCAATGATGCGCTTGAGCGTTTCGTTTTTCTCACGATCCGTTTCTCCTTCGATATACATGGCAGCCTGGAACTCAAGCGGCGGTGTATTCTTATACAGCGCACGTCCTTGAAGTATCGGCGGCTTCATAGTATCGAGCTTGCCGACAATACCTGCATAATCTCCTCTGTCCGTCAGTTCAAAGGCGACTGCGCCACGAATATTCTGAACGACCTTATATCGAACACCGGTTGTGCTATTAGCCGTGTAAATCAGATAAAATCCATAGGTTGCGCCTTCACGGGACAATGTGACAAAGAAGTTCTCCATGTCAGGATAGTTATCAAAAATCGGAACGATATTATCGATCACAAGGATGATCGCTGGCATATCGGGAGAAACGCTTTCACGATAAGCCTTCAGGGAGCTGACAGCATTACGCAGGAATTTCTTCTTTCTGTCCTCAAATTCATCCATCAGCAGCTTTTCAAGCTTTGTAAACTTTTCTTCTTCCCGATCAAGCGCCACACCGCCGACATGGGGCATCTCGGAAAAATTACTCATACTCCATCCGCCGCAGTCGAGGATATAAATATTCACATCATCGGGCGTGTAATGCAGTCCAAGACTGAGCACCACACTCTTGAGGAACGTTGTTTTTCCAGTGCCGGGGGCACCATAGATTCCGTAATGTCCTTCGCCGGCAAAATCAATTACCTGAATACCCTGTGCCTGCTCTTTAGGAAGGTCATACAAACCCACGGGGACAGAAAGCCATTTCTGCCCTTTCTTCCACTGCGTTCCATCAAAGGCGGTTTCCGGCTGCAGCGTCTGCAGATGCAACAACTCCGGAAGCTCCGGCTTCCACGGTCCATCCAGCTTTTCGATGTTGTGTGCTTTTGCAACATCTGCAATATGTGCAACGGCAGCTCTGATTTCGTCCATTTTTGCCTTTTTCTCTTTTTTCGTGGAAGTCACAGGACGGATACGATTTCCGTTCATCTCCACGATTCTGACCAGGTTGCCTTCCGAATCCGGATCTTTACGCTCAGCTTTCCCATAGTACGGAGCACCGCTCCAGTAAGACTGAAACTGTTCGTAGTAATCATCGGCACCAACACGGATAAAGGCACGACCTGCCTTTCGGATGCTGGCAGCATCCGGTCGATTCAGCATCTCACGGCTGTCCGCCGCTGTTGCAACCTTAAGACAAATACGGAATTTTGAGTTGCTGTTGATCTGTTCATCGACCAGACCACCGGGTTTCTGCGTTGCAAGAACAAGATGCACACCGAGCGAACGTCCGATTCGTGCAACCTGTACAAGTCCCGCCATGAATTCCGGTTCTGATTTTTTTAGTTCCGCAAATTCATCCGAAACAATAATGAGATGGGGCAGGGGCTTTTTTGCCTTGCCAGATCGATACAGTTCCATATACTGGTCGATATGGTTCACTCCATATTCCGTAAAAATTTCCTCTCGTCTTTCATTTTCACTGACCAGAGAAACCAGGGAGCGACCAATGTTGGAATCAATATTCGTAATTTTTCCAACTACATGCGGCAACGGATCAACAAGATTTGCCATACCGCCGCCTTTATAGTCGATGATCACAAAGCTGACCTCATATGGATGGTAATTGACTGCCATGGACAAGATCCACGAAAGAATGGTTTCACTCTTACCGGAACCGGTGGTACCCGCCACCAGACCGTGAGCACCATGTGCTTTCTCATGAATGTCAAACAGGAACGGTTTTCCGCCCGCTTTGACACCGATCGGCACCGCAAGACTTTTTGCGACATTTGCCGATTGCCAGCGTTCCCAGACATTCAGTTCTTCGACCGTCCGGACGCCGTAACCTTCCAGGAACGTGATGCCATCGGGCAGACCACCGTCAGCTGTGAAGCCGTCCAGTTGAATCGCACTGACTCTTCTGGCAAAGGAATCAAACTGTCCGATCGAAATCGGAGGATCCAGAGTGAAGAAAGATTTGTTTTTCGAATCCTTGTATCTATATGCACTTGGACCATTGTCAAGGTCAACCACGAACTCACATTCTTTTGGAAGATCGTAGGGACTATTGTAAAGGAATAGCGATGTAACGCCCATTTCCGGTTTATTGGAAAAGAGATGATTCATGATCTCTTCCTTTTCCACCATGGCACTATCACCGAAAATCAGGATATAGAAAGGTCTTGGGATCAGAGGTCCCCTGCTTCCCGAATAACCTTTGAGCTGCTCCTCACGATCCTTGAGGATCTTGTTGAAATGATCGCAGATCTCATGCGCATTTTTCTGATCAAAGGCAAGGAATCTTGCACCATTCTCATTATCCCAGAAATGCGGCAGCCATCGGAGGGATTCCCACTCCTTCCGTTCTTCGGGACTGAATATACCAGCGATCCGTACATCCTCAAAGCAATGGGAGGTTGTCAGGGAAATCAGCATGTTCCGGATGAGCTGGATCGTTTTCTGACGATTACCAACAAAGCCAATGGTATTATGCTGCAGCAATCGGAGACGTGCAGGTACATTATCCACAATTCGGGTTTCTTCCACGATCTGTGTAGTAAGCTTCTGCATCTCATCTTCATCCATAACGACGCCTTCGCCGCCTCTGGAACGGATATTAACACACAGATCCTCATAACCCATGCCCATTCTGACATCAAGAAAATCACGGTCACTCGGCATTCTTTCCCAGAGTGCACGCCTGAGTCCATAGAGAACATTAATACTTTCACGAGGCTCAGGATTTTCTGCTGCAATGATGGAACGCTGTTCATCCGCAACTTTGAGGATTCTCGCCTTCTGATCTTCAATATAGGCGCTGTATTTTCCACGGCGAGTGGTCTCATACTGCTCAAGGCTCTCTTTCCGCTTCTTTCCGGCGCTGCTGGCACTTGCCATACTGGTCACCGGAGAAATCAGACTTGCCGCTCTCGCAGCAATGAGTGCAGGGGACGCTGCAGTTGTCAGCATACTGGTTGCCATCATTGCGCCCTGACCGGCAAGTGAAGCAAAAATACCACCACTTCGCTTTTCATATTTCTGTCCCTTCGCAGGAGGCGGTGCAAGAATGATCTCTTCACTCGGAAGCTGGCTCATCATACGAGGAGAACGCTTGTAATGCAGACATTCAAACTGTCCGGCAGTATGGGACTGCATTGCTTCATCGTCTGCACCGCCGACATGAATCCGCAGTGCATCGCCCACATTGTGGAAGTAGAGCACGCCATTCTCCAGACGGATCCGGATACCGAGAATGGATAATTCATCTCCGGATTTCATCTTGGATACGACAATTTTCTTGCCGTTAAGGTACAGACCATTTGTACTGCCCATATCTTCCACCCGGACATAATCCGATTCATTTTTCAGCGTAAAATGATAACCGGAAATAAAAGGAAGATTGATCTCGATATCATTTGTGCGGTCACGTCCGACTTTCAAAGAAGCGTGATAGGGCAGAGAGTAGCTCGGAACCTCTTCAGAATACAGTGTACTCAGGAAAAGCGCCGTTCTTGTGCCTTTATCCAGCACGAGAATCGTATCAAGCTTCGGCATATTTTCCTCAAAGCTGTAGGCTTTTTTTGCATTGATGGAAAGACCGCTTTTCTTCCATTTCACTGAAATTTGCTCCGATGAAAAATCCGGTACCTTGATCGTATCTTTTTTATGTGAACCGAAAGTGACAGTCTGACCGCTTTCAATTTTTGAATAATAAAGCATATCCTGATGCAATAGTACAATTGTTATAATCATAAAACAGACCTCATTTACTTCTGACAAAATTCAGATCCAACGGAAAAGCTTGGTATCGACAATCTCTGCACAGATCACAGTAATGTTATCCATGCTGCCATTTTTCATTGCAAGTTCCAGCAAATTCTGTGCGATCTCACGCATCGGCAACGACTTACAAAGCTCTTTGCGAATGACAGCAGGCGGTACTACATCGCTGAGACCATCGCTGCACAGAAGGAATCTATCCCCGACACTGCATCTTCCTGATGCAATATACGGCTGCAGCGCTGTTTCTTGCGGAAAAATGCCGAGATACTGAAGCAGCCGTCCTTTTCGAGGTGTTTCTCCATGCTTCTTCGAAGATTCTGGCTGTTCAATCTGCGCTTTGCTGATACAGGTAAGCTGATTGTGATGCAAATGGAACACAGGACTGTCCCCAAGATTACATACATCATACCGCTGCTCTTTCACGCATAACATGGAAGCTGTTGATCCCATTCGTTTCTGACAATGCAGCATTTCTGCACATATTTTTTCATTCGCAATTCGACAGGCTTCCTGCATGTCCTTTGACGGATGAACAGAATGTTTTAATCTCGAAGCAGCAGTCTCCGCTGCAAGCAGGGATGCATTCTCCCCGCTTTCAATACCACCCATTCCATCAAACACGCCCAATACAGCAAGATCACGAAGTGATTGTCTACGGCAGAAAAACTGTTTGTGATCTGTCGGTTTTCTGATAACGGTACGAAAGAAACAAAAATTATCTTCGTTTTTCTCCCTAAAATTTCCGGGATGCGTGACTGCAGCTGCATTAATCTGAAGCATAACGATACTCCTGGTGCATATGTCTTGACGATAAATTTTTGATTTTAAATAATGACCAAAAATCCACGACTTAAATCGCCTTTTCTAGGATATTACCACAAAAAAACAAAAAAACGGTGATGGTTTTGTGATCGTTTTGTGAAAATATGAAAGTCTTGTGAAAATATTGCAAGTTATGTGAAAACATGCTATAATGAACATGACAAGAAACATCGAAAGGAGTCCCTGTAATGAAAAAACTCGGCTTTGGTTTTATGCGTCTGCCGCTGCTGGACAAGGATGATCAGACAAGCTTTGACAAGGCGCAGATTTGTCAGATGGTGGATGCATTTCTCGAAAACGGCTTCACTTATTTTGACACAGCGTACATGTACCACAATTTTAAGAGCGAGAATGTGCTCAAGGAAGTGCTCATTGACCGTCATCCTCGTGAATCGTTCATGGTTGCTTCA
This sequence comes from Oscillospiraceae bacterium, assembly GCA_045544635.1. Classification (GTDB taxonomy): domain Bacteria; phylum Bacillota; class Clostridia; order Oscillospirales; family Ruminococcaceae; genus UBA3855. The sequence goes on from JAZPZJ010000075.1 coordinate 16,651, forward strand.
AAGCTGCCCACCATGTTTCTCAAAACAAAGGACGATATGGAGCGTATTTTTGAGGAGCAGCTTGAAAAAACAGGTGCAGGCTATTTCGACTATTATCTGCTGCACTGTCTGAATACGGAAAACTATGAGACTGCGCAGAATCTGGACAGCTTTTCTTTTGTCATGCAGAAAAAAGCAGAAGGTAAGATCCGCAGATTCGGTTTCTCCTACCATGATGACGCTATCCTCCTCGACCGGATTCTGACGGAACACCCAGAGACAGAATTCGTGCAGCTTCAGATCAATTACCTTGACTGGGAAAACGATGCAGTACAGTCAAGAAAATGCTATGAAGTTGCTAGAAAACATGGAAAGGAAATCCTCGTCATGGAACCGGTCAAAGGAGGCACACTTGCAAATGTTCCGCCCAGAGCCGAAAAGCTTCTGAAAGCACATGAACCGGATTTGTCCGTTCCCTCTTGGGCAATTCGCTTTGCCGCTAGTCTCGAGGGCGTTTCGATCGTTCTGAGCGGCATGAGCAATCTTGCACAGCTGACGGACAATATCACCTACATGCGGGATTTTGTACCGCTCACATCGGAGGAACAGGCGCTTTGCATGCAGGTACGGGATATCATCAATACGAAAATCACCATTCCCTGTACTGCCTGCCGTTATTGCGTGGACGGATGTCCGATGCAGATCCCGATTCCCGATTTCTTCACACTTTACAATGCGGAGCAGCAGGAAATTGAGAAAAATTTCACCGTACAAGGTACTTATTACGACAATCTCATCAGCGAACACGGCAAAGCATCCGACTGCATCGCCTGCGGTCAGTGTGAACAACATTGCCCCCAGCATATTGAGATCATCAAAATGCTGAAACTCGTAGCGGAAACGTTCGAATAGCTTGCAGCAGCGTTCCACGCTCCTATTCCGGAATCTGAATTACAAGAACCGAAAGGCATCACTGCCTTTCGGTTTTTTGTATCATCGGTATTTGTATGAAGCATTTATCACAAGTTTATGAATTTTTGTTTATTTTCTCCACCATTTCTGCAAAAAAGCGGTTGTTGTGTTCTGTGCCGGATGTTATAATGATAAAGATCAGCAGCATGCCGTCGGGCATGGATTTTATTAAAATAAGGCGGTGTTTTTTATGCATTTTCAAGGTTTTACAAAGCGTCTGCTGCTTTCTGCCATAGCAGCAGCAATGGTGATGGTACCCGTCAGTTCCCTCACCCCCGAATCTGTATCCGCAGCACAGACCACAACTATCTCTAATCCGGTCATTTGGGCGGATGTCCCCGATGTGGATGTTATCCGTGTGGGCGATACCTATTATATGGTCAGCACGACCATGTACTTCTCCCCCGGCGCACCCATCATGAAGTCGAAGGATCTGGTTTCCTGGGAGATCTGTAATTATGTCTATGATACCTACGCGGACGGTGATGTGCAGAATCTGACAAACGGCAAGCATGACTATGCACATGGTCAGTGGGCAACAAGCCTTCGTTACCACAAGGGAACGTACTATGTGTTCTTCGGAAGCTATGGTTCAGGTAAATCCTATATCTACAAGACCACGGATATCGAGAACGGCACATGGACACGCAGCGAGATCAACGGCATGTACCATGACGCTTCCCTCTTTTTTGACGATGATGGCAGAAATTACCTCATCTACGGCGGCGGCGGCAACATAGAAATCAAGGAACTCAACGCCGAAATGACCGGTTTCAAGGAGGGCGGCGCTTCAAAGCGACTCTTCTCCACAGGGCTTGATAACCTCGCTGGTGAGGGTGCGCATGTGCATAAGATCGGCGATTACTATTATGTATTCATCATCGCATGGCCGTCAAACAGCGGCAGAATTGAACTTTGCTACCGCAGCAAGGATCTGCTGGGCACCTATGAAGGCAAGACCGTCCTCAATTCCGGTGTCGGCAGCTATGGCAGCGGTGTTGCACAGGGCGGTATTGTGGATACACCGGATGGAAAATGGTACGGTATGCTCTTCCAAGACCATGGTTCTGTCGGCAGAATTCCGGTGCTTGTCCCCGTGACATGGGAAGATGGGTGGCCGATGATGGGTGTGAACGGCAAAGCCCCCATTACACTGACAGTCGATGCTGCTTCCACCGGTACATCCCTTGCAAGGGACGATGATTTCAGCTATGCCTCCAATGATGATCTTGCGCTGGAATGGCAGTGGAATCATAATCCTGACAATTCCGCATGGTCGGTAACTGAACGTGACGGCTATCTGCGTCTGACGAATAAAACCCTCGCCACAAACCTCCTCAATGCACGCAATACGCTCACCATACGTACGGAAGGTCCTGCGTGCAGCAGTGCGATCAGACTGGATACCTCCGGTATGAAGATCGGTGACCATGCCGGACTCTCGGCATTCCAGTTCAAGTACGGCAATGTCGGTGTCTATGTGGCGGATGATGGCTCAAAAAAAATCTACATGGCAAATAACGGCGGTTATTCCGGAACATCCGCAGTCACCGACAGCCGTGACAATATCGTGGAACAGGTGAATCTGAATGGAAATGAGATCTGGCTGAAGGCGGATTTCCTGTTCAATACCATCAAGGATGACGGCAGCAGCTCCAACAACATCGACAAGGTGAATTTCTACTATTCCTATGATGGCAATAACTGGACAAAAATCGGTGAAGAGCTGGACATGGTCTATGACCTCAAGCTGTTCACAGGCTACCGCAGTGCGATTTACAGCTATGCAACGAAAAACACCGGCGGTTATGCGGATATTGACGCATTCGAATACGAACGCACCCCGTGGAATGCACCTACAATCATTGAACCCGATGCAAACGGATGGTATTTCCATTCAACGTTCGAGGGTGACCTCGATGAATGGGCTGGCAGAGGTGCAGCCACCGTCATGACCTCTGGCAGGACGGCATATGCGGGCAGCGAAGCGATGCTGGTACAGGAACGTACCGCAGCATGGAACGGTGCATACCGTGCCCTGAATCCGGCAGCATTCAAACCGGGCGAAACCTACAGCTTCAGTGCGGATGTGCAGTTCTTTGACGGCAGCACGACGGATACCTTTTATATGAAGCTCCAGTACACCGATGCAAACGGCGATACACAGTATTCTTCGGTTGCAGAAGCGACCGCTGTCAAGGGCGAATGGGTGCAGCTTGCGAACACCGAATACACCATTCCGGCGGATGCAAGTAATATGCAGCTGTATATTGAAACTGCGGACAGCACGAATAATTTCTATGTGGACGAAGCCATCGGCGCAGTTGCCGGAACAATGATTGACGGTCCGAAGCCGGTTGCATTCCTTCTCGGTGATGTGACCTGTGACGGCGTGATCGACGGATTTGATCTTGCAGCGGCAAAGAGAGGCTGTGCAAAGGGATTTGCCAACGGAACAGCAAAGATTGCAGCGGATGTCAACCGTGACGGCGCACAGGATGCGGCGGATCTGTCCGTTCTGCAGGATTATCTCCTCGGTAAGATCAAGGCGTTCCCTGAACCGGAAGCTGCGGATGTGCAGGGAGACTGGGATAATTATGTAGAAACCGCCTCCCCTGCCATGCAGACATTCTATCAGAATGCGATCGGCAATATGGGCAATACCGCAAGACTGCGTGAAAAAATTGCTATGGCACAGAATGGCAAGGATGTGACGATCGCCTATCTCGGCGGTTCGATCACAGAGGGTGTGGGACAGGCGGAAACCTGCTATGCAAAGCGTTCCTACAACTATTTTGCAGAAACATTCGGCACGGGAAGCAATGTATCCTACGTCAATGCGGGTATGTCCGGCACCTCATCCGTTGTGGGGCTAATGCGTTCCCAGAGGGATATCTTCGATCAGAACCCGGATGTGATCTTTGTGGAATTTTCCGTCAACGATCATCCGGAGGATATCTATAAAAAAAGTTTTGAAAGCCTTGTCAAAACCTGTCTGATGCAGGAAAATGCACCGGCAGTTATCTTAGTCATCAACCGTGCAAAGGGTGGCTACTCCATGCAGGAGCAGATGATGGCGGTCGGCAAGCTGTATGATGTTCCGGTCATCAGCATGGACAATGCCTTGACAGCAGCTTTCACGGACGGTACACTGGCAAAGGAGGATTATTTCAGTGACGAATACCATCCCCATGCGGACGGTTATGCGCTGATTTCCGACAGCATTGCCTACTATTTCCGTCAGGCATTAAAAACAGCAAATGCGGATGCAGCTTATACAATTCCCTCCGGATCTGTCTATGGTTCAGAGTATGCAGGCGGTTCGATTGCTGCACTCAGTGAACTCTCCGGTCTGAATGCAGGTTCATGGAAAGCAGATAATTCCAATGTGCGTTTTGCATATGGCTATACCTTCCAGAAAGGCAGCACCAACACACCCATGACATTCCGCACAGAGGGCAAGGGCATTTTTATCGTGTTCAAGTCCAACCAGAATTCTTCTCTGGGAAATCTCAACGTCACCGTCAATGGCAAAACCTCCACGATCAAGGGCAACCGCAATTATGCGTGGGGCGGTCCGGATGCAGATGTTGCCTACATCCAGAATACTTCCGGTACACTGGAAGTATCCCTCGCCATGGAAGATGCCAATACAGATTTTACAATCTATGGTATTGGAGTTGTTGAATAAACGTGCAGGAAGCCAAACATGGAGGACGATCCTATGAAAAGAATAATGTCCCTGGTCATCGCAGCAGCCGCAGCCATCTCCGCTGTAATGACATCCGCACCTGTCATCTATGCAGATAATCCCATCGTGCAGACCAATTACACTGCCGATCCCGCTCCCATGATCCATGATGATACATTCTACGTCTATACCAGTCACGATCTTGATGGTTCCACCTATTTTACCATGCCGGACTGGAAATGCTACTCCACGACGGATATGCAGAACTGGACGGATCATGGTTCCGTACTCAGTTATGCTGACTTTTCATGGGCGGAGGAAAACACTGCATGGGCGGCACAATGTATTGAACGCAATGGAAAATTCTATTTCTATGTCACCCTCGTCCCCGCTGAAACCGGAGGCCGTGCGATCGGCGTTGCCGTAGCAGACAGCCCCGAGGGACCGTTCAAAGATGCCCTCGGCAAACCTTTAATCGGTCCGAACTGGGACTATATCGACCCGACTGTTTTCATTGATGACGACGGTCAGGCATATCTGTATTTCGGCAATCCGACGCTGAATTATGTGAAACTCAACGAGGATATGATCTCCTATTCCGATAAGGTTAATCAGGTTCCGCTCACACCCGATGGCTTCGGTTCCCGTCCGGAGGGAGATGAACGCCATCCCACACTCTATGAGGAAGGTCCGTGGTTCTACAGACGGGGTGATCTCTATTACATGATCTATGCCGCTTCCGGCATTCCGGAGAATATCTGCTATTCGACCAGTCCCACGCCGACAGGACCGTGGACGTTCCGTGGTGAAATCATGGCTTCCGCAGGCGGCAGCTTTACGAATCACAGCGGTATCGTGGACTATCGTGGTCATTCCTATTTCGCCTACCATACCGGACAGCTTCCCGGCGGCGGCGGATTTACCCGTTCCGTCTGTATCGAGGAATTCACCTATCAGGATGACGGTCTGATCCCGAAGATCCCACAAACAAAGGAGGGGCCTGCCCAGCTTGAAGCGGTCAATCCCTATCTGCGCAATGAAGCGGAAAAAATCTGCTGGGAATCCGGCATCGAAACTGAAGTATGCAGCGAAGGCGGCATGAATGTTGCCAATATCGAAAACGGCGACTATATCAAAGTCAAGGGCGTGGATTTCGCCGATGGTGCAAAACAATTCACCGCAAGCGTTGCATCCGCAGAAAGCGGCGGCACAATTGAAATTCACCTTGACAGCACGACAGGTTCTCTTGTCGGCGTATGCGATGTACCCGGTACGGGCGGATGGCAGAACTGGCAGGAGGTCACATGCACTGTGGATGGCGCAAGCGGCGAACATGATCTGTATTTCGTTTATTCCGGTGGTAATGGGTTCCTCTTCAATGTGGACTGGTGGCAGTTCGCTGAAACCAGCGGCGGTCTGACAGAAGAAGGTTACTACTTCAACAGCACCTTTGAATCCGGCGAGAACGGCTGGAACAGCAGAGGCGGTGCATCCGTGCAGTGCGTCGGGGATGTCGCCTATCAAGGCCAATCCGCACTCTATGTCAGTGACCGTACCGCAAGCTGGAATGGTATGATCAAAAAACTTTCCACGACGCATTTCCAGCAGGGCGAAACCTATAGTTTCAGTGCTGAAGTCATGCAGAATACTGGCAAAATCAAAGAACATGTGATGATGAAGCTGGAATACAAGGACGGCAGCGGGGATGTGCAGTATCGTACCATCGCCGAAGCAGATGTGATCCGTGGCAGATGGACACAGCTTGCCAACTCCACCTATACCATTCCTGCGGACGCAACTGATCTACATGTTTATCTGGAGACAGCGGACGGCATGGTAAGTTTCTACGCTGATCAGATTATTGCTGCACCGGCAGGCACGGAGATCTCAGGTTCCGGTATTGTAGAGATCATCAAGGGTGATCTTGACAGGGACGGTGCGGTGACTGCTTTTGATCTTGCGCTCGCCAAGAAAGGCGTGCTGTATACAATTCCCAGTACGATCACAGAAGCCGCAGCGGATGTGGACGAAAGCGGCGCATTCGAGATGGTGGATCTGATCCAGATCGTACAGTTTGTAACAGGTATCCGCACACAATTTACAACAGAAAAGTAATACTAATCCTCCAAATTCAAAGCCCCGGTTCATGATTGAACCGGGGCTTTTTGTTGTTTGGGGTTTGTTACTGCATCTTGTATGCGTCGATCATCTTCTTAACCATCTGACCGCCGATGCTGCCAGCCTGTCTTGCAGTCAGGTCGCCGTTGTAACCCTGCTTCAGGGTAACGCCTACCTCGCTAGCAGACTCCATCTTGAAACGCTCCATTGCTTCTTTGCCCTTCTGTGTGAATTCGCCCTTCATAACGATTCTCCTTTATTCAAAGTTTAGTTTTCAGATTTACTGTGCGGTTTCTTCCGCAACAGTAGTATGAGCAAACTCCATGCAATTATCATAGGGAATTTGTGGTGCAGCGCATTGCATCAATCATGAATCAACTCCTATAAAAAATCAAATTTTCTTTTATTAATATAATCGGATTTTGAAGTATCATCACATAATCTAAAATCCCCATATACAGAAATTCCTGTATATGGGGATTTGTTCTTTCTGATTTACAAACCAAGTATTTCGGTTGTTCTATCGTCTTCCATTCCAAGACAGAACCGATCCAGTACCTGCTGAAACAGCGGCTGTTCTGGTGCAGCATATTTAAACAGCGTCATGCAGGAACGCAGCTTACATGCATCAATATAACCAAATACTGCCACAGGATCATCGGTTTTGACGCTGAGCAGAGCATTTGTGATCTCTGTCAGCCGTTCACCAAGCAAGGGGTGCGCATAATAGTCTGCCGCTTCTTCAATGTCCATGATTGAAAAGAGGGCTGTTGTCCCGCTTTTCCCAAGCCCCTGAATCTGCGGAAATACATACCACATCCAGTGAGAGCTCTTTCCCCCTTGCCGAATTTCTTTCAAAGCAGTCTGATAAGTTTCTCCGAAACTGTAGCCATATTCCTGTGCATCCAGAAATTTCTGAAGTGCTGTCATACGAATTTCAATACCCAGAACGCCATATTGCGCCTGTTTTTCGGGCGGATAATAGGCATCCATGTCACGAGGATCGGGGATTTCGGAAGGAGCATAACCGATCTTTTCTTTTGGAAAAGCAGCGTAAAGCGCATCAAATGCAGCAAACCGGTGCAGAGCCGTCACTCGGGTCTGTATTTTTTCAGCTGGCTTGTCAGGCAGGCTGAATTCGATAAAATCACTAACCTGTACCTGCTGGCGTTTTTCATCATATAACCGAAGTTCTATGGTCTTGCTGCCGTTCTGGATACTTCGAAAAGGCGCTTGCTGTAGTTTCATCCGATGCAGCTTCATTTTTTACCCACTCCTTACGTTCTGCGCATACATGTTCATATCCGATGAATATGCTTTGAACCGTTGATCCGGGAATCGACGCGAAACATGCACAGATCTTATTTTCAATCAGACGATCTTCGTTGTCCAGTCCTCAAGATTCCAGACTTCATCGACCACGCTCATGTAAAACTCCGGTTCATGGCTGACGAGAAGTACGGTACCCTTGAAATTCTGCACCGCCGTTTTCAGCGCTTCTTTAGCATCGACATCCAGATGGTTTGTCGGCTCGTCGAGTACCAGAAGATTGACAGGCTTGAGCATCAGACGGCACAGGCGCACCTTGGCATTCTCGCCGCCGGAGAGTACCTTCATCTGCGAAGTGATATGCTCGGTTGTCAGTCCGCATTTTGCCAGAGCTGCACGCACCTCGGCATTGGTCATGGACGGATATTCATCCCAGATCGTCTGCAGCGCCGTTTCGCTGGTTGCGATCTCCTCCTGTTCGAAATATCCGACCTCCAGGAACTGGTCATGCTCGACCGTACCCGATACAGCGGGGATCATCTTCAGCAGCGTCTTGAGGAGGGTCGATTTTCCAAGACCATTGACGCCCTTGATCGCAATCTTTTTGTTACGTTCAATGGTCAGGGATACGGGCTTTGTCAGCGGCTCATCGTAACCAAGCACCAGATCTTCCGCAGCAATGACAACTCTGCCGGGAGTTCTGGCAGACTGGAAAGCAAAAACAGGCTTTGGTTTCTCATGGGTCTTTTCGATGATATCCATCTTGTCAAGCTTTCTCTGACGGGATTTCGCCATATTCGTGGTTGCAACCCTCGCTTTGTTGCGGGCAATAAAATCCTGCAGATCTGCGATTTCCTTCTGCTGTTTTTCATAAGCCTGTTCGATCTGACGCTTTTTCAGCTCATACATGCGCTGGAAATTTTCATAGTCGCCCGTATAGCGGGTCAGCACGGCATTTTCCACATGATAGATAACATTGACCACATCATTCAGGAACGGAATGTCATGGGACACGAGGATGAAGGCATTCTCATAATTCTGAAGGAAATTCTTCAGCCAGGCAATATGATTTTCATCGAGGAAGTTGGTCGGCTCGTCAAGGATCAGAATCATCGGATTTTCAAGCAGCACTTTGGCAAGGAGCACCTTCGCACGCTGGCCGCCGGACAGCTCCGACACATCCCGGTCAAGACCGATCTCACCCAGACCCAGACCGTTTGCATATTCAGAGATCTTCGCATCAATGGTATAATAACCGCTGTATTCAAGAATACTCTGGATCTCGCCGACCTCTTCCATGGCTTCGTTCAGCTCTTCTTCAGAACAATCTGCCATTTTGTCATAGAGTCCAAGCATCTCCTGTTCCAGATCTGCCAGATGTGCAAAGGCATCATGCAGCACATCACGGATGGTCTTGCCTTTCTGCAGGGTGCTGTACTGGTCGAGGTAGCCGGTGGTAATTCGTCTGCACCACTCGATCTTCCCCTCATCGGGCATAAGCTTGCCGGTAATAATATTCAGGAAGGTACTCTTGCCCTCACCGTTTGCGCCAACAAGTCCGACATGCTCACCCTTGAGCAGACGGAAGGAGGCGTCGTTCAGGATCTGTCTTGCACCAAAGCCATGGGTGACATGTTCCACATTCAAAATACTCATAATTCTGTCTCACTTTCCAAACAATAGCTTCTCTCAGCCCGATAAACGGGCTGAGAGAACAATCATTACATTTGATATTGACCGTTCTGCAGACGCTCGATGAACACATCGGACGGCAAGGGCCTATCAAAATAGTAGCCCTGCGCTTTTTCACAGCGAAGCTCCCGGAGGTGTGCGACCTGTTCAGCAGTTTCCACGCCCTCGGCGATCACCTGAATATTCAGATTCTGCGCCATTCGGATAATGCTCTTGAGAATGATACTGCCACGATGGCTGTTCGGCGCATCCTCACAAAGGAAGGTCCTGTCAAGCTTGAGCACATCAAAATCCATATTTTTCAGCATATTAATGGATGAGTAGCCCTTACCGAAATCATCAAGGGAAACACTGAAACCGCATGCCTTCAGCTGGGCAAGGGTATCCTGGAATTTCTGCTCATCCTCCATGCAGAAGGTCTCCGTAAATTCTACTTCAAGATAGCGCACCGGAACATCACAGCTCTTGACGATATTCACAAGCAAGGACACAAAATCCGGACTTTCAAGTGTGATTTTCGAGAAATTCACCGAAACAGTAACCGGTGTCAGACCGCTGTCGATCCACTGCCGCAGCATGGTGCAGACCTGATGGAAAACGTAGAAGTCGATTTCCGTGATTCTGCCATTGCGCTCAAAGATCGGGATATAGGAATCCGGACACATCATCACACCATGGTTGTTCCAGCGGGAAAGTGCCTCCGCACCGACAAGCTTGCCATCCGCAAGCGATACCTTTGGCTGCAGATAGACCAGAAACTCGCCGTTCTGCAATGCGGGACGCAGCGCTCCCTCAAGCATCTTACGATATTCCAGTTCGCTGCGCTTTTCCTCGCTGTAGTATAGAATATCATCCTGTGTACTTTGTCTAGCAAAGCCATAGGCAATGCTTGCATTTTCAAGTATTTCATTAATATCGTTGACGCCATGCTCAATGCAGTAGATGCCCATCCGGAAGTTCACTTCGATCCGGTGCATGCTGCCATTGTGCGGGATCTCGAGGGAGATCGCATTCAGAGCGTCAAGCGTCTGCTGCAGCTTGTCCTGCCGCAGAAAAACTGAAAAATTATCGCCGCCGATTCTCGCAAAGCACTCGTCCTTATCCAGAAGATTGCGGAAGGTGGCGATGATATGACGTATCACGGTATTACCGTTCTCAAATCCGACCTTAGCATTGATCGCTTTGAACTTCTGCACGTTCATAAAAGCAGCCGCATACCGGCTGAAATCCATTCCGTTGCGGTGGTGTGCAGCCAGCGTCTGCCGGAATCCATTGGTATTGAGGCAATGGAAAAGCATATCATGCGTCTGGGCAAGCTGCGCTGTATCCAGACTCACCTGACGATTCAGGTAAGTATGCAGCGTTTTGAACAGGAATTCCAGTACCCGGCGCTGTTCCATTGAAAGCAGTTTTGCAGTGCTGCGGCGGTACACACGGTACACATAAGTATCACCATTAATCGAATGCAGGGATTTTTCCTCCATGGGTGCATGCGCATCCGTGGGAGAATCGTCCGTATACAGCACACGCATCGGCTGTGAACGGTTTTCTGTGGACGTGCACACGCAGACCTTGGAAAGCTGCAGATACGACGCCAACCGTGCAATTGCCTTCTGAGCCGCCCGATTGGTATTAAAATTGAAAAACAGGATGTCCGTAAAATCCATCAGCATGTCCGAAACTGCGATCGGCTCCTCTGCTGTTTCCGGAACAAGTCCCTCCCCTTTTATGGAATCATACTGGGTTCCATTTTCCATCATTTCTATCTTCATCTCCACATAGTCTGTGTTTTTGGGATTTCTCTCATGATACATACATTATACCATGGATTTATGAAGAAATCAATAAATAATTCAAAATATTCCCCCTCCGCACCGGTCCCTAACGGACAAGAGGCGTTTTTTCAGATTCAGGAATCTTTTTTTCGATTTTCCTTGTATTCCCAATCCATTTGTGGTATAATAATATTATTGCTGCCCGATGGCGAACCATCGGCAGACGGGAGGATCAAAAAATGCGTCAATATCTGAAAGGATTGGAAGCCTATCTGAAGAAAGCACTTGCAGATCCGCAAGGATATGATATTTCTGCCCTTCGCAGAGAAGCGCTGACCCAGATCAGCTTCATGCAGCACGAGCGGCTGATTCACCTGCTGGTGACCATGCTCTTTGCGCTGCTCTTCCTGATTTCCCTCAGTCTTTTTCTGTTTTTTGGTTCCGCCGGCTTACTGCTGCTGACCATTTTGCTGCTGGCGCTCCTGATTCCGTACATTGCGCACTACTATTTTCTGGAAAATACCGTGCAAAAATGCTATGTACTCTACAACAGGATCGCTGCACTGGATGATAATACAGCATATCCGAACACGGATGCAGATGTGAAAGCTTAACTTTCATCCGCATTTCACACCGTGTTCACTGTGTCCTGCTATCATACAGCAGGATATGCTCCCATGCGGAGCGGAAAGGAATGAAATTTCATGAGCAAAGAAAACAACAACGAACAGATGCCGCAGGAGGAAGTATACCAGAGCATTCTCGGCGACGAGATCCCGCTCGATGACGAATTCTCCGATACCCCCGAGGAAAGCGGCAGCGATTCTGAAGCCACTGCAAAGCCGAAGGCATCAAAGAAAAAGGTGCTCACCATCGTCGGTGTTTCTGCAGCTTCTGTGGCACTCGTCGGCTGCCTGACATTTGCTGGCGTCGGTATTTTCAACAAACAGCGCCAGGAAAAGGCTGTTACTACGGCAAATGAAACCCTCAACACCCAGGTGTTCGCCTGCTATTACCATGACATCCTTCAGATGATGATCGCTTCCAACGGCGAAGAGGTGCTTCTCACAAACTATGGTCTCGATGTCAACAAGTCCCTCAAGGAGCAGAATTCTCCCCTTGCGGAAGGCAGTACATGGTTTGATCTGGTTGTAGAGCAGACACAGGGCACGCTTGAGCAGCAGCTGGTTATGTACGAGGCTGCCAATGCCGCAGGCTTCACAATTCCTGAGAGTGATCAGACACTCGTGGATCAGGCGCTTGCAGAAGCGGATCTGGAATCCTATGGCAATAACGTCACTGAAGAAGATCTGCGCAAGGCACTGGAGATCCAGGCACTGAGTACTGCATACTACAGTCAGGTCCTCGAAGAACTGGCTCCCGATGATGCAGAGATCGAGGCATATTATGAAGCAAATCCTAAGAACTTCATGACATGCGGTCTTGCAGGCTTCTCCATTTCCTATCAGACGGAATCCGATACATCTGCACCTCTGACACAGGAGGAAGCAGAGGGTCTGGCAAATCAGCTTGCAGATGCTGCAAACCCCAAGGAATTTGAGAAGATCGTTTCCGAAATCCTCCTGAATTACGAGGATTACACCCAGGAGGAAGTTGATCTGAACCTCCCGTCCATTTATAATGGTGCTTATACCTATACGGAAAACAATGAGCTGGCAGAATGGGCATTCGGCGGCGCAAAGGTAAACGAAACCTACATGCTTGAGGGTATGGGCGCTTACTACATTTATATGATGACCGATGAAGCTACCCGTGACGAATCCACCACAGTGAACGTTCGTCATATTCTCATCAGCAGCGCCGAGGACAACATGGCTGCCGCTGAAGAGATCCTCGCTGAATGGGAAAGCGGCGACAAGACCGAAGAAAGCTTCGGTGAGCTTGCCGGCAAATACACGGAGGATCCCGGCTCAAGCACAACAGGCGGCCTGTACACCGGCGTTGCACCGGGTCAGATGGTACAGCCTTTCAATGACTGGTGCTTCGACAGCAGCCGTAAGGTTGGAGATACCGGTCTTGTAGAAACTGATTTTGGTGTGCATATCATGTACTTCAGCGGCAATTCTGAGCCGATGTGGAAAACCGAGATCAAAGCAACGCTGCAGCAGGAAAACTATAATAAGTGGTATACTGAGCAGCAGACGCTCTACCCCGTTACCTTCAATACTGCTGCAATCAACAGCATTGACGGCTGATCACGGAGGACGGCATGACCAAAATAGAACGCACACTCGCTGCCTGTGAACTGCTCAAAGCGCAGTATCCGGATGCCATTTGTTCTTTGGAATACGAAAAGCCCTATGAACTGATGATCGCAACCCGGCTCTCAGCACAGTGTACGGACGCACGTGTCAATATTGTCACACGCACCCTCTTCCGGCAGTTTCCCACCCTGCAGTCGTTTGCGGATGCGGATCTGACAGAACTGGAGGAAGTAGTCAAGCCCTGCGGCTTCTATAAAACCAAGGCAAAAAGCATTAAGGAAGCGGCGCAGCGGCTGCTGACGGTTTATGGCGGAGAGATTCCCCAAACCATGGATGAGCTGCTCACGCTCCCCGGTATCGGCCGGAAAACAGCCAATCTGCTGCTGGGCGATCTGTACGGAAAGCCTGCGGTCGTGACGGATACGCATTTTATCCGCATCACGGGGCGTCTGGGACTGACAAAGAATACCGAGCCACAAAAGGTCGAGGAGGATCTGCGAAAGCTTCTCCCCCCTGCGGAATCTTCGGATTTCTGCCACCGGATCGTGTTGTTCGGTCGGGAATTCTGCAGCGCACGCAAACCGCACTGCAAGGATTGCCCGCTCCGGGAGATCTGTCCTTCCCGTGCGTGACAGGATTTGGGCGGTATTGCCCAAAGAGGATTGTTGAATTTTGTGTATAACATAGGCGATCCCGATCAGCTATTGACAAAAGCGGCGAAATAATATAAAATAAAAATGTATACTCATATGACATGTCGGCAGCTTCCCGTGCGGGGAGCTGCGGATGTGTTGTTGCATAAAACAGTAAAGGCGGTATTTAGAAATGGGTATTTTAACCACCATTTTTGGTTCCTACAGTGCAAAGGAGCTGCAGAGAATTGAACCGATCAAGGACAAGGTTCTTGCACTGGAGGACGAATACAAAGCGCTCACCGATGCACAGCTCAAGGAAAAGACCTTTGAGTTCCGTGAGAGACTTGCAGAAGGTACGGCAACGCTCGACGACCTTATTCCTGAGGCGCTGGCAACCGTTCGTGAAGCAGGCGACCGTGTCCTCGGCAAGCGTGCATATCCCGTACAGATCATTGGTGCCATCGTACTGCACCAGGGTCGTATTGCGGAAATGAGAACCGGTGAAGGTAAGACGCTCGTTGCATGTCTGGCAGCATACCTCAATGCACTGTCCGGCAAGGGCGTACATGTTGTTACCGTAAACGACTACCTCGCAAAGGTACAGTCCGAAGAAATGGGTAAGGTACATCGTTTCCTCGGTCTGACCGTTGGCTGCATCCTGCATGGTCTGACCAATGCACAGCGCCGTGCGGCTTACAACTGCGATGTTACTTACGCTACCAACAACGAGCTGGGCTTTGATTATCTGCGTGATAACATGGTCATTTATAAGAAGGACATGGTACAGCGTGCTCCCAACTTCGCCATCGTCGATGAGGTGGACTCCATCCTGATCGACGAAGCAAGAACACCGCTGATCATTTCCGGTCAGGGCGACAAGTCCACCGAGATGTACAATCTCGTTGACGCATTCGCAAAGACCCTGACCTCTGCAACTGTAGTTGAGATCGACGACAAGATGGATCAGGATGAGATCAGCGAAAATGCAGATTACATCATCGACGAAAAGGCAAAGACTGCAACAATCACCCGTCAGGGCGTGAAGAAGGCAGAGGAGCATTTCCATATTGAAAACCTCATGGCGCCGGAGAACATGACGCTCCTGCACCACATCAACCAGGCACTCAAGGCGATCGGTATCATGAAGAATGATATCGACTACATCGTTGAGGACGGCGAGGTTATCATCATTGACGAATTCACCGGCCGTAAGATGCTCGGCCGCCGCTTCAACGATGGTCTGCATCAGGCAATTGAAGCGAAGGAAGGCGTAAAGGTTGCCCGTGAATCCAAGACACTTGCAACCATCACATTCCAGAACTACTTCCGTCTCTATGCAAAGCTCTCCGGTATGACCGGTACCGCAATGACCGAGGAAGACGAGTTCAAGGAAATCTATAAGCTCGACGTTATCGCAATCCCGACCAACAAGCCGGTAATCCGTGTGGATCATCCCGATCAGATCTACCGCAGCGAAAAGGGCAAATTCCTCCAGATCATCGACCAGATCGCAGAATGCCACGAAAAGGGACAGCCCGTTCTGGTTGGTACGATTTCGATTGAAAAATCCGAACTGCTTTCGAAGCTCCTCAAGCGCCGCGGCATCAAGCACGAGGTACTGAATGCAAAGTATCATGCAAAGGAAGCGGAGATCGTTGCACAGGCAGGTAAGCTTGGTGCGGTTACCATCGCTACCAACATGGCTGGTCGTGGTACCGATATTATCCTCGGCGGTAACGCAGAATTCTCTGCGAAGGCTGAGATGCGCAAGCTGGAATACGATGAATATGTAATCAACGAAGCCATCGGCTTTGCAGATACAACGGATGAAGAGATCCTTGCTGCCAGAGCAGTTTACCGTGATCTGTATGCGAAATTCGACGCACAGGTTAAGGAAGCTGCCGTTGCAGTGCGTGAAGCAGGCGGTCTGTTCATTATCGGTACCGAGCGTCACGAATCCAGACGTATCGACAACCAGCTGCGTGGTCGTTCCGGACGTCAGGGTGACCCCGGCGAGAGCCGTTTCTTCCTCTCTGTTGAGGACGATCTGATGCGTATTTTTGCTGGTGACCGTATGGAATCCGTGATGCGTTCTCTCAATGTTGAGGAAACAGAGCCGATCGAAAGCAAGTGGCTGACCAAGATCATCGCTTCTTCCCAGAAGAAGGTCGAGGGCAGAAACTTCAGCATCCGAAAGAATGTCCTCAACTACGACGACGTTATGAATACCCAGCGTGAGATCATCTACAAGCAGCGTGCACAGGTACTCGACGGCGAGGATCTGCATGACTCCATACTGAAGATGATGGAAGAGCTGGTGACCACTGTTGCCGGTCAGTACATTGCGGAGGAAGAAGAGCAGGCTGACTGGAATCTGATCGGTCTGAGAGATTATTTCTACGGCTGGCTGCTCGATGATGGCGATCTGGTTTACAGCGATGAGGAAATGGTATCCAAGACCAAGACCGATATCATCAATTTCCTCGTAGAGAAGATCAAGACCAAGTATGCTGCCAAGGAAGAGCAGTATGGTTCCAATATCATCCGTGAGCTGGAGCGTGTTGTAATGCTCAAGGTTGTAGATACCAAGTGGATGGCACATATCGATGATATGGCTGAGCTCAAGCGTGGTATCACCCTGCGCAGCTACGGTCAGAAGAACCCCGTTGTTGAGTATCGTTACGAAGGCTTTGACATGTTCGACGCAATGGTTGAATCCATTCGTGAAGAGACTGTGCGTATGCTGCTGACCATCCAGATCCAGCAGAATCAGGCCCCCCAGCGTGAGCAGGTTGCAAAGCCCGACGCACCGAATGCAGGCAGCGTGGAAGCACGCCAGTCCATGAAGATCGGACCGAATGACCTCTGCCCCTGCGGCAGCGGCAAGAAGTACAAGAAGTGCTGCGGTCTGAATGACGACACCCACTAATTGTATCGCAGCCCCCTCCTCCATCCGGCGGAGGGGGTTGTTCCTCTATTAAAATGGTGAAACATATGACTGAACAAGAAAAAATGTTAAGTGGTAAGATCTATGATCCATCCGATCCTGTACTCACAGAAAAACGAACCAAGGCACATCGTCTGTGCAAGGACTATAACCGCACCTATGAAGACGAAGAGGCAAAGCGCACTGCAATTATGCAGGCACTGATCCCGGAACTGGGCGAAGGCACTTGCCTGCTGGATCCGATTTATTTCGATTACGGCGAATTCACGAAATTCGGCAAGAACTGCTTTGCAAATTTCAATCTGACTGTGCTCGACTGCTGTCCGGTGACCATCGGGGATGATGTGTTCTTCGGTCCCGGCTGCATGATTGCAACGCCCATCCATCCGCTCCTTGCAGAGGAACGCAAAATGCGCCTGCACGAGGACGGCACCCCCTATGACCTCGAGTACGCCGCTCCCATTATCATCGGCGAAGGCTGCTGGCTGGCAGCAAATGTGACGGTCTGCGGCGGCGTAACCATCGGAAAGGGCGCCGTCATCGGTGCCGGAAGCGTGGTAACAAGGGATATTCCGGCAAATGTATTCGCTGCAGGCAACCCCTGCAGAGTCATCCGACCGATCACAGAAGCGGATTCGATTCATCTGAAACAGCAGCTCTGGTAAGGGGTTACGAATATGAATTATGAGAATTTTGCAGCGTATTATGATACGCTGACGGAAAATGTAGAATATCCCCTTCGGGCGGCAAGGCTGCATTCCCTGATCAAAGCGGAAATCCACACAGAGGGCAGGATCCTTCTTGATCTCGCCTGCGGAAGCGGTTCAATGAGCGAAGAAATGGCGAACCTGGGATATGACGTGATCGGCGTGGACAACTCCCCCGCCATGCTCACCGCTGCTATGGACAAAAAATACGACAGCGGTCTGCCGATCCAGTATTTATGCCAGGATATGCGGGAAATCGACATGTTCGGAACGATGGATGTGACCATCTGTACACTGGACAGTCTGAATCATCTGCCCTCACTCGAGGATGTGCGGCGTGTTTTTGCACGTGTTTCACTGTTTGCGATGCCGGGCGGACTGTTTCTGTTCGATATGAATACGGTGTACAAGCACCGGGAAATCCTCAACGGTCAGACCTTCGTTTACGATACGGACAAAGTATTCTGCGTCTGGGAGAATCGCCTGCTCGACGGCACCGATCAAGTGGAAATGCAGCTCACATTCTTTGAAAAAGACGGCGATGCCTACTTCCGTACGGATGAACAGATCACAGAAAATGCTTATCCTGCCGAGGTGATCATCGCAGCACTGGAAGAAGCGGGCTTTACGGATATCGTCTGCTATGATGCGGACGCAAATCTGCAGGATCCGGCACAGCTGATGCCGCCCTCTCCCACAACCCAGCGCATTCTGTATCTGGCACATAAACCCCAATTGGAGGAAACAATATGAGCATCATCAAACGAGCAATTTCAGCAGACGGCAGCGTTGTTGCGTCTGCGATCGACGCAACCGATATGGTTGCCATGATCGAACATTACCATAAACCTTCTGCTGTCGTCACCGCAGCACTCGGACGCTTTACGATCGCCGCTTCCCTGATGGGATATGGACTGAAATCTGCGGATGAATCACTGACGCTGCGCATTGACGGCGACGGTCCCATCGGCTGCATGGTAGCCTGTGCGGATGACCTTGGCAATGTCAAGTGCTATGCCGATAATTACGTCGTCGAACTTCCGCTCAATGCCAAGGGAAAACTTGATGTCGGCGGTGCCGTCGGAAACGGAACGCTCTCGGTCATCAAGGATATGGGACTCAAGGAACCGTATGTTGGAACGATTCCCCTCCTGACCGGCGAAGTGGCAGAGGATATTGCCAATTATTACGCTACAAGCGAACAGATTCCCACTGTATTGAGTCTTGGTGTACTGGTCGCACCGGATCTTAGCGTACAGTATGCAGGCGGTTTTCTTATCCAGCTCCTCCCCTTTGCGGATGAAGCATGCATTCCGATCCTTGAGCGAAATATCGCAGCCATGCCGCATTTCACTGAAATGCTGGCACAGGGCATGACCGCCGAAGATATCGTCATGAAATGTCTGGA
The DNA here is from genome assembly GCA_045544635.1 of Oscillospiraceae bacterium. GTDB lineage: Bacteria > Bacillota > Clostridia > Oscillospirales > Ruminococcaceae > UBA3855. Next base: position 36,069 of record JAZPZJ010000075.1, read on the forward strand.
AGGCTTGGAGCCCAATCTGCTCGATGAAGCAGAGGCATGCTATTACTGTGACTGCAGCCGTGAAAGAACATCCAAGGTGCTCACCAGCATCGCCAGACAGGATCTGCAGGAACTTGCGGAAAATGGAGAAAACATTGAGGTTTGCTGCCATTTCTGCGATAAAAAATACGAATTCACACCGCAGGAAATCCTCGGACTGATCGCCGACTAACGGTACGGCACCATGATTACTGGGAATTACCGCATTGGCGGTATCTGTGTCCAGCTGCAAACCATTTATAAAGAGGTACACAGTCTCTGCAGGGAGTATGCATCCGCTGATCCGCCGGTCGAAGTGATTATCATGACACAGGCGGATATTCGTGCAGAACGGGAGCGTTCCATTGCTGCTGACCGGAATGCGAATCGTCCTGTCCGGCAATATCCTGACGACTATCTTGAAACCCTTGCGGTATACCGACAGCTTGCGGAGCGTTTGCTTTCTTATGATACGCTCCTCTTTCACGGATCTGCGATTGCTGTGGACGGAGAAGTTTATCTCTTCACAGCGAAAAGCGGCACAGGAAAATCCACCCACACTGCGCTCTGGAGAGCGCTCTTCGGGGAACGTGCGGTCATGATCAATGATGATAAGCCTCTGCTGCACGTTGCCAAGGATCGGATCCTTGTCTATGGAACACCATGGGACGGCAAGCATCACCTGAGCTGCAATCTTGCACTTCCGCTCAAGGCACTGTGCATCCTTGAACAGTCACCCGAAAACAGGATCACAAAGCTCCGAAAAGAAACGGCATATCCTGCCCTGCTCCGGCAATGCTACCGCTCACAGGAGCCAGTGAAGCTTGCACGGACACTCACATTACTTGATACCTTAGCTGACAGCATCGGACTCTACCGGCTCGGATGCAACCGGGAGATCACAGCTGCACAGCTTGCATATCATACCATGAAGGGAGGGGAAGCATGAAATTAAGCACTGACTTCATTGCCCACGATACGGGCGATGAGCAGATCCTTGTCTCCACCGGAAATACCGCATTCAATGGACTCGTACACAGCAACCGCACCGCTGCATACATTGTGGATGCGCTGAAAACGGAGACGACGGAACAGGAGATCATCCAGAAAATGCTGCAGCGCTTTGATGCACCCGAGAATGTCATTGCAACGGATGTCGCTCGGATCCTTGATACGCTTCGCAGCATCGGTGCACTGGATGAATCCACTCCCAAGGAAACCAACGAAAACAAATGAGGAGGTATACAAATGTTAGAGTTCAAAAACATGCAGGACTTTAAGCGACGGATCAAAAAAATCCTGATCACAGAAGAGGAGATCAAGACAGAGATTCGGAAGGCAGGAAAAATCATCAGTGATTCCTATGACGGCAGACCTTTTCTGCTTGTCAGCATTCTGAAAGGCTCCTATGTATTTCTGGCGGACTTCTGCCGTGCAATTGAAGCACCCTGCGAGATCGGATTCATGTGCGCCAAGAGCTACTACGATGGTACGGTTTCATCCGGTGTCGTCAAGATCACAATGGATCTTGAACAGGATATCAGCAACTACCATGTGATCATCGTGGAGGATATCATTGATACGGGAAGAACGCTTTCTGATGTGGTAAAACTCCTGAAATCCCGTAATCCCCTGTCGCTCAAGGTTGTCACACTGCTGGACAAGCCTGCCAGAAGAAAAGTTGATTTTGAAGCGAATATGGCGCTTTTCACCATCCCGGATCATTTTGTGATCGGTTATGGACTTGACTGCGGCGAATACTACCGCAATCTGCCGTACATTGCAGAATACGATGACAAGGAGGCATAATCATGCTGGAACGTTTATTTAAGCTGAAAGAGAATCACACCTCGGTAAAAACCGAGATCACTGCCGGAATTACGACCTTTATGACAATGGCTTACATTCTGGCGGTCAACCCGAGCATTCTGAGTGATGCAGGTATGGATCCAACCGCAGTCCTGCTCGCTACCTGTCTTGCGTCCTTTATTGGTACAGCATGCATGGCATTCATGGCAAATATGCCGTTCGCACTGTCTGCCGGAATGGGACTCAACGCATTCCTCGCCTATACCGTTGTACTTGGCTTCGGCTATCCGTGGCAGGTCGCACTGCTGGCTGTCTTTATTGAGGGTATTATCTTTATCATCCTCTCACTGACGAAAGTCCGGGAAGCCATCTTCAACTCGATCCCCTTCTCGTTAAAAAATGCAGTCTCGGTCGGCATTGGCTTGTTCATCGCTTTCATTGGTCTCCAGAATGCAGGACTTACGGTAGCAAATTCCTCCACACTGGTATCCATCGTCAGCTTTACAGACAATTTCTCCACTTCCGGTATCTGTGCAGTACTTGCGCTGCTTGGTACCTTTGTGACAGCGATCCTCTACATCCGTGGCATGAAGGGTTCGATCCTCATCGGTATCCTCGGCACCTGGCTCGTCGGCATTCTCTGCCAGCTGGTTGGCATTTATGTACCGGATGCGGAAAGCGGCTATTATTCCCTGCTCCCCACATTTGCCATCACTGATTTTTCCAAACTGGGTGAAACTTTTGGGCAGTGCTTTAATGTCGATTTGAATGGTGTTGGTATCTTCAATTTTATTGTAATCATCTTCTCGTTCCTGTTCGTGGATTTGTTTGATACGCTCGGCACACTCATCGGCGTCAGCACAAAGGCTGGCATGCTGGACAAGGATGGTAAGCTCCCGAAAATCAAACCGGCACTTCTTGCTGATGCAATCGCAACCTCCGCCGGTGCCGTACTCGGTACTTCCACAACCACAACCTTTGTAGAGTCCTCCGCAGGTGTTGCAGCAGGCGGCAGAACCGGTCTGACCGCTCTGACAACGGCGATCCTGTTCCTGATCTCGATGCTCTTTGCACCGATCTTTACTGCGATCCCGTCCTTTGCAACAGCGCCCGCACTGATCATTGTCGGCTTCCTGATGTTCAGCAACATCTCCGAGATCAAGCTCACGGAAAAGAACTACACCACAGCGATCCCTGCATATCTCTGCATTATCGCTATGCCGCTGTTCTACAGCATTTCCGAGGGTATTTCCATCGGCGTCATCTCCTATGTACTGATCAACCTCGTTTGCAAGAAGGCAAAGGAGATCAACCCGATCATGTATGTTCTGGCAGTGCTGTTCATTCTCAAGTATATTTTCCTCTAATACATCAAAAATTGCTGAGTCTTCCGACTCAGCAATTTTTTTGTGATGATTCATTCAATTATAATGCAAGCACCATACGCTTCATTACGGCCAGATCGTACACCTTCAGTACACCATCCTCATGCAGATCTCCTGCAGCTGCATCGGTAATCTCACCTGCACACAAAAGCCATTTCTGAAGCATGACCACATCGAGTATACTGAGCTTGCCATCCGCATTCACATCACCGATTATTTCGGTCTCCTCGGGGGCAACCGGCTCCAGAATAAATTTCTGTCCGTCGCCGCCCCAGTAATTCCACTGGCAGATATTCGCATTCGGCTCCAGACTGATCTCAAAGACATCCGCACAGGATTTCCCGTAGGAAGATTCTGTCAGAAGTACATAGGAACCGTCCGCATTGCAGTGAAGGGTAAATTCCTGTCCGGCAATATCCTGATATTCCTCGAGATGGATATTTGCACCATCCTCTGCAGTATTTCCGACAACGGTCAGGTATCTGCCATCCTCTGCCTGCACACGGTATCTGCCGTTTTCCAGCTTCGTCAATGTCCATGTATAAGGAATACCCTGCATTACGTTGATATCATCTGCCACGGTCATAAACAGACTGCTGTTGACATTCTTGATCATATAGGTACCATTCGGAACAGTCGGGCAGACCGGTTCCAGATTCCAGAGCTGGCATGCACCGCCCCAGAAATCATAAATCGCAATCTCGCCGCCGGCTTCTTCCGACCAGCCGTAAACATCAAGTCCTGCGTTGTAATTCGCCTTAGAGATGATTCCATAGAATGCACCGTCCTGCACGATTTTCCAGAGCTGACTGTCCTCGCCGCTGCAAGTCTGCAATTCAACGAAAAGTATTCCCGGCTCCGTGGTATTTTTAACGCCGATACACTTGGATTCATCCTTCATGGAAACGATCTTGCAGTACTCCGCATCCACAGCAACCACACGCCATTCCTGATGGCTGCCGCCGGTTTTGTTCCACTGCTGGATGCCGCTGCCGTCCGCTGTCTCTCCGCCGGCAAGGTCGAGTACCATGCCGTTAAATTTACTTGTGATATAATAGGGCACACCGGAAAGGAGCTGTGTGCCGGAAAGTCTGGAATAATCGCTGGGCTGCTGCGCAGTTTCCGGCGCATAGACAAGCTTGCCGCTTGCATTGGTGGCATCCTTGAGGTCATCGGAGAAATTGTAAGCATTCTTCTTACTGCCCCATACGCAGGTATTATTACCGGATGCAGTGAAGGTCATCTTCTGGACCATATCCGCTGATTCATCTGCCTGGACGATGAAGCTGCCCTTATAGGTCACACCGCTGTAGGTCAGCGTCATATCCGCAGAATCATCCGCCATTGTCCATGTGCCAGCGATATCGCCCGTCACGGTTCCATCGGCATTCAGGGTGATACTCTGAGAATATTCGACTTCCGCATTATTGCCGCTCGTCACCTGATCATCCACAATTTTCTGGTTCAGCTGGTGAAAAATGAATTCATAGTCACCAGCAACAGCATCCATCGTATGTCCGATTGTGGAGATTTCTTCACCCGGTACATATTCATAGGGAGTTGCCACCGGCCAGCCGTCTTCGTTCATGATCAGCTGGTGGACACGCACTTCGTGGAAGCCGTATGCATCATCGAATTTGTTATGATAGATCACGAACAGCTTGCCGTCATCATCCATCAGGAGGGAGTTGTGACCCTGTGCCTTGTTGGGACGATCGTTGCAGTTCCACTGGTAGTTGCTCATCAGACGCATACCGATATTGCCGCCGATATTGTTGCCGCCGCTGGTATAGACAGCAGAATTTCCGTTCTGGTCCACATAGGGGCCTGCAGGATAATCACTGCGGAACACACGCATATTATAGCCGCCGTCATTATTGAAGCAGCCATAGGATACGAACAGATAATAGTAGCCTTTTCCGGTATCGGGGTCTTCCATATATTCGATGTACGGACCCTCACCGGATACCCAGTGACCGCCAGCGACCTTGATGCCCATGTAGGCATCGGAGGCATTGGTGACGGTGTTATAGGTCACATTGTAGTCACGCAGACCGGTATTTTCGTCAAGTTCCAGCATGAACAGACCGCCGAACCATGAGCCGTAAACCATCCACAGGGCGCCGCTTTCATCGTAGAAGACCGCCGGGTCGATGGCATTTGTGCCATAGTTGGCGTTCCATTCGCCGCCCGACAAATATCTGGAAATATCGGGATTGTTGCCAAGTACCTTCTGTACATCGGTCTTGGAATAGTGGAAGGTGTCGGTATTGTTGAAACCGGAATAAACGATCGTGTCCACATAGGTATAAGGACCGTCAATATTGTCCGCTGTGCACAGCACGATGGACGATTTCCAGTTGTCACCATTGACGCTCAGGTACATGCAGTACTTCCCCATCGCCTCGTTCCAGATGATATCCGGTGCCCAGAGGTTGCCGGAGAGGTCATAATTTGCATTTGATGGGGATGACCATGCCGCCGGGATCGCAAGATCCGTGTAAATATCATTGAAGAAGGTCGTATTCTTCGTACCGGCTGCGGAATTTGCGGTATGCGTCCAGCTGCCCAGATCCGCCGAGCGTGCCGCTCCGAGATGCGAACCAATAATGTAGTAGCTGTCGTCCTCGAGCTTGATGATCGACGGGTCATGCACGGCGACCCGGGCGTGATTTGCAGCTTGTGCATATTCTGTGAAGCAGTCATTTGTCAGACCGCACCCGAACAACATGCCTGCTGCAAGCAGAAACGAGAGTATGCGCTTGGATTTCATAGTATTCCTCCATTCTACCATTTTTAGTCTTGTTTTTTATTTAATTTTAACACAAAAGAGAAACAAAGTCAATGATTTTTCGTGCCCTGTTTGTATCGTATTTGCTACAATAAAAGGAGCCTTCCGCTGCCGGAAAGCTCCTTGTTCACCTGTGATTTACGCAAGAACAACCTTGTGGAATACCTTCTTGCCCTTTTTGATGATCACTTCACCATCCACTGCAATCATTGCATTGGGATCGGTTACCTTCTCATTATTGACACTTACGCCGCCCTGCTGAACGAGGCGTCTGCCCTCGGACTTTGTGGGAATCAGCTTTGCAGCAAGCATCATATCGAGGATGTTCATCGCACCGTCAGTCAGCTGGTCCGCTGTCAGCTCGGTAGTGGGCATGTTCTCGGAATTGCCGCCGCCTGCGAATACTGCCTTTGCAGCCTCGAGCGCCTTCTTTGCTTCCTCTTCGCCGTGCACCAGTGCAGTCAGCTCATAAGCCAGCAGTTCCTTTGCCTTGTTGAACGCTGCACCTTCCATGGTCTTTTCCATTTCTTCGATCTCTTCGATCGGAACGAAGGTCAGCATCTTCAGGCACTTGATGACATCGGCATCCGCCACATTTCTCCAGTACTGGAAGAAATCGTAGGGAGAGGTCTTCTCGGGATCGAGCCATACAGCGCCCTTTTCGGTCTTACCCATCTTTTTGCCCTCGGAATTGAGCAGGAGGGTGATGGTCATTGCATATGCATCCTTACCCAGCTTTCTGCGGATCAGCTCCGTACCGCCGAGCATATTTGCCCACTGGTCATCGCCACCAAACTGCATGTTGCAGCCATACTTCTGGAACAGTTCGAGGAAGTCGTAGCTCTGCATGATCATGTAGTTGAATTCGAGGAAGGTCAGACCTCTCTCCATTCTCTGCTTGTAGCATTCGTGGGAGAGCATTCTGTTCACGCTGAAATGTGCACCAACATCACGCAGCAGCTCCACATAGTTGAGATTGAGCAGCCAGTCAGCATTATTCACGATGATCGCCTTATCATCGGCAAAATCAATGAAACGGCTCATCTGCTTCTTGAAGCACTCGACATTGTGCTGGATGGTCTCGGGGGTCATCATCTTGCGCATGTCGGTCTTACCGGAGGGGTCGCCGATCATGGCAGTACCGCCGCCAATGAGAACGATGGGCTTGTTGCCCGCCATCTGGAGGCGCTTCATCAGACACATTGCCATGAAGTGACCTACATGGAGACTGTCCGCAGTCGGGTCGAAGCCGATATAGAAAGTCGCCTTTCCCTCATTGATGAGTTCCTTGATTTCCTCTTCGTCGGTCAGCTGTGCCAGCAGACCTCTTCTTTGCAGTTCTTCAAATACTGTCATTGTTTTTTCTCCTTTATTCATTATTTGTGATAGCAGAATCTACTCGTTTACTCGTGCGATTCATGGGCAGTTGAATTGTCAAAAACACTGCACGAATCAGCAGAGCGGCAATGGCATACATTGTCATTGCAATACATACCATTGACAGGGTTGGTGATTCGGACATAGGATCACCAATATGACTGTAAGGCTGATACCAGCGGATCCAGACATCGGATTGATAGAATACCCAGACAGCCAGCACACCGCATAAAGTACCGCTTAATTCACAGCTGCTCCAGCATAAACGGTTGCATCCGAAACGTTCAACTGCCAGAATCTCGATATACAGTCCGATCCATGGTGCAAAACATAGCAACACCACAAATATGCAAAGCCCACATACAATCGGCACTGTTTCTCTCTGGAATATATAGGGTACCGCAGCAATGCAATACAGCAGTACGACTGTAAGGAATCCTGTTAAGAAAACGATCGGATACCGAAATTTTGTTTTCACTGCAACCTCAATCCTCGCTTTCATTCACCCGTAAATGAACCCACTGTGATCTGATTGTCTGTTTCTTCCGTGATTCTGATCGGATTGAGACATACACCGTAATTCATTCTTGCGAATTCCTCAAGCGCCATTTCCACCTGAAATTCATGAAGTTCGATCTGCACAATCACAGGCGGAAGTGAATCTGGCTGTTTTGCTTCGAGATAAAGCCGATGCACATATGTTTCACCCGCATATACACCGTCCTGATATTTCTTCAGTCGGACTACTTCACGCATCACGCCCATAATGGCGCGATTCTCAACACAGAAAATTTCCTGCGCAGTGTATGCTACCACATGGGAGACACCAAGATTGATCCCATTCTTCTGATAGGTCAGCATATTCCCGAAACGATAGGAAGCTTCCACCTGTTCAAAATCCAGATCCGTTCGACGAAAAAAAACACGGACATGCTGTGCTGACATGAAATACGTCCCCACAAACATCAGAAAAAGACCGGCTATGACACCAATGATCCGATAATTAAACCTCAGTGGAGACGGCAGAAACGCAATCATCAAAAAAACGCACCCCAGCAGGATGAACCCTATCGCATCCTTCGTGATAAAGCGTCCTTGCAGATCTGCTTTCATCGTTTTCCGATTCGGTCTCTGAAATGGATGATCCTGTTTATACTGCAAATAGCGTTCTCTCCACTGTGGTGTGGAAAAATAGGCGCCATCCAGATACTCCTGTACCTTCTCATCAGCCTGTCCATCGGATGTCTGCTCTCTCCAATATGCATAGACGACAAGCGAGGAAATCAGCAATGGAATCAGCAAAACCACAAGAATTTGCCACATGTGGGACTTGGCATAAAAATAAAGCCCGATTGCAATGATCGATAAATGACAGATTAACATCGCTCGCATCGTGGAACGTGATTTCGGATTTTGTTGATTCATGATTCTCCTTACTTATTTAAAATGTTTCTTCCCTTTCGGAAAAGTGTTCCAATAACAATCAGGTCTAATTTGGTATGGCGGCGGGGAACGATCCCCGCTTTACAATCGCCCACGCATGGTTGCAGGTTACGCCATCTTTCCACCCAGGCAGCTTTGCAGCCATGCACATACCACAAGGGGGCAATTTTAAATTTTATCAAACTGTACTTTCTTTATCAGAAATACAATTCCGAAAAGCGAGAAATGTTTTTATGATTTCAGGGTACAAATAAAAATCGTCCCCTGCCAGAAAGCAGAGGACGATCGTGCCGTGGTACCACCTCAGTTTGTTATTTCCGTGGAAATAACCTCTTAGCGCAATAACGAGCGCCACACCGTACTTCCCTACTGTGAATTCAGAAAGTCCGCTCCGAACTGTATTTCCCGTAATTCGCTTAGCTTCTCGCACCAACCGAAGCCTCTCTGCAAGCGATGGATACGGTACTCCGTTTCTTCCCTGCGTTTTCTCTTATTTTTTATCAGTATACCACAATCAGCGGCATTTGTCAAGGGGGAAACCGCACAAAATTCGATTTTTCAGATCAATTCAGGAAATCTGCCCTGTCCGTATAGAGGATATTCAGATCCACATCCCCTGTGATGCCGTGAATCCTGCCGTGGCTGCTCAGCTGCCACATGACATAATCCCCTGTATAATCAGTCTGATCCGTATAATGCGCCAGCCAGATGGGATGTTCACTGTGGTCATACCAGAAATTGTTCAGGAAATTCTTGCTGCTATAGAGCATGGCATCATAACCAAGCTGCTCCATTTCATCAGCAAACATCTCATAGAGCGCATTGAGATCGTGAATATTCATTTCATACTGCTGGAAATGCGAGAAACTTTCCCAGTCAAATACCACCGGAAAATCAAGTGCCTGTCCGTCAAGCTGCTGTGCGATCCACTGTGCGTTCTCACGAACCTCTGCTTCCGTATTGGCAGTTGTGTAGATGTAAACACCGACATCGAGTCCGGCAGCTTTTGCAGCCGCCATATTGGCACGGTAATATTCATCCATCTCGATATTGTCATAATAATAACCCATGCGCATGATAACAAAGCTGCAGCCTGCATTTTTCACCGCTTCAAAATCAATGTTCTTCTGCCACTTGGAGACATCAATTCCAAAGCGCACATTCTCCCCTGCATACTCCTGCATGAGGGTATCAAAAGTCAAGGGCGGTGTGTTGTCAGGCGGTGTGGTTTCGTGTTCGACAACATCGACACTGAGTGTCCATGTGGTCTCGTTGCCTGCATCATCCGTTGCGGTCGCCACAAGCGGATAAGTACCGCAGACATTGGTGTCAACGTTTCCGACGCAGGTAAGCGTCGGTGTGCGATCATAATTATCGGCAAAACCGACATGCTCCGTAAGGTCGAATACCTCGCCCAGCTCAATTTCAGCACCCCATCCTGCATTGAGAAGAAGCGGCGGTGTAGTATCTTCAACCACATAGCTGATCAGGTGTTCATAGATCTCATCATCAAAACGGTAGCGGATCGTGTGGGACAGCGTTCCCGTTTCAGATGTGTTGACCGTTTCGCTGCCGTTTTCCAGCTCCACATTGGTCGCCGTCAGCAGTGACTGCACAGTCAGTTCCTCATAAACTTCGATCGCAGGATCGACCATCAGAATCGCCTCTGCAGGCGGCTCGGTTTTGGGCGGGGCTTCAGTTGTCTCGGGCTCTGTGGGAGGCGGCGCTGTTGTTTCCTGCGTTGTCGGTGCAGGTGTAGGTTCCGTTTCTGTGATGATCTCTGCTGCCGGTACAGCATCCTCCTGCGGCGGATCATTCTGCTGTGCTGCACAGCCGGTCATAGAGCAGAGGATCAGCAGGCTGGCTAAGATACGTTTCTGAATCATGGGGACTCCTTTATGGTTATTTGCGATCGACAGATTTCGTTCTTCTATTATACTGTATTTTCAGAGGTTTGTCAACACAAGAAAAGCCCGGCAGAAGCCGGGCTTTCATATCGGAAATCAGTTCTTTGCGGTGCGCTTTGTCAGGAAACGGAGCGCAAAAAGCACGCCCAGCATCATGGCAAGGGAAACACCGAGCACAACGAATACATTCTGTACAAAGCCTGCAATCAAATAGCCGACTGCACTGACAGCCGCAACTGTCATCGCATAGGGCAGCTGTGTGGAAACATGGTTCACATGGTCACACTGTGCGCCGGTCGATGCCATGATCGTGGTATCGGAGATCGGTGAGCAGTGGTCACCGCATACTGCACCTGCGAGACATGCGGAAATACAGATAATTACCATAGCGGGGATCTTTCCGGTTTCCGCAACAACCAGCAGCTCCTGTGAGAAAACGCTGGTAACGATCGGGATCAGAATACCGAAGGTGCCCCATGAGGTTCCGGTTGCAAAAGACAACCCGATTGCAACAACGAACAGAATCAACGGCAGGAGAATCTGAATCGCAGTCGCATTCTCTACAATACCGGATACAAATGCGCCCGCTTCCAGAAGACCTGTCATGCTCTTGAGCGTCCACGCAAAGGTCAAGATCAGGATCGCAGGTACCATCTGCTTGAAGCCGGCAGCGATGGAGTCCATGCATTCTGTGAAATTCAGGACTTTACGGCAAAGATAGTAAGCAATGATCACAAGGAGCGCACCCATGGAACCAAGGGAAAGACCATAGGATGCATCACAATTCGCAAAGGCATTGACGAAATCCGTTCCGCTGAACAGTCCGCCGGTATAAACCATGCCAACAACGCAGAACACAATGAGAATAAGCACGGGCAGGATCAGATCGATCACCTTACCACGGGTGTGACGGGGTACGTCATCATTCTGATATTCACTATTCTTTGTTGTGAAAAGATCGCCCTTTGCCGCATTCAGCTCGTGCTTCTTCATGGGTCCGAAATCCATTCCGCTCAGAGAAATGAACACAACCATGAGCATTGTCAGAAGTGCATACAGGTTGTACGGAATTGTGCTGATGAAGAGCTGGATCCCATTTACACCGTCCACCGTACCGCTGACTGCGGCAGCCCAGGAAGAAATCGGCGCAATGATGCAGACCGGCGCTGCGGTAGCGTCAATGAGGTACGCAAGCTTCGCTCTGGAAATACGGTGCTTATCCGTTACTGGACGCATGACGGAACCCACAGTCAGACAGTTGAAGTAGTCATCCACAAAGATCAGTACACCCAGCAAGAACGTAGAAAGGCTCGCACCGACACGGCTCTTGATATGGGCCGCTGCCCATTCACCATAGGCACGGCTGCCGCCTGCCTTGTTCATGAGCACTACAATGATGCCCAGAACCACAAGGAAGATCAGGATGCCGACATTGTAGGAATCCGCAAGATTGACAATGAAGCCCTGCTCGACAACGGCGGAAAACATCCCCTCAAATCCGGAATTCGTAGCAGCCGCATAGATCACGCCGCCTGAAAGGATACCGATAAAGAGCGAAGAATAGACCTCTTTTGTGATGAGTGCCAGACCGATCGCAACGATTGGCGGCAAGAGCGCCCACATGGAACCGATCGCTCCGCTCACAGGCGTCACGATAATGCAGCAGATCAAGTATGCTGCAACAAGCAGTGCAAAAATAAGTTTACTCAGATGTTTTTTCATAGACATTCTCCCTTTTCATGTGAAGTTTGGATGTACGATACGGCAGTGAGATCTGTGCGAGGATCACTGCTGCAAACACAAGAACGCATCCGCCAAGCTCTTTGCCGGAAAGTGCCTCGTTAAGCAAAAGACAACCGGAAAGTGCAGCAAATACGGATTCCAGGCTCATCAGCAGCGTCGCTGAAGTCGGATCCGTGTCCCGCTGCCCGAGGATCTGCAGCGTATATGCCACGCCGCTTGACATCACGCCGGCATACAGGATGGTGTATTTCGCATCCAGGATGGCTTCAAGGCGTGGTGTTTCAAACAGGAACATACAGATCGTCATCAGGATCCCCGCCGTCCAGAACTGGATGCAGGACATCAGCATTCCATCGGTATGCTTTGCGTTGAAGTGATCAATGACAAGAATATGCATCGCAAAGAATACCGCACAGCACAAAACAAGCAGGTCGCCCTTTCCGACAGTAAAGCCCTCTTTGATACACAGAAGCCAGAAGCCGACTGCCGCCAGCAGCACGCAGAACCAAATCTTCGCCTCAGGTTTTCGCTTCAATGCGATCTGCAGCACGGGAACGATCACGATATACAGTGCGGTGATAAAGCCAGCTTTTCCGGCAGTCGTCATACTGATGCCGCTCTGCTGAAAGGAGCTGGCAATGAACAGCATAATGCCGCACAGGATGCCGCCGATCACGGTCGTACGCAGCGGTGCCTGCGGTTCTGCTGCGGTTTGTTTTCGTCGTCCCACACCCCGGAACACAGCGATCACAGGAATCAGCACGGCTCCGCCGAGCAGTGTCCGCATGGCATTATAGGTAAACGGTTCCACATACGCCATGCCTTCGCTCTGTGCCACAAACGCCGTTCCCCAGATCAGGGCAGTCAGCAGGAGCAAAAGATTGCCCCTTAGTTTTTTGCTCATTTGTTCATACTCCGTTTTGAAATTCTTGCCGGCACCCAGCAGTATGCTTTATTATACCATGTTTCGGCATAAAGTGCAATGATTTCCGTAAGGCTGCAATTTTTTTGGCGGTTTATCCAAATCTTCCGACATAAAATTAGGCTTTTCGACAATAGAAAAGCAAGAGGGATTTGAACCCTCTTGCCTGCTGTATCAGTATGTCAGACCATAGCCCACTTCCAGCCACGATGATTCGGCAGCAATATCCTCCACGGAGGCATACCACGGCATGGCAAGCTTACCGGAAAATTCTGCCTTACCAACCAGTACATTAGCGATACCATCGCCTTCACTGCCGGGGAGACCACACATCACAATACCGTCCCATGCATCCTTGTACTCATCAATGATGACATTTCTTCCGGCAACAATGAGCGTGACCGTTGGCACATCAAGCGACTGCGCAAGCTCAATGGCATCGGCATTCATTTTCAGTCCCAGTGCACCGGTAATGGAAAGATCCGCTGTATCGCCGTTCCACTCTGCATAGGGTTGCTCCCCGAGACAGAGCAGAGTCACATCCGCATCCGCCGCCTGTGCTTTGTCCGTAATGATCGTCAGATCATATTCGTCTGCAAGTGCCTGCAGTCCCTCGAGAATGGTCGTGCCGCCCTCGATGACTTTCTTGCGGCTGTTATCCGCATCTGTCAGCCCGTTCCATTGTCTTGTCCAACCGCCGCACTGCACACCCGTATCATTGGCAGCAGGACCTGTCACAAAGATAGTCGTACCTGCCTTGAACGGAAGGATCCCATTGTCATTCTTGAGAAGCACCTGACTCTCTTCGACAAGCTGTCTTGCAAGAGCACGGTATTCCTCTGAACCAGCCTCGGTCTGTTTGGTTTCGATGTGCTCAAGATAGGGATCCTCGAACAGACCTGCATCCATCTTCATCTGGATGATTCTGGTCACAGCTTCGTCAATGCGTTCCTGTGAAATGCTGCCCTCATGGACGGCATCCACAATGTATTCGCAGACCTCCTCGAAATCCATCGGCTCCATGAGCCAGTCAATGCCGGCGTTGATGGCGATGATGACCTGCTCTTTGAGCGTGTCCGCACCATCAATATTCTGGATGGATTCCCAGTCGCTGACGACAACACCCTCAAAGCCAAGCTCCCCACGGAGAACATCCTCGATATAATGCGAATTCTCATGCATTTTGACGCCATTGAGAGCGCTGTGGCTGATCATGATGGACTGTGCGCCACGGTCGATGAGTTCCTTGTAAATCGCAAGCTGCGCATCAATTTCCGCATCCGTCAGGATGGCATCTCCACGGTCGATCAGGCGATTAGTGCCATCCTTTGTTTCACCTGTTCCATAGACGACGCTGCCGTCACCGATATAGTGCTTGGCGCATACAACCACGCCGCCGTCGAGCTGTCCCTGCATAAACTGGGCGCCCAATTCCTTTACGATCTCCGGATCTGAGGAATAACTTTCGTAGGTGCGTCCCCATCTCGGGTCGGTAGCAACCGCCACACACGGTGCATAATTCCAGATCATCTTTGTCATTTTCATCTCGTCGGCAACCGCAAGTCCCATCCGGTAGGTCAGCTCCGGATCATTGGCAGCGCCAATGTTGATGTTGTGCGGAAAAATTACGGTGTTCAGGGAATAATTCACACCATGTACGGAATCCTGCCCATAGATGAACGGAATGGGGGAATCCGCCTGCAGCGCCGATTCCTGATAGCCTTTAATAATCGCAGACCATGCATTCGGCGTTTCGGTGACGATGCCCATGGTAGAAAGAATGCTGCCGTAATTGGTTTTTTTCATTTGCTTCGCACCGCAGCTGTAGATGGCAGGGATCTGCATCTGGTATGCCTTTTCTTCCAGCGTCAGCGTCGCTGTGATTTCAGCAGCACTCATGCCGGCATACTGCCTGAGGGGATGCTCCGCATCGAACATCATTTCTGAAGAGGCGGCGGATTGCTGCGACTCCGGCTGTGAAACAGCGGAATCTCCGGATGACTTTGTGCAGCCAGCCGTGAAGAGCAGGGTAGCTGCTGATACAAACGCCAGTAGTTTTCTGTATTTCATAAGGAACCTCGTTTCTAATCGGGGATTTCGGATTACAGATTCGCCACATCCACATGGGAATCCGCAAGCTCGAAGGTGATGCTGTGCAGCTTCAGTCCGCTCTGTGCGAAGAACAGACGCTGGGTTGTGAAATGGGAGAACATGGGCAGCTTCTTTGTAAAGGAAACCGGTTTTCCGGCAGTGCCGTTCCAGGTGAAGGTGCCGCTTGCTGAGCCCATGCTGAAAAGCGTCACGGGGATCTGCGCCAGCTCACTCTGATCGGAGCTTGCTGTCAGCGTGATATTGTAATAGCCCGGCTGGTTGACAGTGAGAGCATAGCTGTAGTTTGTGCCCTTATCCGTGCAGATATCCTCAAGCCGGAGGACAAGTTTTCCGTTTAGCTCATGGAATACAACGGGGGTATCGCTGTCGCATTCCTCCTGCGGACGATTCTGGATCTCCACGGAAACCTCTTCGCCCATGAGTCGCTTCATGGCGTTGGTATGCAGGAGAAAACGGCAGATATTCGCTGCATTTCGCTGCAGCTCACCTCGCTGCAGAGTACCGTTTTCAAGTGACGACAGCGTGTTGTCGTCATTCTTACCGCCGTCAGCGCAGACCATGTAGAGGTCGTTCTGTGCCCTTGCCATGGCTGCAAAATTGCTGCGGGAGACCTCCACCGTGCGCTCGTTGATATTCGCCCACCAGTCGGTCATGGTGATGCCGGTGAATCCCCATTCACCACGCAGGATCACGGTGTTCAGGTCATAGCTGCCCGCCGTCCAGAGTCCGTTGACCGAGCCATAGGTCGTCATGATGGAGTCGGCTTCCCCCTCCTTGACAGCAATCTCAAAGCCCTTGAGATAGATTTCACGCAGCGCACGTTCGGATACGGCAGAATCCAGGAAGTGACGGTTTGTCTCCTGATTGTTGCCGCAGAAATGCTTGATGGTACCCGTCACACCGACAGAATGCAGACCACGAAGTTCCGCTGCCGCCATGGTTCCTGTCAGATAGGGGTCCTCAGAGAAATACTCGAAATTTCGCCCATTGAGCGGATGTCGGTGAATATTCATGCCGGGCCCAAGGAGACAATCCACCTTATTGGCGGTCATCTCACGTCCCATGTAAGTGAAAAGCTTCTGTACAAGACTGCGGTTGAAGGTCGCAGCGATCATGGTACCGTTCGGCAGGCTGAATGCCTTGGTTCCGCGGTCAAGCCGCATACCGGAAGGACCGTCCGAACAGCAGGCGCAGGGAATGCCAAACTGCGTCAGACCATCACTGACCGCACCGAATGCAGAGGCAGTTCCAGCTGTAACACGGGGACTTCCCATACCCTCACCACGGATAATACAGGCAAGATCATCATCCGAAAGCTGTGCAATAAATTCCTCCATCGTATTGCGTCCGTCATGCACATCGGAAAGCCGGATGCCACGATCGCCGGTATAGGGGAGCTCGGCAGGCAGGTGTTCCAGACGGCGCTGTACTTCGTCCACCTGATTGCATGGCACGGCTTCGTAAACCGGTGTGAGACTTCCATCCGGATGCTGCTGCGGTCGGATGCGTTCAAACGGGAGAACCGGTGCCATAGCCTGAACGCAAACCTCGGTGACTTCCGGATTCTCGACAACAGCGGTGAATACGCAAGCCGCACTTCTGACATCGGTACCAACGCAGAAATGGTATTCTCCTGCTTCAAGCACATAGCAGTGCGGATGCCCCGTCACGCCGGAATCATCATAGGATGCAAGATCTGCAAGACGCACAGAAATGCTGACAGTTTCCTCTGCGCCGGGGGCAAGTTCGTTCGTTTTCGCATAGCCGCAAAGCACTCTTGCAGGCTTGCCAAGTTTCCCCTGCGGTGCTTTGCAATATACCTGCACGACTTCCTTACCGCTGTCATCTCCGGTATTTGTGACCGTAACTTCCAGTGTCACGATGTCATTGGACAGGGATGCGGAACGTGTGGTCAGGGCAAAGCTTGTATAGGAAAGACCAAACCCGAAAGGATAGAGCACACGCTCCTTTGCAAAGGTCTCAAAATAGCGATAACCGACATAGATATCTTCCTTGTAGAAATTTCTGTCCCGATCACCGAAGCAGCTGTCAGAGGGATAATCCTGCACAGTATATGCAATCGTATCGGGGAGTTTGCCGCTTGGACTGCGTTTTCCTGTGAGCACATCGGCAGTACCCGTACCGCCCGTCATACCACCCTGCCATACATAGAGCAAGGCATCGGGGACGCATTCCTGAAAAAAGCCCATGTCGATGATATTGCCGACATTCAGCAGGACGACAACCTTTTCAAAGGCAGCTCTGACCTTTGAAAGCATGTCCTTCTCTCCTGCACTCAAAAGGTAGGAGCCTTCCGCAAGGCGGTTATCCTGTTCCTCACCGGCGGTTCTGCCGATCACGACAACAGCCGTTCTGCATTCTGCCGCAGCGTGACGAACGACCGCATCGCTAAGGGGCATTTCTTCCTGTGACCATGGCTCACTACCCCAGCCGCCGCCGTAATCGAAAGGATGCTGCGCGACCCAGTTTTTATAGGTTTCAAGGAGTGCACCATTGACCTTTACGCCGCTTTCAAGAAGTCCATCCAGAATGGACGTCACTTTCGAGACATTGACAAGACCTCCCGAGCCTGTGCCGCTCTTGTAATAATGCAGCTGAATACGACCGAATACAGCGATCTCTTCATCCGGATTCAGGGGAAGTGCACGGTTGTCATTTTTCAGCATGACAATACCCTCAGCTACAGTTTTTGCCGCAGCGGCAAGATATTCGTTCCAATCGAGTGTATATTTCATGTGGGAATCATCCTTTCCGATCATCGTTTCATAGTACGGAGTATACATAGTTTGATTATACCATCTGTATGCGAAAAAGTCAATCCGTTGACGGGAATTGACAAATCGGATAAAATGCGGTATAATGAAAGCAAATACTTCGGGAGGGAACCATATGGTAAAGCACATTATTCTCTGGACATTAAAGGATGAATTCACCGCAGCAGAAAAGGAAGTGATCAAGCAGGGCATCAAGGAAGGTCTTGAAGGTCTGCTGGGGGTGATCCCGGGACTCACTGAGATCCGTGTCAAAACAGGAAAACTCGACAGTTCCAACGCAGATCTGATGCTTGACTCGACCTTTGAAAGTGAGGAAGCACTGCGGGCATATGCCGTACATCCGGCGCATGTGGAGGTTGCGGATACGAAGGTGCGTCCGTTCACCATGCAGCGCAGCTGTCTGGATTTTGAGGTATAATGCAAAAGAGGGTAACGTTCCGTTACCCTCTTTTTTATATCAGAACACCATTGCAGTGGTCGATCTCGTGCTGGATGATCTGTGCGGAAAAGCCTGAAAATGTCCGGATGCGTGTCTGGAAGCGTTCATTCTGATACTGCACCTTGATGCGATCAAAACGCTTTGCAGGGCGAGGTCCGCCCAGAAGTGACAGGCAGGTTTCCTCCGTATCATAGGGATCGGCAGATTTGAGAATCTCGGGATTCAACATTACCAGATATTCCCCGTCATTGTCGAATGCGATGATCCGTCTGCGGACACCGATCATATTCGCTGCCATCCCCACACAGCGGTCACTGTGCGCTTTTAGAGTATCCAGTAAATCCTGCGCTGTCTGCAGATCAGACGCTGCAGCCGGCTCCGATGGTATTGAGAGAAAGAGCGGATCATGCATCAGTTCCTTTACCATAGTGTACCTCCTTTTGCAAATCGGTTGTCAGTGTTTTCCAAGCTGCCAGAATGCCACGGCACTGGCGGCTGCCACATTGAGAGAATCCACCCCATGGGACATTGGAATGCGCACAGTATAATCGCAGGCAGCAATCGTTTCGTCAAGCAGCCCGTCCCCTTCTGCGCCGAGCACGATGGCAAGCTTTTCCTCCGCCAGAAGCCGGGGATCATCAATGCTGACAGAATCATCCCGCAGCGCCATTGCTGCTGTTTTAAAGCCCATTCTACGCAGTGTATCAAAGGATTCCAGGTATGTCCAAGGTGCCTGAAAGACCGTTCCCATGCTCACTCTTGCAGCACGGCGATAGAGTGGATCGCTGCAGTCGGGCGTCAGAAGAATCGCATCCATATGCAGTGCTGCCGCAGAACGGAAAATGGCACCGACATTTGTCGGATTCACCACATGTTCAAGCACTGCGATCCTCTTTGCATCGGCACAAAGCTCCGGTGCCGGAAGCAGAGGTCTGCGGCGCATCGCACAGAGTGCCCCACGGGTCAGCGCAAACCCTGTGAGTTTTGTCAGTACTTCGGGCAGTGCAGTGAAAAGCGGAATCCCACTGCAGCGTGCGACGATCTCCCGTGCTTCTCCCATGATGTGCCGCTCTTCCATCAGAAGCGAGAGCGGTTCATAGCCAGCATCCAGTGCACGGGCGATGACCTTGGGGCTTTCCGCGATCAAAATCCCCGGCTCCGGTTCGTGATAACGGCGGAGCTGTACCTCGGACAGTCTCGCATAAACATCGAGTCTTGGATCGGAAAAATCAGTGATTTCGACGATATTTGCCACCTTTGGCTCCTTTCCGCTGCTCCGTTTTCACCTTTGTCAGAAGGCAGACGCATTCGATATGCCGTGTATGCGGGAACATGTCTACGGGCTGAATCTTCTTCACAGCATAGCCAAGCTGTGTAAGGAGCTGCAGATCCCGCTCCAGACTTTCGATGCCGCAGGAAATGTACACAACTCGTTTCGGTGCAAGTTTTGCAAGGCTCTCCAGAAAACGACGATCGCTGCCCGTACGGGGCGGATCGGTGAACACGACATCCGCTGCTGCACCTGCTTTTGCCATTTTTTCCATAAATCTGCCGGAATCCTCATTAACAAAACAAATGTTGCAGCAGCCATTTTCAGCTGCATTTTTTTCAGCATCCGCAACGGCAGTGCTGTTGAGCTCCACACCCATGACTTCCTTGCAGTAATCCGAAGCAATAATTCCGATGGTTCCGGTGCCGCAGTAGCAGTCGAGCACACGATCCTCCTTTGTCAGCTCCGCAAACTCCATCGCTGTTCTGTAGAGAATCTCCGTTTGGACTGGATTGACCTGATAGAAGGATTTTGCCGAGATTTTGAACTTCTTGCCGCACAAGGTATCCTCGATATAGCCCTTGCCATAGAGCACATGCTCCTGTTCGCCAAGGGTCAGCGGCATCGGGTTCTGACAGACATTCTGCACAACCGTGGTGATATACGGGTGGGCTTTCAGAAGTGCCGCAACAAAGTTTTTCTTCGATGGGAATGCGCTGACAGAGGTCACGATGCAGACAAGATATTCGCCGCTGTGAAAACCTTTACGGATCATAACATGGCGGATCAGTCCCTTATCCGCTGTCAGATTGTAGGGGAAGATCTTGAAGGATCGCATCAGGATGCGGATGGTGGAAATGATCTTATCCGCCTGCAAATCCTCAAGCATACAGCTCTCGCACGGCACGATTTTGCCGCTGCCGGACTGGTAGATGCCGGAAATAATCTTACGGCTGGGATTGGTATAAAATCCATGCTGCACCTTATTGCGGTAATGATACGGGTGCGTCATTCCAATGATTTTTCCGCAGCGGGAAAATTTCGAAAGCATCCGTTCGACCTTTGCCTGTTTCCATGCAAGCTGCTCGGGGTAGCTTTCCCGCAGCTGACAGCCGCCGCAGCGCTTGAATAATTTACAACCTGTTTCATTCATATGCTGTATACCCTTTCCAAAACATTTCTCTTTCCATTATAACGTCAATCGCCCCGCTTGTCAAGGCGGATGCACAAAAGCACCGCCGGAACCGAAGCTCCGACGGTGACCGTATCAATTTCTTATAACAGCGTAATGCCATGCTCCGTGCATGCGTCGATCATATCAGTCGGCCATACGGAAGCCTGCACCTCGCCGATGTGTGCCTTTTCCAGCAGCAGCATGCAGAGGCGGGACTGGCCGATACCGCCGCCGATCGTAAGCGGCAGCTTTCCGTCACGGATCATCTGGTGATAGGGATACTGGTATCTGTCAAGCGCATCCCGTTCCGTAAGCTGCTTCTCAAGTGACGCAGCATCCACACGGATGCCCATGGAGGAGATCTCCAGTGCATTGTCGAGCACTTCATTCCAGAAGAGCAGATCGCCGTTCAGACTCCAGTCATCATAGTGAGGGGCTCTGCCGTCATGCGGCTGACCGCTGTTGAGCTTGCCGCCGATCTGCATCACAAATACCGTCCCATGCTCCTTGGTGATGCGGCGCTCCCGCTCCTTTGCAGGCAGATCGGGATACAGATCCTCCAGTTCCTGAGAAGTGATGAAAAACGGCGTATCGCAGATCGTGTTCTTCAGCTCAGGATAACGCAGACTCACCTTACGCTTCGTATAGGCGATCGCCTTGACAATAAAACTGACGGTTGTCTTGAGAAATTCAAGATTCCGATCTTCCGCAGAGATGACCTTTTCCCAGTCCCACTGATCCACGAAAATGGAGTGGATATTATCCGTGTCATCATCACGGCGGATGGCATTCATATCCGTATAAATGCCCTCACCCGCATTGTAGTGATAACGATAGAGTGCCATGCGCTTCCATTTTGCTAGGGACTGTACCACTTCAGCATCGCTGTCGATCTCCTTGATGGAAAATTCCACTTTTCGCTCAATGCCGTTCAGATCATCATTGATGCCGCTGCCCTTACGGACAAGCAGCGGTGCAGTCACACGATCCAGTGTCAGTGCAAAGGACAATGCCTGCTGGAAAATATCCTTGATATACTTAATGGCATGCTGTGTCTCTCTGAGAGTCAGCGCGGACTGGTAGCCCTCCGGAATATACAGTGTTCTTGACATAAAAATCATCCTTCCAAGGTAATGTGGCTAATGCCGTTCGGGAAATTCAATCAGCGGATAGAACCAACTGTTCTCGGGTACAGGATCACGTCTCTGATATTGGAAACACCGGTCACATACATGATCAGTCGCTCAAAGCCCAGACCGAAGCCGCCGTGCGGTACGGAGCCGTACTTTCTCAGATCAAGGTAATCCGTATAGAGGTCAAGGTTCATGCCACGCTCATTCATGGCTGCAACCAACTTATCATAGTCTGCCTCACGCTCACTGCCGCCGATGATCTCACCGACACCGGGTACCAGCAGGTCAACCGCAGCAACAGTCTTACCGTCCGGATTCTGCTTCATGTAGAAGGACTTGATCTCCTTCGGGTAATCGGTAACAAAGACAGCCTTCTTGAAGACCTTCTCCGAAATATAGCGCTCATGCTCGGTCTGCAGATCGCAGCCCCATTCCACAGGGTAAACAAACTTCTCACCGGATTCCTGCAGGAGCTTGATCGCTTCTGTATAGGTCACGGTGCCGAAATCATTGGAGATCAGCTCTTCCAAACGGGCAATGATCCCCTTCTCAAAGCGTGCATCAAAGAACTTCATCTCGTCGGGGCAGGTTGTGAGCACCTTGCCGATAACGGACTTGATCATTTCTTCAGCAAGCTCGATGATATCAGGCAGCTCTGCAAAGGCAACCTCCGGCTCTACATGCCAGAATTCTGCCAGATGCTTGGGCGTATTGCTGTTTTCTGCACGGAAGGACGGACCGAAGGTATAAATCTTACCCATTGCCATAGCTGCAACTTCACCCTCGAGCTGACCAGAAACAGAAAGACCTGCCTTCTTTCCGAAGAAATCATCAGCATAGTATTCCTGCTCGTTCTTATACTCCGTAGAATAGCCGATGGTGGTTACCTGGAACATCTCGCCGGCGCCCTCACAGTCGCTGCCGGTGATCAGAGGTGTGTTGATATAAACGTAGTTTTTCTCCTGGAAGAACTGGTG